>PAHR01000014.1 GCA_002705265.1 Pelagibacteraceae bacterium | reverse complement strand
TTTTAAAGAATTATTTAAAGATGAAGTTAGAAAGTTAGGTCTTTTTTATAAATTAAATAAAGAATTTATATTAAGGCATCCTTTTCCAGGTCCAGGGTTAGGAATAAGATGTATTGGTAAAATTACTAAAAGAAGATTAGATACTTTAAGAGATATTGATGAAATTTTCATTAATTATTTAAAAGAAAACAAACTCTATCATTTATCTTGGCAAGCTTTTGCTGTTTTATTACCTGTTCGTTCTGTAGGTGTTATGGGAGATGAAAGAACTTATGAAGAAACTTGTGTATTAAGGTGTATTAATTCTACTGATGGTATGACCGCAAATGTATCCAATATACCCATTGAAATTCTATCAGAAATATCAACACTAATTATAAACAAAGTTGATAAGGTTAATAAGGTTTTATACGATATTACTTCTAAACCCCCATCAACTATTGAATGGGAGTAAAATATTGAAAATTCCTATTTATCAAGTAGACGCCTTTACTTCTGAAATTTTTAAAGGAAACCCTGCAGCTGTTTGTCCTTTGGAGGAGTGGTTACCTGATCAAATAATGCAAAACATAGCTATGGAGAATAACTTATCAGAAACCGCATTCTTTATCGAAGATAATAATTTGTTTTATATAAGATGGTTTACACCTAAATTCGAACTAGAC
Source organism: Pelagibacteraceae bacterium (assembly GCA_002705265.1). Classification (GTDB taxonomy): domain Bacteria; phylum Pseudomonadota; class Alphaproteobacteria; order HIMB59; family HIMB59; genus HIMB59. The sequence continues at coordinate 10,971 of PAHR01000014.1, read as the reverse complement.
CTAGCAGGTCATCCTACTTTAGCTACTGCTCATATATTGTTAAATGAATTTGAAAATAAAATTAATACTTTAATTTTCAAAACAAAATTAGGTGATACGTTAAAAGTTACCATTAATGAAAATTTATATTTAATGGATTTTCCATCTAGACCCCCTAAAACTATTGATGATACAAATCTTGTTTATGAAGCATTAGGAAGAAAACCTATTGAACTTTTAGCACATAGAGATTTGATAGCTGTATTTGAAAATCAAGAAGATATTTCATCTATAAATCCAGATTTAGAAAAATTAAAAAAATTGAATTATCCATCTGTTGTCATTACTGCTGTGGGGAATGAGGTAGATTTCGTATCGAGAAATTTTGCACCAAAATTGGGAATTCCTGAAGATCCAGTGACTGGTTCTTCTCACTGCGAATTAATTCCTTATTGGTCAAGAAAGCTTAATAAAAAAGAGATGATTGCCCTTCAAATTTCTGAGAGAGGTGGAAAAATCCATTGTTCTGATAAAAATGAAAGAGTCCTTATTGGAGGAGAGGCGGTAACTTTTTTTAGAGGCGAAATAGAGCTAACTTAAAAAATTATATTTTAAATTTTTTATTTAATTAATTATCGATATTCATATATTTATAACTTATGGCTAAAGAATTCGATCGAATTAAAAGATTACCTCCTTATGTTTTTTCAGAGGTAAACAGAATTAAAGCTGAACTTAGGTCTAAGGGAGAAGATATCATTGATTTTGGAATGGGTAATCCTGATATACCAACTCCTAAACATATTATAGAAAAACTTAATGAAACATCTCATAATCCTGGTACTGGACGATACTCTATTAGTAAAGGTATCCCTGGATTAAGAAAAGCACAGGTCAAATATTATCAACGTAGGTTTAATGTTGATTTAGATATAGAGAAAGAAGTAATAGTTACTCTTGGTTCTAAAGAAGGTTTAGCCAATTTAGCTCAAGCAATTACTACTCCAGGAGATATAATTTTATCACCAAACCCTTCTTACCCTATACATCCTTATGGTTTTATAATAGCTGGAGCTTCTTTAAGGCATTTACCTACTATGGAAGATGGAGTGTTTGACCCAGAGTTATATTTAGAACGCCTTGATAGATCTATAAGGCATTCTTCTCCAAAACCAATTGCACTTATTGTTTCCTTCCCATCTAATCCAACAGCTCAAGTTGTAACACTTGATTTTTATGAAGAGTTAGTAAAAATAGCTAGAAAATATAAAACATATATTTTATCAGATTTGGCTTATGCTGAAATTTATTTTGATAAAAACCCACCACCATCAATTTTGCAAGTAAATAAGGCAAAAGAAATAGCTGTTGAGTTCACTTCAATGTCCAAAACTTATTCAATGGCTGGATGGAGAATAGGATTTGCTGTAGGTAATTCAAAACTAATAGGAGCTTTAACAAAAATAAAATCATACCTAGATTATGGTGCTTTTACTCCAGTTCAAGTAGCGGCTACAGCTGCTTTGAATGGACCTCAAAAATGCATTTCTGAAATTAGAACTACTTATCAAAATAGAAGAGATGTGTTAATTGAAACTATGGCAAGGTCTGGTTGGGTAATTCCATCTCCAAGCGCTAGTATGTTTGCATGGGCTCCCATCCCAAAATCTTACAAAACAAAAGGTTCTTTAAAATTTGCAAAAGACCTTATGACAAAAGCTAAGGTTGCTGTAGCTCCTGGCATAGCTTTTGGAGAGTATGGAGAGGGTTATGTTAGGATTGGTTTAGTTGAAAATGAACAAAGAATTAGACAAGCGGCTAAAAATATAAGGAAAATACTATAATTTTAAAAATTATTATTGCTTAAATTTTTGATAAGACTATAAAAAACAACCTTAAATGATAAAAACAAAAAAAATTGGCTCTGTACTAAAAAACATCAATAATATTGATGAATTAAGTATTTTTGATGAAATTGACTGTAAGCAAGGTCAATTGATTGCAGTTAAAGTCATATCAGTTAATCCTAACTATAATAAATTAGAGTTAGTTTATGGACGTATCACAGAATTAACCGAAGGAGACGTTATAATTGGTGCTCTAGGAAACAGAATAGCTTCTTCTGGCATGACAGGTTCTGTCCCTAATGAATTGAACAAGCATGATAAAATACACATTTTAAATCTAGGTGGTGTCATTGGTAATTGTAAAGATTTTAATATTCTCCTAGGTCCTGCTACTGAATGTGAGGTCTTAGGATCAATTATAGATAATCAAAGTAAACAACTGAATCTTCAAGATTTTTCTAAAATTAAAGAAGATAAATCTCACATAACAATACCCTCTATAGCTGTTATAGGAACTGGAATAGATTCAGGTAAAACAACAGTGACTTCTTTTATAATCAAAACACTAAGTAAGTATTTTCAAAAAATAAATGCCTGCAAGTTGGCAGGCACGGCTTCACAAAAGGATTTATATTCTTATGAAGATAATGGTGCCTATAAAACCTCAGACTTTGTCGATTATGGTCTACCTAGTACTTGTATGAATGATAAATCACTTATTGAAAAATGTTCTACTTCTATAATTAGCCATATTTCAAAAGAAGCTGATATCATTCTTATGGAATTAGGAGATGGCTATCATGGAGATTATGGAACTAAAGAAATTATTCAAAATAAAGAGATAACTAATTCAATCGAGGTAATAATAATTTGTGCTTATGATATATCTGGAGCAATCAATATTATTGAAAATTTAAAAATGAATAAATTAGAAGATAAGCTTTTAATTATCAGCGGACCGGTTACAAATAATGTATCTGCTTACAAGCAATCTATAGAAAAATTTAATATCCAAAATTCAGATTATTTAAATATTTATAACTCAAATAATCACGTAAATGTTTTTGCTAAAATAATTAATAGGATTAATAATGATTAAGGTAGGAGTTATTGGTGCCAATGGTTTTTTAGGTTTAGAGTTACTTAGAATTCTTTCAATCCATCCTAAAGTTGAAATAGCCAAAATTTTAAAACGGGAAAATGATATAGAAGAAGAATTTTCTCATTTATCCTCTTTAAATTTAAATGATAATCAAACATCAAGCATAGAAGACTTTAAAAATTTAGATTGTGTTTTTCTTTCTTTACCTCATGGCTATGCAAATGAATATGTTAAAGAATTAATTAATAAGGTTAAAATTATTGATCTTAGCGCTGATTATAGAATAGATGATATTAATTCTTATAAAGAATATTATAAATCTTCTTTTAACCCTGAAGTCCAAAACAATTTTGATTATGGTTTTATTGAAAATAATTTAGTAAACATTCAAAAAGCAACTAATATTGCCAATCCTGGTTGTTTTGCTCTAGCCAGTCAATTAGCAATATTACCATTTCACACACTTATCGATAATATTTCAATCACAGCCATTACGGGTTCTAGTGGAGGGGGTAAAATGTCAACCTCTAAAAATCATCACTCTGTACGATCAAAGGATATTTTCTCATATAATGTTAATAAACACAGGCATTTAGCAGAAATCTTTCAATCATTTCCTAGTCTTAAAAATAATTTATCATTTGTCCCTTTATCTGGCCCCTTTACTAGAGGTATCTATTTAACAGCTCATATTCATTCTAAAGACAATATTGACTCTAATGAGATTAAAAAATTATTAGAAAAAACCTTTAATAATATGCCTTTTGTAAGAATTCAGTCACAAGCAAAGTTATCAAATGTCGTTGGTTCTAATTATTGTGACCTCTCAGTATCAGTCAAAGATGATAATAATTTTGTTGTAGAGTCATGTTTAGATAATTTGATTAAAGGCGCCTCAGGAAATGCAGTTGAATGTATGAATATAATGTTTTCTGAAGATCAATCTCTTGGCTTGAAAGATATGTTGCCATTATACTTATGATAAAATCACAATCATTTTATCAATCCATACTTCAAAACTCGACATTAGTTGTAAAAGTAAGTGGTAAAATTTGTGATAATCAAAAAAGTATCGAAAATGTAATAGGGGATATCAAAGAGTTATTATCCTCCATTACTAAGTTAAAAGTTGTTCTAGTTTTTGGTTTTGGAAGACAATTAGATAATTACATGAAAGATATTCATCAAATTGAACCTCATAAAATAAATGGCAGAAGGATAACTTCTCAAGACGACATTGAAGCAGCTAAAAAAATATCAGGACAAATTTTAATTGATATCTTTAGTTTAAGTTCTAGATATAACATTAGAAATTTTCCAATCCCAATATCAAAAAAAGATTTTATAGCAGCTAAAAAAAGAGACGTAGTTGAGGGCGTTGATTATGGTCAAGTTGGTGATGTAGTTTCAGTAGATGCGCTTGAGATACAAAAGCTCTTTAAGGAACATGATATGATTATAATGCCAAGTCTTGTTCTTGATAAAAATACAGCTGATGTTCTAAATGTTAATGCTGATACGATCGCTACTGAACTAGCAGTAAATCTGTCAGCTAGTAAATTAATTTTTATTTCTGACGTCCCTTTTATTAAAGATCTAAATGGTGATAGAATTTCCTCAGTTGATGAGAATGTTGCTAAAAAACTATTTGATGAAAAGATAATATCAGATGGTATGGTAGTAAAAGTTGAAAACTCTCTAAAAGCACTCAATCAAGGTGTCCAAAAAATCCATATCATTAGTGGTGAAATTAAAAATGCCTTACTTACTGAACTAGAGACTGAAGAGGGTATTGGTACTGTTTTTCAAAAACAATCTTTAGACTATTAAATTTAAGGTAAATCTACAGTCGGTATTTTAGACTTAATACATAAAAAAAACTTATAAAAGGTATTAATGTTATTATGTTTAGGATTTTGATCATTAAACAATTACTCTATATTAGTTGAAATTATGTCAAATCCTTTTTTTAAGTCTTTTTTCTCAATGATTAATGGCGGGGTAATTCTAATAGTATTTCCCTGAATTAAAGTTGTAATTAAGCCACCTTTTGCAATTTTGTTATAAATTTTTAAAGCATCACGTTTATTTCTGAACTCTATTGCGCCCATTAAACCCTTAGATCTAACTTCTTTAATAGTATTCTCATTATTAGATTTTAATTGTTTTAGTAATTTGGATAAAAAATTTCCATTTCGAGTTACTTTTTCTAAAAAGCTTTTTTTGTTGATTATATTAAAAATATTATAAGCAACTCTAGTTTGAAGCATACCACCTCCATAAGTAGAACCATGAAATCCTATTGAAATTTTTTGAGCAATATACTTTTTTATTATAGTAGCGCCTATAGGGATACCAGATCCTAGGCCTTTTGCAGAAGTTATTATATCTGGAGATACACCATAGTTTTTATATGCAAAAATCAACCCAGTTCTACCTATTCCAGCTTGTATTTCATCAGCTATTAGTAAAATTTTTCTTTTTTTACAAATCTCTTTGATTGTTTTGGCAAACTCTTTATTGCAAATATTAATTCCACCATCTCCTTGGACAAATTCAATAATAATTGCTAATGTTTTCTTATTAATGAGTTTTTTTAAATCTTTACTATTATTAAATTGACAAAATTTTACTTTTCCAGGAATTGGTCCAATATTTGATTTATATTTTTTGTTACTTCCAACTGATAGGGCACCAATAGTTCTGCCGTGAAATGATGAAGTCATGGCAATAATTTCATCTTTTTTGAAATGACTACCATAATTTCTGGCAATTTTTAAAGCTGCTTCAATACTTTCAGCCCCTGAATTAGAAAAAAAAACATCTCCTTTATTTGAGTTTTTAGATAGAATTCTTGCAAGTTCAATTTTGTAATAATGTATTTGAGATCCTGATAGATGAGTAATGCCTGTTTTTAATTGAGCTTGAATAGTTTTTTTAATAATAGGGTGGTTATAACCTAAAGAATTTACGGCAACTCCGGCTGAAAAATCTAAATATTTATTATTTTTATCATCATAAAGATAAGAACCATTACCTTTAATTATTCGAAATTTTGTAAAATTATATGTTTTTAATAGGTTCTTCATAATTATATTAAATTAACTAAGTAACTACTTTTAATTTTTTTAAATTTATAGTTATCTCAAAATCTCCATTGTTTAATCTTTTTTTCTAAAAAATCTCTAAAAGCAACAATTTTAAGACTACCTCTAAGGTTTTCATGGTAAACCATATGTACTTCATAAGTTGGTCCTTCAATATCAGGTAAAATTTTAACTAAATGGGCTTTATGCTGAACCATATAATCTGGTAGGGCTGCCAATCCAACCCCAGTTTCAACAGCTACTAAAAGTCCATATAAATTATTTATTGTCATGTGGGGTTTTCTTATAGCTGAACCTTTCCTTACACCTGTTCTTAACAACCAATTGGTATCTGAAAGTGGAGAGGGTTTTCCAGTAGTACCATAAGTTATTAATCTATGGTTATTCAGCTCAGATCTTCTTAAAGGCATACCCATTTCATTAATATAATGAGAACTTCCGTAAATATGATATTTGATATTTGCTATATGTTTAGATATCAAATCAAGGTGCTTAGGTCGTCTCATCCAAATTCCAATATCATAATCTTGACGCAACATATCTTGCTCATCCTCTGAATAGTTTAATTTCATATTGATATCTGGATATTCTTGAACAAATTCATTTAAACGGGGGCTTAGCCACATAGATCCAAAGCCAACAGTAGTATTTATAGATAAGCTTCCAGAAGGTATCTTTTTATATTCAATTATTTTTTTTTCAATTGAGTTTAAATCAACAAAAATTTTTTCAGTTTCATCATATAGTATATGTCCTTGCTCAGTTAAAGTTAGACCTGAAGGATGTCTTTTAAATAACTTAGTTTTTAAACTATTTTCTAAAGATTGAATTTGTCTTGTTATGGCAGATTGACTTAAATTGACAGAAGGAATTGCTTTAGAGATACTGCCACAGCTAGCTACATGATAAAAAGTTTTAAGCCTATCCCAATCCATTAATTATTTTTTCTAAATCTCCGTTATAAATAATATTATTTAATTCAGTATTTTTTAAATCTATTTCAAGCTGACTAAGGACATTTATCGATTCGTCTAATTTGTTTTTAGCTTCTGTTAAATCATTAATATTAATTCTGTTGGCCTTAAATAATATTTCACTTGCTTCATATTTCATTTTGAAGCTGTTAATTATATTTTTTTGCGAATTAATCTTTTCCTTAATATATAAATAATTATTGTAATTTTCTTTATATGATACAAAAAAATCCTTTACTAGGTCTTTATGATCCAAAACTTTCTTTTCATATTCATATTTTTTTATATCAAAATCATTTTCTTTTTTATATCCATTAAATATCGGAATAGTTACTGTTAAATGCATAGAAGCAGAGGTTCTGCTTCCAATAGTCGAACTGTATTTATTAGTGTTGCTATAATCAAAACCTAGATCTACTGAAGGAAGTAGATCTTTTTTTGCCTTATCTTTTTCAGGCAAATATGATTTTTCCATAAAAGATAAGTATTTCCCATAACCTGAATTCATTAAAGAATTTAGATTTTTTTTACTAATAAGATTGTCTGGAATTAAAATTTCATATTCAACAGAAATTTCTTCAAAAGCAATATCTTTGTCTAATAATTTTGAAATATCTAGCATAAGATTTTCAATCTCTAGTTCAATATCTAATAAGTTAGTTTTTGATATTAATTTTTCATTTTTTAAATCTAATAATTCAATTTTAGAAATTCTTCCTGCTTCAAATAAAATTTCAGCTTCTTCTAGTTTATTTTCATAAAAATTTATTGTTTTTTCAGATAACTTTTTTGATTTATTTAATGCTCTTAAGTTGTAATAACCAAGTATTAATTCTTTTATAAGTATTTGTTTATTATATTCTAATAGATAATTATCTGCATAATTTTTATTTTCTACTTCTTTTAGATTAAAATCTTTATAGTTACCATCGTATAGATTGAAATCTATGCTTAAATTATGAGTCATTGCATTTACATTTGAATTACTTCCAGCTTCAGTTCTTGTACCAGCAATTTTGTTGCTATATTGAATTGTTGGGTAAAATGAAGAAAAGCTATTTTTTATATTTAATTCATTAATTAACTTATTATAGTAAAAGACTGAGTTATTTTGGTTTTTATCTTCTAGTATTTTTATTAAATCTTTAATTTCATAAGCATTTACACTTACAAAGTTAAATTTGAAAAATATTATAAAAAAAAATAAAATTATTTTACTTTTTGCCATTGTGACTCCAAATTTTTTAAATTCCATTTTAATTTTTTTTTAATCATTGATTTTTCCATTTTTTTAAATCTAGTTTCAAATTTTCTATTAGATTTTCTAATTACAGTTTCAGTATCTAAATTTAGTTTTCTTGATAAATTTATACAGGATAAAAATAAATCACCTAATTCTTCTTCAATCTTATTCCTATTATTTTTTTTAATTTCTATTTCTAATTCATTTAGTTCTTCTTTTACTTTTTTTATTGTTTCTTTTGTTGATTTCCAATCAAATCCTTCTTTAGCTACTCTTTTATGCACCTTAGTAGCTCTTGTTACTGAAGGAAGTGATTTACTTATTCCATCTATAATAGAAATTTGTCCCCTTTTTTTTCTATCAATTTTTTTTTGATATTCCCAAAAATCGTTTACTTCACTAATGCTTTTTATAGAATTATTATTTAAAAATATATGTGGATGTCTCAACTTCATTTTTTTAATACTAGTTTCAATTACATCATAAATATCAAATTTTTTTCTCTCTTTATATATTACTGAATGATAAATTACTTGCAGTAAAAGATCTCCTAATTCATCTTTTAATTCTTTGCTATTATTATTTTCGATAGCTTCTACAACCTCATAAGCTTCTTCCAAAGTATACTTTGCCAAAGATTTAGAATTTTGTGCTAAATCCCAAGGACATCCTTTTTTTGGATCTCTTAATTTTTCAACAACCTTTATAATGTCTTTTAAATCTAATTTTTTTTTTACCATGATAATGCTTGGGCTTGAAATATTTCACTTTTATAACTTCTTACGTCCGCATATGCATCAAAAATTTTTCCTTTCTTTCTTGCGCAAAGTAAAAACCCCTCACTCCAATCTGGAGTTAATATTATTTTATGGCCTCTATTTTTTAGTGATTTTACAAAATTTCCAAGTCTTTTTTCCATGAGAACTTGTTTTTTATTGCCTTTATGTGGGTGAAAATAAGCTGGAAAATGCTCACTTGATATTCTTGGCATATTTATTGATTCTACTATTGATCTATTATCAAATATGTAATTCATCAAAAATTGAGATTGCCATTGATCTTGTGCATCCCCTCCCATAGTTCCACAAACCAATATTTCTTTATTTTTTTTATTGATACATAGAGTGGGGCTGAGAGTAGTTCTAGGTTGAGTATTAGGCATTACAAAATTAATATGACCTGGTTTAGACATGTAAAAAGTCATCAATCTGTTATTTAGTGGAAATCCTAATTCTTCAACAACATCATTGGATTTTAACCAACCGCCACTAGGCGTACAAGAAATAGCATTCCCTTCTTTGTCAATTATATCAATATGAACAGTGCCTTCTCCCCAAGGTTTAGCAACATCATTATATTCTAATATGCTTTTTTTATTAATTGGGTCACCAGGTATTAAGGATTTTGAAGATAAATTTTTAACTAATTTAACTCTTTTTAATAAATAATTTTCATTAATTAAATCTTTAGCTTTCACTTTATTGTTAGGGTTTGCAGAAAAAAACATTTCTCTATCAGCAAATACAAGTTTTAAAATCTCAATAAAATTATGAATGCTTTTTTCATCACTTAGAGACTTTATTTTCTTTTTATCTGCCATATACATCATCATCAGACTGGTAACTCCTTGGCCCCAGGTATCTGTTTTGTAAATGGTATAATCTCCAAATGTTTTACTAATTGGTTTCTCAAAATAAGTTTGAAAATTTTCAAAATCTTTTTTTTGCAAAAAACCATTTAGTTTTTGAGAATAATTTACAATAGTGTTAGCTATATCCCCCTTATAAAAACAATCATGTAATTTTTTAAATCTATTTATCCTATTTCCTTTTAAGCTGTTTTCAAAATTATTTATATAATCTAAAAAATTTGCAAATTTTTTATTTTTTTGCAAAGAATTTAAATTTGGAAGCTTGCCATTAACTAAATATAAATTACTCGTATTTTTAAAATTTGTTTTCATTCTATTATATATATCGTTTAATCCTGTTGACTCTTGACCTAGTAACCCTTTATGAATCGGAAATCCTTCTTTAGCGTAATGCAATGCGTATTTAGAAATTTCTTTAAAAGATAATTTTCCATGATTCATAAGTAGATTTATAATCGCAGAGAAAACCGAAGGTACTCCTGATGAATGAATCCCCATATCTGGCACTTCTGTATAACCTTGAGTTAATAAATTTAAAAAATTAAAATCATTTGGAGATCTAGTATTGCCATTTAAAACAGATACTTTACTATTTTTTGGTTTTAATATCATTATACACTCACCTCCAAAACCAAACATTTGAGGGTTAACTAATGATTCAACTAATGTAGCTCCAGCTGCCGCATCGAAAGCATTGCCCTTGTCTTCACTTAAAATCATAAAAGCTGTTTGAGCAGATAAGTTTGAATGTGTCGCTATTGCGCCATTTATTCCACTATATTCAGGTATAAAGCTTGTATTTTCAGTGCTAGTAAACCTGTAAGATCTATTATTCATATTGTAATCATTTCAATTATTTACAGTTTAGTCTATAAATTCATAAATGTCTTGGAAGTCAATTTCAAAATCTCAATATTCTCAATTACTAGGTACGCTAGAAACACAAAATAAAGATAACAAAGATTATTACAGAATGTTCGTTGATCAATCCCATTTAAATTCTGGAAAATTTGCTCATGGCGGATTTTTAATGTCATTTTTAGATAATGTAATGGGAAATGCCGCTTA
>PAHR01000013.1 GCA_002705265.1 Pelagibacteraceae bacterium | reverse complement strand
TTTTTCAGACAAAGATTTAAGTTCTTCTGAATTATCATCGATTAAAAAAACATTTTTACCTTGTTCAGATAACTTTTTTGCTAAATTCGCACCAACAATTCCAGATCCGAGTATTAAAATGTTCATTATGTTAAATTTATTTTTAATGTTTTAATTTTTCTATACAAGGAAACTCTATCTATTTTTAAATTTTTGGCTGTTAAAGTTACGTTCCAATTATTAAGCTTTAAATTATTAATTAAAAAATCTCTTTCAAATGTATCTTTAGCATCTTTATAATTCAAATTATATAATTTTTTATTTGAATTATTAACATTTATAAATGGGCTTAAATCTTCATTTAAAATTATAGATTTAGTAGGATCTATTTTTTTAACAATATTCTCGGCAATATTCATTATTTCAAACACATTTCCAGGCCAGTCATAGGAAGTTAAGGTATGAATAGTTTTATCATCAAGTAAAAATGTTTTTTTTAATAGTTTTTGAGAAAACAAATTAAGATAATGAGCAAATATATCAATGATTTCATTGGATCTTGAACTTAATGATTTTAATTTAAAGTGAATTTTAAAAAAATCAAAAGTAGAAGTGTTAATATTATTAACGCAATCTGCTATTATAGAAGCATTAATTTTATTTTCTAATATAAATTTATTTAAATCTTTAATGTTTAGACCATCATATTTATCAATGTCATTGATATAAATAGTAAAATATTTATGAATCGAATTAAATTTTAAAATATCATCAAAAGTTAATAAAATTTCACTTAAATTTAAAAAAGTATCAAAATTATTATTGGAAATTTTGTTATGAATTTTATTAGCTAAGTAAAATTTTCCAATTCCATTAGGTCCATTAATTAAAATGTTTTCACGATTTTTAAGTTTATTTATTTTTTCTAAATATGAATTTATTTCATTTGAAGATCCAATGTAATTAACTTTAGTATGAAATGAAATTTTAGTTCTATAGTTATTTAAAGTTAACTTATTTTTTAAGATTTCTAAATTTTTTTCGATTATATGAAGCAATTTTTTTGTCTCAAATGGCTTTTCAATAAAATCATTTGCACCAGATTTTACTGAATCGATTGCATTATCTATATTTGCATGACCACTAAAAGAAATTATAATTATGTTGGAATATTTATTTGAAATATAACCTATAAGTTCATTCCCTTGCAATTTGCTATTTTTAAGCCATAAATCAACAAGAAGTAGATCGTAATTATTATTTTCTAGCTCACTAATACATTCATCGGAATTAATAACATAAGAAGAATTATATCCTTCATCTTTTAAAATAATTGAAACTTGTTTACAGATTTCAATTTCATCATCAACAATTAAAATACTAGGCATTGAAATTTATAATTACTTTAAATCCTTTATCTTTAGAAGAAATTATTTCAAAATGCGTATCATTGTCGCTTAAAATCTTGTTTATTAGAGACAAACCTAAGCCAGTAGAATTTTTTGTTGAAAAATATGGTTCAATTAATTGTTTTAAGTCGCCTTCAAATCCAGGTCCATTGTCAAAAAAAACAAATTCAATATTATTTTGAAATTTAGTTAAAGTTAAATCAATTTTAAAATTTTTTGTATTTTGACCAGCTTCAATAGCATTTTTAAATAAATTATTTAGAAGTAAGTCAAAGTAAGATTGGTCAAATAAAATAAATATATTGTCTTGAATTTTTTTAGAAAATTTAATTGATTTATAGTTTTTATGATACTCTTCAAAATAAATATTTAATATTTCTGATATATTGAGATTAGTTTTTTTTTGTTTCGGCATTCTAGCATAAGAGGAAAATTCATTTATAAGATTTTGAATTAAAAATATCTGTCTTTTAATTGAACTAATTGAGTTAGTTAAGTCTTTTTCTAATAGATCACCCTTAATTTTTTTTTCTATAAACTCTGTAGATAAAAGCATTGGAGTAAGAGGGTTTTTAATTTCATGTGAAATTTTTCTTGCTAAATCAGCCAAAGCTTTATTTTTTTCAGAACTAATAATTTTAGGCATATTATCAATTATTTCCTTATTCTTTTGAATTAAATTATTTTTTTGATTAATAATTGTTGTGCTCATACTTTCAAATGATTTTGCTAAAATTGAAATGTCATCTTTTTTATCAATTGTTTTTGACAAAGATTTTGTAATATTGCCTTTTTTTAAATCCAAAATTCCTATTCTTAAATCTCTTATAGGGTTAGCTAGATTAATACTAAACTTATATCCAATTATTAAAAATAATATTAAAATACAACTAGATATAATAAAAAAAATAGTAAAAAAAGTAATTTGAATATTTTGCTTATCATTACTAATTTTTTGATAAGCATCAAATGATTTAATTATATTCTGATAGAAATTAATTAAGTCTAAATCTACGTTTTTAATTAATATTAATTTATTATTTTCATTAATAATAGTTGATGAAAAAAATTGACCTTCATTGTAGTAAATTTTAATTTCTTCTTTAGAGCTATGCTCTTTTTTTATTAATTCCAAATTGGTATTCTTTAACTTTATATTATTTTCAGATATATAGATTTGATTTAATTCTTCATCTAACATATATACTGTTTCTATTTTAAATCTTTTAATAATTGAATAATCAATATTTCTTTTGGCTATAATATAATTTTTAAAAAACTTACTATCAGTGACTAAATTGTTCTCTCTTTCTTTAATGTATTTATTTGCGATATAGTAAGAATTATCAACAGTGCTTTTAAAAGCAGGTCCTAGCCAAGTACTAACCTCAATATTAAAAAAAATTAAGGATGAAATTAATATTATAGTACTAGGAACTATTGAAAAAATTCCAAAAAATAAAAAAAACTTATAAAACAATCTTAGTCCGATAATTTCTCTTCTTCTAGTCTTATAAACCTTGAATAAATTGACAAAAAGATAACAAGATAAAAAAATTAGATAACTTAAGTCCAATATCACTACATATTGAATTAACTCAGAATTCCTTACAATTTCGTTTGATGAAATTAAAGAATAGACTGTAATTCCAAAAAGAAATATAAAAATTAAAGAAAGAATTAATAAGATTATTCTATTGCTTAAAAATGACATTTGAAAAATTCAATTTTATTCTACTAGCAGGTGGTAAAAGTACAAGGTTTGGCAATAATAGCAATAAATCTTTAATTACCTTCAGAAATAGCCACTTAATCGAAAATACTCTAAGAGATTTAGAAAAGTGGGGTTTTTCACATATAACTCTTGTATATAACAAAAAAGATAAAATTTTTTTTGATAAATTTAAAAATAAAGCATTGTTGGTTTTAGGAGGAAAAGAAAGATCTGATAGTGTAAAAAATGCTTTATCTGAAAAATCAAATAATAAAAAATATACTATAATTCATGACTTAGCTCGACCAATTATACATAAAAACACTATTTTAAAAATCATTAAGTATTTAAATAAAGAATATGAATGTGTTGTTCCTTACTCTAAAGTTAATGATACAGTAATACAAAATCAAAAAACAATTAATAGAAATAATTTAAAATTAATTAAAACACCTCAAGGTTTCATAACAAAAGAATTAAAGAAAGTTCATAAAAAAAATTATGATGGTGTATTAACTGATGATAGTGAATTGTTTAGAATTGAAGGTAAAAAATATAAAATTAAATACTTTGAAGAAAAAAATATAATTTTAAATTAACTTACAAAGAAGATAAAGAAAAACTAAAATATTACGAGTTTAAAGATGTAAAATTTGGAATAGGTTATGATATACATAGACTTGAAAAAAATAAGAAAAAAAACCTTATTAAACTAGGTGGGGTTTCTTTTGAATCGTATTATAGAATAATTTCTCATTCAGATGGAGATGTAATACTTCATTCAATAACTGACTCAATATTAGGAGCTATTTCTGACAGAGACATAGGTGTTTATTTTCCAAATAATAAATCAAATAAAAATAAAAATTCATCTAAGTTTTTGTTATATGCTTTAAATAAAATTAAATTGAAAAAATTATTTATTGGTAATATTGATATTATGGTTATTTCAGAAAATCCAAAAATAAATATTTATTATAACGCTATTATTAGAAATCTATGTAAACTTCTTCAAATCAAACAAAACCAAATAACAATAAAAGCTACAACTAATGAAAAATCTGGACTTATAGGTGATGAAAAATTTATAGCAGTATGGTCCAGCATTTTACTTAAAAAAATCTAAGCTATTTGTCTTAATTTTTCAAAATCTTCATCTGCATGATAGCTAGATCTAGTCATAGCTGAAGAAGAAATCATTTTAAAGTTTAAAAACTTACAATATTCATATAATTCACTAAATTCATCCGGTGAATAAAATTTATGAACTTTTTCATGATGAATGGATGGTTGAAGATATTGACCAATTGTTACAAAATCAATTAATGATTTTTTCATATCTTTTAACACACTTTTAATTTCATTAAAATTCTCACCCAAACCAACCATTATTCCTGATTTAGTAAAAATTTTATTATCAAAATTCTTTACTTCTAAAAGCAGATTAAGACTTTCTTTATAAATAGAACCAGGTCTTATTGACTTATATAGTCTTGGTATTGTTTCTACATTATGATTAAAAACATCAGGTTTGTTTTTTGCTATATCTATATAATTTTTGTCTTTTCTTAGAAAGTCAGGAGTGAGTATTTCTATAGTTGTTAAAGGTGATAATTCTCTAATATATTTAATTGTTTCAATGAATTGACTAGCACCTCCATCTTTTAAATCATCCCTATCAACACTTGTAATAACAACATGTTTTAAACCTAATTTCATTACAGATTTTGCTACATTTAAAGGCTCTAATTGGTTTGGTGGACCTGAAGGCTTTCCTGTTTTAACATTACAAAAAGCACAAGCTCTAGTGCAGGTATCTCCTAAAATCATAAAAGTTGCATGTTTTTTATCCCAACATTCTCCTATATTCGGACAGGCAGCTTCTTGACAGACTGTATGAAGATTGTGTGAATTAACAATATCTAGAGTTTCAAAATAAGATTTACTCGTAGGGGCTTTAACTTTTAACCAACTTGGTTTTTTTAAGATTGTAGGATTATTTTTATTTAATTTTTCTGGATGTCTTATCATTTTTTCATTATTAGAAGTGAATTGGTTTAGTAAAAGCAGAAAGAACACTTTCATGAATTGATTCTGATAAAGTTGGATGAGCAAAAATAGTATTTATGAAATCTTCCTCAGTAGCTTCAGCTGTCATAGCGATACCAAAAGTTGACAATAATTCTGTTACATCAGGTCCAATTAAATGAGCTCCTAAAAGGGCTCCTGTATTATTATCAAATAAAGTTTTAACAAAACCATATGTATTATTAATTGTTTGTGACTTACCATTAGCCATAAAAGGAAAACTTCCTTTTTTATAATCAACTTTATTTTTTATAAGTTGATCTTCAGTTAATCCTATAGCTGCTATTTGAGGCAAGCTATATATACAACCAGGAATATTTTTTTCCTCAATCTTATGTGTTATTTTATTATGCTTAATAAAATTTATACAGTTTATAGCTTCATGAGAAGCTTTATGAGCCAACCATGGACCTCCACTTATATCCCCAATTGCAAAAAGATTTTCAACATTAGTCATACAACTATCATTTGTTTTAACATAACCGGATTTATCTAATTCTAAATTAAATTCATCAGATATTTTTTTTGAAATATTTGGAATAACACCTATAGATACAATTAAAGCATCAGAAGATAATTCTTTATCTTTATTAAAAAAAATACTTACTTTTTTATTTTCATTAACTATTTTTGAAATATTTGAACTTAATTGAAATTTAATTCCTTTTTTTTCAAATATTTTTTTAGCTTCAATTGAGATATCTGCATCAAATTGAGGTAAAATTCTATCTTGGGATTCAAAGACCGTAACATTGGAGCCAAGTGCATTATAAATACTTGCAAATTCAATACCAATAGCTCCTGAACCTATAATAGAAAGTTCTTTTGGAAGAAAATTTGGTATCATTGCTTCTTTTGAACTCCATATTTGTTTATCAAAAGAAATATCCATTATTGTTCGTGGAGAGCATCCTGTTGCTAAAATACAATACTTAGAGATAACTTTATCTTCATTTTCTATATTTATTAAAAAACCATCTTTAGATTTTTTTGGAAAAGCTTTAGTATTAAAAACTTCAATTTTATTTTTTTTCATCAAAGAATTTATACCTTTAGAAAGATTATCTGAAGCTTGTCTTGATTTATCAACTATCAAATCTAAAGTTATTTTTTTTATAGACTGTTCTTCTAATCCATAGAGTTTTGATTCTTCTATAAACTCTGCAGAGTGTAATAGTGACTTTGTAGGGATACATCCCCAATTTAAACAAACACCACCTAATTTGTCTTCTTCAAAAAGACAAACTGAATATCCCAACTGAGATGCTTTTATAGCTGCAACGTAACCGCCTGGCCCTCCTCCTATAATTGATATATCAAATTTTTTCATTATTTAACTTTTCCAAAACACTAGAAATATTAGAGAAAAATTTAGAAGCAAGTACGCCATCTACAGCTCTGTGATCACAAGCTAATGTTAAGTTGATAAAATTACCCGTAGATATTTCTCCTTTATTAATAATCACATCTTCATAAATTTGACCAACTGATAAAATATAAGTCTGTCCAGGAAAGATAATAGCATCGAAACTTCTAATATTGTATGAACCTAAATTTGAAATACTTATGACACCTCCAGATAAATCTTGTGGAATTAACTTATTTGATCTAGCTTTATCTATTAATGAATTTAAAGAATTAGTAAGTTCGGATAAATTAAGAGCTTCCAAATTCTTAAGTACGGGCATTTTTAAACCTGTAACAGTATCAACAGCTAGTCCTATATCTATATTTTTATTTACAATAAATTCTTCATTTTTAGTATAAGAGCAATTTGATTCAGGGAATGCTTTGAAAGACTCTAAAATAGCAAACATTAGTATGCCATTTAAGGAGTATTTGTTTCCTTTTAGCTTTTGTGATTTTCTAAAATCCAATAGCCCATTAACACTTACTATAGCATTTAAATAAAAATGAGGGATATTCTGCTTAGAATAAACTGTTGCCTTTGCTATAGCTTTTCTTAATTTATCATCATCCAAAGATTTATTTTCTCCTAGATCTCTTATAATTATTCTATTGTTAGGTCCAGATCCAGTTATTTTTTGAATATTTAAATTTTTATTTAGAGCTTCTTTTTTAGCTAAAGGCGAAATAAATAGTCTTTCAGAAAAATTTTCAATTAAAATATTGGTTTGAAATAGATCATTTACTTTAATTTTTCTTCCTTTAGGTACTATTTTTGATATGTCTATATTATTAATTGAAGCTACTCTTTTAGCAAGAGATGTGATTTTAAACTTTGAAGATACTTCAATTGGCTTGACTATTTTAAGTATAGGTATTTGAGGTTTTTCTGTGGCTGCAACTTCATTTAAATCTTTGTTATCTTTGATAAAATTATTTAAATCATCTTTATCAAAATTTTTAGATTCAGATATTACTGCTACTAAACTATTTACTTTCAATGATTGATTTAAGTTGCAAACAATTTCTGCCAAAAATCCATCTTCTGGAGCTTCATATTCCATAGTGGCTTTATCTGTCTCAACTTCAAATAAAACCTCTCCGGACAATACTTCATCACCTTTCTTTTTTAACCAACTAACAACCTTACCCTCCTCCATAGTTGGTGAAAGTGATGGCATAAAAATCTTCGTGAACATTAATTATTTATAAGTAACTTTTTTAACAGCAGATAAAATTTCAACAGTACTTGGAAGTGCTAATTTTTCGAGATTTTCAGCATAAGGCATAGGTACATCTTTTCCACTAATTTTTATAATTTCAGCATCTAGGTAATCAAAACAATTTGATTGTATTAAGTAAGAGAGATGGGAACCAAAACTTGAAAAACCCCATCCATCTTCAACAATTATAACTCTATTGGTTTTTTTAACTGAATTAAATATAGTTTCTTCATCTAGTGGTTTGATAGTTCTTAAGTCAATTATATCTGGGTTTAATCCTAATTTTTGTATTTCAGGCATTGCTTCTAAAATTCTATTAATACTCATGCTATAACCTATAATTGTTAGATCTTTTCCTTCATTAATAGTATTGGCTTTTCCAAGAGGTAACAAAAAATCATTTTCTTCTGGAACTAAAGTTTTCTTATTATATAGAATTTCATGCTCTAAAAATACAACGGGATTATTGTTTCTAATTGAACTTTTTAAAAGACCTTTTGCGTCTCTAGCATTTGAAGGTGCGACTACAATCAAACCTGGTATGTGTGAATACCAAGAAATAAAACATTGGCTATGTTGAGCCCCTACTCTAGATGCAGCTCCATTTGGACCTCTAAATACAATAGGTACATTAATTTCTCCTCCTGACATATAAAGAGACTTAGATGCAGAATTAATAATTTGATCAATTGCTTGCATTGAAAAATTAAAAGTCATGAATTCAACAATTGGTTTTAATCCAGACATAGCTGCTCCTATAGCCAATCCAGTAAAACCATGTTCTGATATA
>PAHR01000012.1 GCA_002705265.1 Pelagibacteraceae bacterium | reverse complement strand
TGAAGATAAAAAAATTTTTGAAGATGATAATATTGATGCGGTTCTTGTAGCATCACCAACTGGAACTCACATTGAGTTCATTGAAAAATCAATTGCTTCTAACAAGCCAGTTTACTGTGAAAAACCAATTGATTTGGATATTTCTAAAGTTAATGAATGCTTTAAAAGACTCAAGGGCAATACTGTTCCAATTCATTTGGGATTTAATAGAAGATTTGATCCTGGGCATGTTACTGCTAAAGAAGCTATGAAATCAGGAGAAATTGGAGATCTTCATCAAGTTGTAATAACCTCTCGTGATCCTGGGCTTCCCTCTATGGAATATTATAAAGAAGCTGGCGGTCTTTTAAGGGATATGACCATACATGATTTTGATTTATCAAGATTTATGTTAGATGAAGATCCTGTAAGGGTTTTTGCAATCGCAAATGCCTTAGAAGAACCCAAATTAAAAACTGAATTAAATGACTTCGACACTGTGATGATAATTATGGAAACTGCTTCTGGAAAACAATGTCACATTAATAATTCAAGATCATCTAAATATGGATACGATCAAAGAATTGAACTTGTTGGGAATAAGGGAATGATTTTAAGTGATAATAAAAAAATCAATAATGTTAAAAAATATTCTTCCAATGGTGAGAATACATCTACAATAGAACATTTCTTTTTAGAAAGATATCATGAGGCTTTTATGAATGGACTTACCTCTTTTGCTGCTTGCATTAGAAATAATAGTACACCAGAAGTCAGTTTTGAAGATGGAAGAAAGGCACTTCTATTAGCCGAAGCGGCGTATGAGTCAATTGAAACAAAAAAGTTTGTTGATGTTAAACTATGAACATTCCATTTGTTTATTGCATGAGTATCAAAGAAAAAATGTAATATAATTAAATAATGATTGAAAATAAGCTAAAAAAACTATGGGCAAATAATAAACCTTCTTTAAATGGATGGCTGTCGATACCAAGTCCATTTGGAGCAGAGATTATGGCCGAGCAAGGTTATGATAGCCTTACTATTGATATGCAACATGGGGCTATTGATTATTCCGATTGTCTATCCATGCTTCAAGCAATGAGAGCAAGTGGTGTTGTTCCGATTGCTAGAATACCTTGGCTTGATCATGAAAATGTAATGAAGGCATTAGATGCTGGATGCCTAGGTTTAATATGCCCAATGGTCGATACTAGAGTTCAAGCTGAAGAACTCGTTTCATATTGTAAATATCCTCCAAATGGAGTTAGAAGCTTTGGACCTAGTAGAGCTAATATCTCTCTTGGTTCAAATTATTGGAAAGAGTCTGAAAAAAGTATTTTTTGTTTAGCGATGATAGAAACACAAGAAGCGTATGACAATGTTGAAGAAATAGCTTCAACCCCAGGTTTAGATGGACTATATATAGGTCCAGCTGATTTAACTTTAGGATTAGGAAAAGGCAAATTATCACCAGGATTTGATAGAGAAGAACCTATGATGCTTGAAGCTATAAAAAATATTTTAGCTGCAGCAAAAAAAAATAATAAAGTTGCTGCCTTACACTGCGGATCTCCAGAATATGCCGCTAAAGGTGTTACTTGGGGCTTTGATATGGTTACTATTAGTAATGATATTAGACTTTTGGTGTCTGCTTCATCTACAAGTGTTAAAAAATTTAGAAACTTAACAGACGGAGAAAATAAAGAAACAGAATCTAAAAAAGATATAAGTACTTATTAATTTTTATAACTATTTTAAAATAAGATCTAAATTTTTTATTAGAGAATTTCTAACTCTTTGGCAAGGTCACCTATTTTAGCTCCACCAGCCATCAATCTTTTAACATCTTCTCCGCCTAGCTCAGAAGACATACCAGATCCAATAACTTCGCCCAAACTCAGGAAAGTAAATCTTTCCGCAATGAGCCTAGCGTGTATTTCATTATGTGTAATTAATATAATGGCTATATTTCCAAGATTTTGAACTTTTTTAATAGTTTTTAAAACTTCCATTTGTTGCTTTTGCCCCAAAGCCGAAGTTGGTTCATCGAGAATTAATATTTTAGCTCCAAAATAAATTGCGCGTGCTATTGCTAATGTTTGTCTTTGACCGCCTGACATTGTTCCTACAGGTTGTTCAGGATCAGAAATATTAATACCAATTTTTGACATTTCAGCAATTGTAATTTCATCCATTTCTTTCATTTGCATTAATCCAAATGGACCTGGACCTTTTTTAATTTCTCTACCAAGAAAGAAATTTCTAGTTACTGAAGTAAGAGCATTCAATGCTAAGTCTTGATAAACTGTTCCTATGCCTGCATCAGAAGCGTCTCTTGGAGATGAAAAGTTTACTACACTTCCATCAACTTTAATTTCACCTGAAGTAGCTGAATAGACACCAGACAGCACTTTAATCAAAGTTGATTTACCTGCACCATTGTCTCCTAAAAGTGCATGTACTTCACCTGGATATACATTTAAAGAAACACCATTTAATGCAGTAAATGTTCCAAATTTTTTTACTAAATTATTTATTTGAATAAGAGGTTTTTTTTCTGTTTCAGACACTTTTTATATACTTCCTATTATTCTTTTTCTAATATTTTCATTTGCTAAAGCAGCTGCTACTAAGACAGCCCCGAGAAAAACTCGGTAAAAAGATCCATCTATGCCTGGTATATAAAAGAATGCTTCTTTAGCTATACCAAAAATTAAAGCTCCTAGTAAGATCCCCAATATTGTCCCAAAACCACCAGTTAACACAACTCCTCCAATTACAGCAGCTGCTATTGATTCTAGTTCTTTAAGGTTACCTTTAGCTGTATCAGCAGTATTAACTTCAAACACCTGGCAAGCTGCAAACATAGTTGCACAAAAAGCTGTAAAGACAAATAATGAAATTTTTACTTTATTTGTAGGAACTCCATTTGCTCTTGCTGCACCTAAGTTTCCCCCAGTTGAATAAATCCAGTTACCTGCTTGAGTTCGACTAAGAACAAAATAGCAAACTAATGCCATTAAAAACCAAATCATAATGCAAGAATATAATCCTGGAGCAAATTGATTTCCATATGCGTTAACATTCCAGTCAGCTGTAAAATATAACCAATCAAATACTGGTTCTAAAATATCTCCTCCAAAAAAGTTTGCAACTGGTCTGGCTGAATGAATTGTGTCTATATAAGCTTTAGCTAAATCAATATCTGTTACTGCTTTTGCAGTTACTGCTGGAACTTCAACTCCAGCTTCAATTTTTTTTGTTAATATTTCTATCATTGATTCATTATTAGATTTTTTAGCACCCTCAAGAGATTTTTCTAAAGTTTGAATCATTTTATTTGAGGCCATCTTTGTTTTGTATACTGCGACTTGTTCATTTATATAAGTTAATTTTGAAGAAATTTTTTCAATCTTTTCAGCAGGTGCGGTTTTGAGTATTTCTAAAAGTTGTTCATTTGGAAGAGACTTAGCAGCTGCTCTTTCCATCTCCCCGTGTCCTGGAACATTAATAATGTTTTTTATATCAGGTAAATCTGTAACAGTAGTAGATCCAGCTGTTTGATCTTCAGCTCTGTTAAATGCTCTGTAAGAAACTTCCGTGACTCCTCTTAGAAAAAATAATCCCCCTAAGGTAACAATAAAAGATGCTATTCCAGTTTTTACAATGAGCCAACCCTGGAACCATCCAAATGAAAGTGTAAAACAAAGTGTAATAAAAACCGCAGTTAAAGGAGACACATCTTGTATCTCAAAGATTTTTAAACTTTCAAAATGAAAACCGTCTTTAAAAGAAATGTAAGGTATGACTAGAGCAAAACCCCATTTTAAAATCATAGCCATACATCCGCCGGCAAAACCTATCATGGAACCAATCGAAAGATCAAACTCCCCAGCTATAATTAATAGGCCTGCACCTAATGCGACTATACCTAACTGAGATATGACTCTAAGATTATTTCTAATGCCAAGGGCGTTGAAACCTTCTCCTGCAAAAGGATTTAAAGAAAACTGACCTTCTGGAATAGAAAAATATCCAAGTAAACCAAAGAGTATTAACATAACTCCTATAGGGCCAATTTCTGGCCTACCCAAAATGGCACTATACCATTTTTTTTCTTCCTGTCTGTCAGACTCCTGTCTTTCAGGCTTGGTATTAGTATTAGAATTCATATAAATATTTTTAATTAAAAAAGGGACCACTAATAAAATGGTCCCTTTTAAATTTAATACGATAAATTATCTATCAATACCTGCTAATGCAGCAACTGATGAAGCGTTAGATTTATCAACAAAGCCTGGTCCTGAAGGGATGTTAGCTCCTGGTAATAATCCAGCACTATTATTGTACAAGTGTAATACTATGATAGGCATATACCCCTGTAAACGTTGTTGTTGATCAATTGTGAAAGATACTTTTCCAGCATTAATTAAATCCATAACACCTGGACTTAAGTCAAAGCAAGAATGATGAACTGACATACCTAGGTCATCAACAGCTTTTGCTACAGCTTCACAAACGTGTGGTCCAACTGAAAGAATTGCATCTACATCAGGATTTGATTGTAGAGCAGCAGTTGCACGTGTTTGAATAGTAGCAGGATCTGAAGTTGTATCTGTGAATTCCATAGGAACATTTTCACCATAACCTTCACATCTATCAACTAAAGCAGTATTGTAAGCTTCTTGAATCATACATAATGCTTTTGAAGCACCTTCTGATTTTGCTCTAGCACCAGCTGATTGACCTGCAAGTAATTCAGGTTGACCAACATGCATTAAAGCACCAAGTGCTGCTGAGTTTTCGAGGCCAGAGTTCATTGTTATAACTGGAACACCAGCTTCGACAGCAGCTTTAATAGCAGGGCCTAAAGCATCTGGATCAGGTAAAGAAATTACCATGCCATCTGGTTGAGTAGCTGCAGCAGCTTGGATTGAACTTGCCATATCTGCCATATCTGCAGACGGGTTATAAATATATTCAAAATCAGCGCCTATCGCACGAGCAGCATCTTCACCACCCTTTTGAACAACAGGCCAGAAAGGGTCTTTACCCTCACCGTGAGTAACCATAACATAACGTTCAGCTAATGCTGTACCTGTCATGAATACTATAGTAGTAAGCAATAAGAATAGTTTTTTCATTATTATTCTCCTCCTAAGTTTAAGTGTGCCATTAAAGTTTAATAGGTATAAAAGTCAATATAAATTAAAGACTTATCAACGAAATAAAATTTCAAAAATCTTGATAAAAAAAACATAATTTATGTTAAAAAAATAATATAATATTCTAGAAATTTACTAAAATTTTATATCCTATTTTTTTAGATTTAATTTTATTAACGAATAGAATAAAAATAAATAAAAAATAAAAAGGTATTTATAAATTAGCAATATTTAAATGAGACCTGTAGTTATATCAGACCCTTACCCAAGATCTTTAGAGTTAATATTTACTAAAAAAAAATATCAGCAATTAATAAAAAAATTTAAAATCATTCACGCTCCAGAAAAGAATAAAAAAAAATTTTATGAAAAAAATATCAGTTTGGCTTCCTATATAATAGGTCAACCAGATCTTGATAAAAGAATACTAACAAAAGCAATAAAACTTAAAGCAATATTTAATGTTGAGAGTAATTTTATGGATAATATGGACTATGAGTATTGTTTTCAGAAAGGGATCCATGTGCTTTCAACCTCTCCTGTATTTTCAAAACCCGTAGCAGAGTTAGCTCTTGGTATGACACTGTCTTTAATAAGAGATATTCATAGCTCTCATCAAAAGTTTATATGTGGAAAAGAAACCTATGGTTTGGAAGGCAATAAAAATAGTTTTTTATTATCTAATAAAAAAATTGGTATGATTGGTTTTGGAGATTTAGCTCAATCTTTAACTCCTCTTTTAGTTCCATTCACAAAAGACATTAATATTTATGATCCATGGATTCCTAATAAAATAATTACTGACAAAGGATTTAAGGCATACAGCTTAGGTGAAATTTTTACTAAGTGTGATGTAATTTATGTATTGGCTGCTATCACTAAAAATAATCAGTCACTTATAGACAAAACTCTTCTAAACAAACTAAAAAAAAACTCTTCCCTAATACTAATGAGCAGAGCTGCTGTTATGAACTTTAAAGACTTTCAAGCAAGATTTAAAAAAGGAGATGTCTTTGCTGCTCTAGATGTATTTCCAAAAGAACCTGTACCAAAAAATGATCCAATTAGAAAACTTAAAAATGTATTATTTTCAGCCCATAGGGCTGGTGCACTTAATGATACATTTACCGAAATGGGTGATATAGTATTTGAAGACATGTTAATTATAAGTAAAAATTTACCTCCACGACTGTGTAAAAAAGCAGAAAGAGAAACAGTAAGTCTTTTAAGGTCTAAACCGATAGCCATAAATTAAATGTTAATTAAAATAGATCCTATATTAAATCCAGATATTCTTTATACCCTGAGATCGATGGGTCACGGAGATCGTCTTGTACTTTGTGATTCCAATTTTCCTGCTTATTCGACAAATGAAAATGTTCATCGACTAGATGGAGTCAATATTTCAAGAGCAGCACAAGCTATTTTGAGTGTATTCCCTTTGGATAGTTTCATTCCATCTCCAGTTCAAAGAATGGAAATTGATGGAAAACCTGATGAGATCAATGAGGTTCATCAAGAACTAATGGATGTAGTGAAAGAAGTTTCTGGTTCTCACTGGAAAGTTTCTTCAATTGAAAGGCAAAAGTTTTATGAATTAGCAAATGAATCATTTGCTGTTATTACTACCAATGAAACTAGACCTTTTGGATGCTTTATTTTTACAAAAGGTGTAATTAAGCCTGATGGAAATGTTTGGCTTCTTGACAGCTAATGAAGCATATCATTGTATTCGGTATATTTGTTGCTGATTTATGTTTTTTTAGCAATAACATCCCCTTAAAGGGTCAAACTATACTTGGGACTAAGCATATTGTTGGTCCGGGTGGCAAGGGATCCAATCAAGCAATAGCTGCAGCAAGAGCTGGGGGTAAGGTTAACTTCATAACAAAAATTGGTAATGACTCAAATGGAAATATGGCTTTGTCTTTGTATAAAGAATCAGGCGTTAATATTGAATCAGTCATAGTCGATGAAAGTCTTTCAACTGGAGTGGCTGGTATCATGATCAATGAAACTAATGGCGATAATGCAATTAATGTTATTCCAGGTGCAGCCGGTCATCTAAGTGAAAAGGATATTGATGATCAAAACGAAAGCTTCAATAAATCTGAAATTTTTTTAACACAACTTGAAACACCAGTTGAAGTAACTTTATATGCTATAAAAAAAGCAAAAAAACTTGGATGTGTGACTATTTTAAACCCGGCTCCAGCCATAACTCTAAATAAAGATATATTTGAATATTTAGATTTCTTTACTCCCAATGAGACTGAAGCGGGTTTTTATTTAAAAAAAGATTTAAATAGCACAAAGGGCATTGAATCTGCTGGTGAAGAATTTTTAAAAATGGGAATTAAAAATGTTATTATTACTTTGGGAGATAAGGGTTCTTATTTTGCAAATAATGACCAAAAATTTTTTGTTGATTCTTTCAAGTTAAAATCAAATGTAATTGATACAACAGGAGCTGGAGACGCATACAATGGAGCTTTATGTGTTGCCCTTGCAAATAATATGAACCATAAAGACTCAATTGAATTTGCTACTAAGGTAGCAGGTATTTCAACAACAAAAATTGGAGCTGCAAACTCTATGCCAACATTAAAAGAAATAGAAAACTATTAATGACACGCAAGAGAGTGTGGTCTTATACTAAGATTAATCTGTTTCTAAATTAAGCCAAGATATTTCATCTTTATCTAGTTTTAAATCTAGACATTTTAACGAGTTACTAGTTTCAGAAATTTTTCTAGGACCTATAATTGCAAGAGAGGGAAAGTCTTGATTAAGTACCCAAGCTGCAGCAATGTGATGTGGCTCAACATCATATTTATGTGCTAGATCTTGAGCTCTTTTTTTCCTTGTACGATTTTCTTCACAATCAAAATACCTTAAAGGACCACTATCATCATATTCATTTAATACTTTTTCATTATGATTAATAATTTCGTCTTTTAAAAAAAATCCTCTAGCTTGACTTGACCAAGCTAAATGGATTTTTTGATTTTCTCTAAGATAATTCAATATCTTTGGATCATTGGCAGTTATACAACCTGGCCAAAGAGGCTTAATCATCTTGGCCAAACTTAAATTATTGTTAAGTATATCTAGACCATGTTTGTTTGATTTTTTAGCCCAAGTGTCTGCTTTATGAAATCTATCTAGAGACCAATTTGATACTCCAATGACATTAGTGTACCCAAGTTCTATAACTTCATTCAAACTATCTACAAATTCAGACTCAGGTATATCTAAATTATCTCGATGCATAATATAAATATCTACCTTTGATACATGCATTCTCTCCATGGAGATTTCTAGTTGCTCTTTAATTTTGTTTGGAAAACAATCTGGGGTATGGGCTCCTTTAGCAATAATAACTAAGTCATCTGAATTATTTCTTTTTTTAATCCATTGACCTAAAACTTTTTCTGAAAGACCATCTTTATAAACATATGAATTATCAAAAACATTAGCTCCTGTCTCAATCCAGTGATCCCAAACAGGGGCTGCTCTCTCATAGTCTGGTTGATTATCATTTCCAATAGCTAATTTTGATACTTTTTTATCTATGCCTTTTATTGATAAGAAATCCATGAACTATTGCAAAAAATTAAACCTTAACCCATTTTTTATTTTTAGATGATTTAAATAATGCATCTAAAACTTTCATATTTTTTTTTGAATCAGCTAATCCATAGTCCACTTTTGTTTTCTTTAGTAAGTGGTCTGAAAAAGCTTCAACTAAGTTTTTGTAATGGTTTGATTTAGGAATTATTTTAGATACATTGTCTTTTCTAAAAATTGATGATCCTTTATAGATTAAAATATTAGTTGCCTGACCATCTGGATTAAAAGGATTTTCAATCACTATTGTTTTCTTTGTGCCTGATATAATTACTTGTTGCTTTATTGCTGATTGAGTGGAGCAATTAAATGTACTAAAAACCCCACCAAAATCTAAAATGGCAGAACTTACAGTATCCACTTTAAACTTATTATGGATAAGAGAAGTGGAAACAACTCTTTTAGGCTCTTGGTCCAGTAAGAATCTTGAAATCACAACCGGGTAACAACCAAGATCATAAATGGCACCTCCCCCATTTTTTTGAGAGTAAAAATTTCTTATATTGTTTGGATCGTCGCTAAAAAAAGAAAAAGAAGTTAAAATTGATCTTACATCACCAATATTGCCTTGTTTTATATACTTTTTTGCCCATATCCACTGAGGGTGATATCTGACCATAAATGCTTCTTTGACTATGACTTTATTTTCTCTTGCAACTTTAATTAGTTTATCTACATCCTTGGCTTTCAAAGTAATGGGCTTTTCTAAAAGAACATGTTTTTTATTTTTACAGGCTTCAATAGTTGAAGATAAATGCAAATGATTTGGTAAGGGGTTATAGACAACTTGAATATCTTTATCCTGATACATTTTTTTATAGCTATCATAGCTATTTGGAATTTTATGAGCTTTGGAAACCTTCAAAGCTTTTTCTTTACTTCTACTTGCTAGACCAAAAACTCGGCTGTTTTTAGATTTTTGAATAGCTGGTATTAGATGCTCTCTTGCAATTTTTGCTGAGCTAACTATTCCCCAATTAATTTTTTTCATTGAAAGAGATTAGCGAAAATTAATATCATATAAAGAAAATATTTTAATCATTCCATAACCAAGCAGCACCTCTGACTCCACTGGAGTCACCATGCTTATTTTTTAATATTTTATTTCTAACCTTATCTGAGAAAGTATATTTAGGGAGTAGTAGCGGTATATTTTGATAAAGTCTTTCAATATTAGACATTCCTCCCCCTAAGATGATTGCTTCTGGGTCAAATATGCCAATCATAATGGATATTAATCTAGCTAAACGGTCTTCATAAAGACTGAGTTCCTTGTTGGCACTCTCATCCCCCTTTAGACCTAACTCTACAATTTCTTGAGCAGTAATATTTAAATTATTTTTTTTATTAAAATTTTTCTCAAAACCTGAACCAGAAATAAATTGTTCTGCACAAAGAGGTCTTTCACAATTTATAACTGGGCATTTTAAATCAGCTTTAACTTCATCTTCAGTTGGGTATGGAAGTGGCTGGTGTCCCCAATCACCAGCTACCTGATTGACTCCTTCAATAATTTGATTATTAAAAGAAAGTCCTGAACCTAATCCTGTCCCTATTATTATTCCAAACACACTCTTATAAGGAGCTCCTGCTCCATCTATTGACTCTGAGAGAGTAAAGCAGTTTGCATCATTCATTAACCTTACTTCTCTTTTTAAAGTTTCTTCAAGATCTTTTTTAAATGGTTTGTTATTAAGCCAAATTGAGTTAGCATTTTTAACCAAACCTGTTTCATATGAGGAGGACCCTGGAATGCCTATACCAACAGTACAGTTAGTATTTACTATATCTTCAAATTCTCTTACAAGTTGTTTTATAGTATCAATTCCAGAATCATAATTTTTATCATAACTAGTTCTTTTTCTTTTAATTTCATAGCCTTTTTGATCTAGAAGTATTCCTTCGATTTTGGTTCCCCCATAATCAATTCCGATTTTAAAACTAGTTGTCATATAATACTTATTATATATATTAAATTTATTAGAATTCATTTATTTAATATCTTATGAAAAAAATTGGTATTTTAACTAGCGGTGGCGATTGTGGAGGATTAAATGCTGCAGTTAGATCTATTTTTTATAGAGCTAAAGATAAATATAATATGGAAGTTTTTGGTATTAGAGATGGAACAATAGGGTTAATGCAAAGACCTGTTGCATTTATGCCACTCGACTACCAAACATTTAGTGGTTCATTGCTTAGACAAGGAGGCACATTTCTAGGAACAACCAATAAAGGTAACCCTTTTCGTTTTCCAATGCCTGATGGAAGTACTAAAGATAGGACTTCTGAAATTGTCGAGGGGTATCATTTATTAGATCTTGATGGATTGGTTGTTATTGGTGGAGATGGTAGTATGGCTATATTAGATAAAATCGCAAAAGCTGGAAATCTCAATATTGTAGCAATCCCAAAAACTATAGATAACGATGTAGGGGCAACAGAAGCGTCAATTGGTTTTAATACGGCAGTTAATGTTGCTACTCAAGCACTTGATAATTTAATTCATACAGCTGCAAGCCATCAGAGATCAATGATTTTAGAAGTCATGGGTAGAGATGCCGGTCATATTGCTTTAAATGCAGGTATTGCTGGTGGAGCAGATGTAATACTTATCCCTGAATTAAAATATTCTATTAACAAAATAGTCGATAAATTAACTAAAATGAAAAATAATGGGGTTCTTCACTCATTAATTATTGTAGCTGAAGCTGTAGAGACTGAAGAAGGAAAAAAATTTATGGTCGACTTTGCAGATGGTCAAAAAAGATTAGGTGGGATTGGTAACTATTTAGCTGAGTCTATAATGAAAAAAACTGATATTGAATGTAGAGTAACTTCTCTAGGTCATGTTCAACGTGGAGCTCCCCCTACTCCAAGAGATAGGATCTTAGCAAGTGCATTTGGTGTTTATGCAGTTGACTTATTAGCTCAAAAAAAATTTAATCGAATGGTTGCTTGGCGTAATAGAAAAGTTATAGATGTGCCAATTGAAGAAGGCATTAATACATATAAAGTTGTCGACAAAAATGATTCATTAATTGAAACAGCATTAGCGTTAGGAGTTTACGTAGGCGAAATAAATTAATGATTGAAGCAATAACTTCAATAAAAAATTTTAATGAGTTTAAAAAATCAATTTTCAAAGGCAAAATCTTTAAGTTTCATAATTCAGAATTTGCTTTTAAAATTATATCTGAAATAAAAAAAGAAATTAAAAATTATTACGATAAAGATCTTTCATTTATTCATACTGAGGAAAATGCTGAGATTATTTCAAAAGATTTAATAAGAATATTAAAAAACAATAAATTATTTTTAAAAATTTTTAAAAATTTTTTAAAAGAAATCAATTTTAATATTGATGATTGTCATAGAGATAAATTTGTTGTTAGAATTTCTCCTGCTGAATTTAAAAGAGCTAATTACGAGGCTTCTAGAATTGGTATTCACCGAGATACCTGGGGTACCAATATATTTGAACAAATAAACTGGTGGGCTCCAATCAATAATATTGATATATCTAATACACTTATTTTTTATCCTGAATATTTTAATAAACCTATAATTAACACAACTGATAACTGGGACTTAGACACTTATTTAACTAGGAGAAAGCTTGGAAAATTTAATTATCCCTCTGCTCCAAAACTAAAAGAAGATTTGCAAAAGAATACACGAGTTTTTCCCATAAATATAAAACCTGGTGAGGTACTTTGCTTTTCTGGAAGTCACTTACATAGATCTTCTAAAGAAGATTCTAAAATAACTCGTTTTAGCTATGAAATAAGAACCGTTTCTACTTCAGATATAGAAAATAAAATAAAAGCACCTAATGTGGATTGTGAGTTAAAGAAACAATATCCTAAGATATTTAAACACTTTTATAGTAATGAAACTTTGAAAATTAGTAGATGATGTTAAAAAATTTTGTTACTTTGCGGCAGTGAAAAGAAAATATTCAATTTTTAGCATTTTAAAAAATGCTATATCAGGTCATGAAAATTGGCAAAAAATGTGGAGAAGTCCGGAGCCAAAAAAAAGCTATGATGCAGTTATTATTGGCGGTGGTGGTCATGGCCTAGGTACAGCTTATTATTTAGCAAAAGAACATGGATTAACTAATATTGCGGTGATTGAAAAAGGTTGGCTTGGAGGAGGTAATACTGGAAGAAACACAACAATTATTAGATCGAACTATTTGTGGGATGAAAGTGCAGGATTGTATGAACATTCTTTAAAACTTTGGGAAACTTTAACTCAAGAATTAAATTACAACGTAATGTTCAGTCAAAGAGGTGTAATGAATCTTGCTCACAATGAACATGACATAAAAGAGATTAAAAGAAGAGTTAGTGCCAATACTTTAAATGGAATTGACTCTAAGTGGGTTTCCAAAGAAGAAATACAAAAAATTGTGCCTATTATGAACACAGATAATTTACGCTATCCAGTTTTAGGAGCTTCTTTTCAGCCAAGAGGAGGGGTTGCTCGTCACGATACTGTTGCTTGGGGTTTTGCAATGCGTGCAGACGAAATGGGAGTAGATATAATACAAAATTGTGAGGCTCATAAAATTTTAATTGAAAATGGAAAAACTATTGGGGTAGAAACTTCAAAAGGAATAATAAAGTCCAAAAAGATTGGGATAGTTGCTTCAGGTCACACAAGTATTCTTGCTGAAACCGCAGGCATAAGACTTCCTCTTCAAAGCAAACCTTTACAAGCTCTTGTATCAGAGCCTATCAAACCAGTTATAAACACAGTTGTTATGTCCAATGCTATTCATGCTTATGTCAGTCAGTCGGATAAGGGCGAATTAGTAATTGGAGCAGGAACTGATGGATACAATTCCTTCACTCAACGTGGTGGTTTTGATGTAATTGAAGATACAATAAGAGCCATGGTAGAACTCTACCCGTGTTTTGGAAAAATGAAAATGTTAAGACAATGGGGAGGTATAGTAGATATATGCCCTGATGCCAGCCCTATAATAAGTAAATGTGATATTGAGGGTCTCTACTTTAACTGTGGTTGGGGTACAGGTGGCTTTAAAGCGACACCCGGAAGTGCTAATGTTTTTGCACATACCGTTGCCAAAGATGAACCACATGCTATAAATGCCGCTTTTAACTTAGATCGTTTTGTAACTGGTAAGCTTGTAGACGAACATGGGGCTGCTGCGGTAGCACACTAATTATGTTAATAATTAATTGTCCTTATTGTGGTCCAAGAGATCAATGTGAATTTACAAATGGTGGAGAAGCTCATGTAACTAGACCAAAAAATCCTGAAAACATTTCTGATCAAATGTGGGCAGAATATGTTTTCTTTAGATCAAATCCTAAAGGCATTTACTATGAAAGATGGGTGCATAGCCATGGATGTAAAAAATGGTTTAATTCAGTTCGTGATACTTCTACAGATGAAATAATTAAAGTCTATAAAATCATTGATAAAAAACCCCTTCCAAAAGAATTTAAAAATAAAATTAAAACTCCATCTGGAGAGCCTAAAGTTGGCTCAGGAAATTTTACCGTTAAAAAATAATGCAATCTAAAGATAATAAAAATTCTTCTTTTATCCTATTTCATCAATCAATTAATTTTTTTTTTGACGGAGTAAAATACAAAGGATTTAAAGGGGATACAATTGCCTCTGCTTTAATTCGCAATAATATAAATTTTGTTGGTCGAAGTTTTAAGTATCATCGACCTCGTGGCATTTATACATGCGGAATCGAAGAGCCCAATGCTCTAGTTCAAATTATAAGTGAATACGGCGAACCAAACACAAGAGCAACAATTAAAGAAATATATGAAGGAATGGAGGTTGAGAGTCAAAATCGTTGGCCATCTTTAGATTATGACTTTGGGTCTATTAATAGCCTTCTTTCCCCTTTATTTACAGCTGGTTTTTATAATAAAACCTTTATGCGTCCAAGAGGGTTTTGGAAAAAAGTATATGAACCAATAATTAGAAAAGCAGCAGGACTTGGAAAACCACCTCAACCATATAGAACAAAAAGCACTCATTTTCATCATCATGTAGATGTAGCTATTGTGGGAGGAGGTCTCTCCGCTTTATTGGCTCTTAAAAGTTTTATTGGTAGTGAATATCAAGTTCTTTTAATAGAAAAAGATTCCAACTTAGGGGGTATTTTAAACAACTCAAATAAAATTTCTAAAATTTTTGGTAAAGAAAGCTCTTTATGGTTAAAAGAAACTTTAGAGGAAATTAGCACTTCATCTAACATAAAAATATTAACAAATACTCTTGTGACTAATTATAACTATATTAATCATCTTATTGCTATTGAAGATTTAGTAGTAGGTACAAAACCATTAGAAAATATTCCTGACCAAGTACTGCATAAAATAAGGGCTGATCAAGTAATTTTAGCAAACGGACATATAGAGAGATTAATTTCTTTTAGAAATAATGATTTGCCAGGCGTAATGTTAGCAAGCTCTTTTGAAAAATATATAGAACGTTATGGTGTTATCCCAGATGTAAATCCTGTTATATTTAGCAATAATTCTTCTACTTTAAGTCTTTTAAAAACATTAGTTGATTTGAGCTGCAAGCCTCAAGCTTATATAGATTCAAGACCTGGAAATAAACTTGAAAAGGATTTATTAAATGTAATTCATGAAAACAATATACCGTTATTTACAAATGCTAAGATAGAAGGATGTCAAGGTAAGAAAAAAATCGAAGAAGTTTCAGTAAGAGATTCTAAAGGAAATATTACAAAAATTAAAACTAATAAATTATGTATTTCTGGTGGGCTTAATCCAGACGTACATCTATTTACACAATCTAAAGGCGTATTAATTTGGGATGATCAATATTTAACGTTCAAGCCAGACACTCCTTTTCAAAATACAATTGTTATAGGTTCAGCAGGAGGAATATTTAATTATGGTGATCTTGGAAAAGACATTGATAAAAAATTAAAATTTTTAAATCTTAAACAACTTGGGAAAATAGAATTTGATCTAATTGAATCGAATGATTTTTTTATAGAAAAATTATGGGAAGTAAAACACGAAAAAAAATCTCCATGGTCCAAATCATTTATAGACTTACAAAATGACGTGACAACTAATGATTTAAGACAGGGAATTAAGGAAGGATTTGATCGTATTGAACATCTTAAAAGGTTTACTACTAATAGCATGGGCACTGACCAAGGAAAGATAAGTAGTATAAATGCTTTAGGAATTGTTTCAGAAATATTAAAAAAGAAAATTTCTGAAGTTGGAACTACAATTTATAGACCTCCTTATGCTCCTTTAAGCTTTTCATCTATTGCTGGAAGAAATACTTATGAGTTTTATGATCCCGAAAGAAAAACCCCTATTCATGAATGGCATAAAAAAAATGGCGCTGTGTTTGAAGATGTTGGTCAATGGAAACGTCCTTGGTATTTTGAAAGCAAACCAGATGAATCTTTTGAAGAAGCTGTTCAAAGAGAATCTTTACATGTTCGTAAATATGCTGGGGTATTAGATGGCAGCACTTTGGGTAAAATTGAAATTAAAGGCAGAGATGCTTTGGAATTTATGAATTTAATTTATACAAATAGTTTTTCTAAAATGAAACCTATGACTGCTAGATATGCTCTTATGCTAAAAGAAGATGGCATGGTTATGGACGATGGAATTGTATCAAAAATAAGTAATGAACATTTTATTGCAACAACTACAACTGGAGGAGCTGCTAATGTTTTAAGCCATATGGAGGAATTTGCACAAACAGAATGGCCTCATCTAAATGTATATTTAAATTCCGTTACTGAACAATTTTGTACCTTTAACATAAGCGGCCCCAATAGTCGTTCTATTCTCAAAAAAGTATTTAAAGATATTAATTTTGATAATCAAAACTTTCCTTTTATGACTTTTGGAAATTACAAATATATCGATTCAAAAATTAATATACTAAGAGCAAGTTTTACTGGAGAGATTGGATATGAAATTTATGTAAGTCCTTCAATGGCCTTAGCGCTATGGGAAGATTTGTTTCGATTTGGAGAAGACCATGGATTAATCGCTTATGGAACAGAAACCATGCATCTTTTAAGAGCAGAAAAAGGATACATAATTGTTGGTCAAGATACTGATGGTTCTGTTACGCCTTATGATCTTGGTCTTGAGTGGATGATTGGAAAAAATAAAGAAGACTTTATTGGTAAAAGATCCTTATCAAGACCTGACACAATTAGAAATGATAGAAAACAATTAGTAGGTGTTATACCTACTGATAAAAAAAATATAATAGAGGAAGGTCAGCATATAATTCTTTCACGAAACTATAAACCTCCGATAAAAATGCTTGGCCATGTAACCTCTAGCTACATGAGTCCTAACTTAAATCATAGTTTTGGAATGGCTGTCATTCAAGATGGAAAAAAATTAATTAATTCAAAAGCTTACATCTCTTCATCAAAGGGAGAGTCTTTTGAAGTTGAAATCATAAAACCTATATTTTTTGACAAAAATAATGAAAGACTAATGTCATGAAAGAATTAATTTCTTCTAATTCAGTTGATGTAAAATCCTTAAACCTTATTCAAATTATTTTGCGCAGCAAATTTAGTGATAATATTAATCAAGAAATTAATTCTATATTTAAAATCGACCTTCCAAAAGAAAATCTAAAAATTAATATTAGAGAAAATATAATTTGCTCCAAATCATCTTTTGATCAATGGAATATAATTGACTTATTAGGAATGAGCAAAAACATAGACACTAACATTGATAAATTAAATAGGAATAAAGAAGTGCTGGTAACAAATTTTTCAGAAGGACAATCTTACTTTGAAATTTCTGGTGAAAACAAAGTTAAAATCTTAAACAAGATTACTCATTTTGATTTTAGAAAAAAGATGTTTCCTAATTTTACTTCTGCTCAAACTTTAATAGCTAGGGTTGATTGCAGTATTTATAATTTAGAAAATAAATTCTTAATTACTTGTAATAGATCTTTTGGAAATTATATAGAAGAACGATTAATTGATGCCGTAAAATACTAATTGACTTAATATTTTTAAATTGATTAGGTAAGAGTGAAATTATAAAGAGGGCCTCATGTCAAATAAATCAAGAATAATTATTGTTGGAAGTGGCATTACTGGTGCTAGCACAGCTTATCACTTAGCTAAGATTGGGTGGAAAGATATAACTGTTCTCGATCAAGGTCCTTTGTTTGAAACAGGTGGTTCTACCAGTCATGCACCTGGCGGTGTTTTTCAAACAAATCCATCAAGAATGATGTGCAAATTTGCTCAATACACTGTTGATTTATTGTGCTCTATGGAATTTGAAGGAAATCCTTGCTTTCATCCAGTTGGAGGAATTGAAGTTTCAAAAACAAAAGAACGTCATGAAGATCTGTATCGTAAATTAGGAATAGCTCATAGCTATGGAATGAAAGAAGCTAAGATCATTTCACCTGAACAAGTTCAAAAAATGAGTCCTTATATTGATCCAGAAAAAATTCATGGTGGTTTTTATGTACCAAATGACGGTTTAGCTAAACCAGTTAGAGCTGTTCAAGCAATGGCAAAATATGTAACTGATAATGGTGCGGGTATCTTTATAGGAGATACTGCTGTGACGGGTTTTAAGATTACTAATAACCAAATAAAAGGTGTTGAAACTGAAAAAGGATTTTATGATGCAGATATAGTTCTTTTAGCTACAGGCATATGGGCACCAAAAATGGGAAGATTGGCTGGAATATCTTTGCCTTTAGTCCCTTGTGAACATCAAATGGCATGGTTAGAACCTTTTGAAGATTTAAAGGAATTTAAAGCTGACATAAAAGAGGCTTTAGTTGAACACGCTTTAATTCGACACCAAGACTATAGTTTATATTTTAGGCAATGGAACGACACCTATGTAATAGGAAATTATCGACATGAACCTAGAATAGTAGAATCCGAAGAAATACTTAAACCTCAAGATGCTATAGATATGCCTTCTTTGGTTGATTTCAGACCAGAAGATTTTGAAGGTGCACATAAAGAAACTAACTGGCTATTTCCTTCTTTTTCCAAAAAAAAATTAACAAAAAAAATTAATGGAATGTTTTCCTTTACTACTGATGGGAATCCTTTAATGGGGGAAACTTCGATCAAAGGACTTTGGTCTGCTAATGCAATTTGGATTACTCATGGTGGTGGAGTTGGAAAAGCTATGGCAGAATGGATTGCTAATGGAGAACCAGAGTTAGATGTAAGAGAAGGTGATATTAATCGCTTTCATAAACATCACCATGTTAGGAAGTATTTAAGAGCCAGAGGTAAGCAGAATTATAGAGAGGTTTACGATATTATTCATCCTCTCCAACAAATGGAAAACCCAAGACCTTTAAGGAGAAGTCCTTTCTATTCTAGATTAAATGAAAATAAGGCACAATTTTTTGAAACTATGGGATGGGAAAGGCCACAATGGTATGAGTCAAATAAAGATTTAATGAAAGGTAAAAATTTTCCTAATAGATCAGGTTGGTCGGCTAAATACTGGTCGCCGATTCAAGCTGCTGAACACTTAGTAACAAGACAAACAGGAGCACTTTTTGATATTACAGGTTTTGTAAAAATAGAAGTAAACGGTAAAGGGGCTTTAGGATTGTTACAGAAAATCTGTACTAACAATATAGATATCCCTGTTGGCAAAGTTGTCTACTCAGTTATTTCAAGTATTTATGGTGGAATTAAGAGTGATCTAACAATAAGCAGATTAGAGGAAAATAAATTTTGGGTTTTAGCTGGGGCTGGAAATGGCATGATAGACATTTCTTGGTTAAAACAAAATTCACCAGAAGACGGTAGTGTAAATATTATTGATTGGACATCTGCTTATGCAGGAATAGGTTTATGGGGGCCAAATTCTAGAAAAGTTTTACAAAGTCTTTGTGAAGATGATGATGTATCCAATGAAGCTTTTCCATTTTTTACTATCAAAAATATTTCAATTAGTCATATTCCTTGTGTTGCTGTAAGGATATCTTATATAGGAGAACTAGGTTGGGAAATTTATACTCCAACTGAATATGGATTAAGTCTATGGGATGAATTAAAAAATAAGTCCCAAGAACATAATATGATTTGCTCAGGGGCTGGTGCTTTTGAATCTCTCAGATTGGAAAAAGGATATAGATCACTTGGATCAGACATTCATACTAATTCGAACCCCTATGAAGCCGGATTGGGTTTTACAGTAAAGTTAAAAAAGGATATGGACTTTATTGGTAAAGATGCTTTGTTAAAACTGAAAGAAACTCCCTTAAATAAGAAACTCTGCTGTATGATTTTAGAAGATAGTGAAGCAATGGCCCTCGGAAAAGAACCTATATATGATAAAACTGGCAACTCAATTGGTTATGTTACAAGCTCTAATTATGGTTATTTTGTAGATAAACATATTGTTTATGGTTATTTACCAATTAATTATTCTAATGAAGGAACTAAGCTTGAAATTGATTATTTCGGAAAAAGGTATCCAGTTATAGTTACAAAAGAGCCTTTATTAGATCCAGAAAATAAAAGACTTAAATCCTAAAAAAAGTATTTTTTTTGTGATAGTTTCGTAAAATATATATGAAAGATGAAATTATTAAATTTGTAAATAACTTTACAATAGAACTTAATCCAAAAGTTCAAAAAAAAATTACTAAAATCTATATTAATAAAAAAAACAGGGTTTTTATAACATATCTTCCTGAATCAGAAGAAAAAGAAATTATTGAAGCAATTCAATTTGTAAATGAAAATGGCATAACTCCTATTCCACATCTTCCTGCAAGAACTATGAGAGATTTAAAACATGTAGAAAGTTTTTTACAATCAATAAGAAAAGTTTCTAATACTGATGAGATTTTAGTAATCGGAGGTGGTGGAAATCAAATTGGAAAAATTGCTTCTTCTTTAGATATTATCAATAGTAAGTTGCTAGAAAAATATGATTTTAAAAAAATTAATGTGGCCGGACATCCAGAAGGTTCTCCAGATATTGATGATGAAACTTTAAAAGATTTTTTGTTAGCAAAACAAAAAATTAATGACTCTACACAACTAAACATTCAAATTGTTACTCAATTTTTTTTTGAAGCAAATCCTTTTATTGAATGGGATAAAATGCTTAATGACATAGGTATAAATTTGCCGGTAAGAGTTGGTTTTCCAGGTCCGGCTACTTTTAAAACATTATTAAATTTTGGATTAATGAGCGGTGTTGGTAATTCATTAAACTTTTTAAAGAAAAATTCAAAAAAAATAGGAGACCTCTTGATTAAAACGTCCAATGATGAACTTTTGATAAAATTAATTAAATCATCCAAGTTAAGTGATAAAGGAAGACCTAATTCCTTTCATTGCTATCCTTTTGGGGGTTTTGAGAAAACTTGCCACTGGCTATCGGCCATACAAAATGGCGAATTTGCTATTGAAAATGATAAATTAGTTTTCCATAAAAAAATTTTTTAAACGTTAATTTATGATTGCAAATCAGTAAAAAAATATTTAGTTTTCGATTCATCAAATAGCTTTCTGGAGGATACAATGAAGCTAACACAACCAAAGACAGTGGACCAGTCAGATAGACAGGTTCCTTATAATTTAAGACAATCAGGACCAACTCCTCAAAAAATGTTAATTTCAACTAGGGTAAGAAAAAATCCTTATTGGCATTTATCTGTTGAGGCAGGATGTTGGAGATGCACGGTATATAACAGAATGTACCACCCAAGAGGTTATGTAAAACCTGAAGATGGTGGAGCAATGGTTGAATATGATGCTTTAGTGAATCATGTAACAATGTGGAATGTTGCGGTGGAAAGACAAATACGTGTAAAAGGTCCAGATGCTATGAAATTTACAAACTACGTTATTACAAGAGATGCTAGTCGTATCGATGTAATGAAAGGTAAGTATGTAATCTTATGTAATGATAAGGGCGGAGTTTTAAATGATCCTATACTTTTGCGTGTAGCTGAAGATGAATTTTGGTTTTCATTAT
The DNA here is from genome assembly GCA_002705265.1 of Pelagibacteraceae bacterium. Lineage (GTDB taxonomy): Bacteria > Pseudomonadota > Alphaproteobacteria > HIMB59 > HIMB59 > HIMB59. The sequence goes on along the minus strand of PAHR01000012.1, from coordinate 6,558 downwards.
CTGACTCAGACATTATGTTTTTTCTTCAAGGTGTAAATCATGATAAAAAATTCAATGTTGAAATTGATGAAATTGATGTAGCACCTGTACAAATTCAAGGCCCAAAATCAGTTGATTTAATGGCTGACCTAGTTGGCGATGCTGTTAGAGATATTCCTTATTATGGTTTAATGGAAGCAAAAGTTGGTGGAAGAGATTGTATAATTTCTCAAACTGGTTTTACTGGTGAAAAAGGATATGAAATCTATTTAAAAGATGCAACAAAGTATGCTGATGACATGTGGTATGATGTTCTTGAAAAAGGAAAAAAACATAATCTTATGGTTATAGCTCCTGCTCATCATAGAAGAATAGCTGCTGGTATACTCTCATGGGGTCAAGACTTAGACTCAGAAACATATCCATTTCAATGTAACTTAGGATATCAAGTTCCAAGAAAAAAAGAGTCTGACTATATTGGAAAACAAGCACTTGAATCAATGAGAGAAAAAATTGAATCTGGGCAAAAACCCTACTCTAATCAATTAGTGGGATTTAGAATTGGTGGAAAACCTATAGAAGAATATGCACCTGATTTTTGGCTAATTTCTGAAGATGGCTCAACACCAATCGGATATTTAACCTCGCCTTGGTATTCACCTGAACTAGAAACAAACATTGCTATGGGTTATGTGCCTTATGAAAAAAAGGATATTGGAAGTAAATTTAAATTTCATTTACCTGATGAGTATTGTGACGTATCAGGTACTCCAGTAGACGGAGAAATAGTTGAAATTCCTTTTAGACCTTCTGTAAATCCTAATGCGAGAGAAATTGCAAAAGAAGAAGGAAGAGACAGCGCTTACTAATTTAATTAATACCTAGTGGCAAAAATATGCCACTAGGTAAAATTCTTATTGTCTAGTTGGACGATAACCCATAAATTATTGGTCCTGATGAAAACTCAAATAGATATTCTTCAAAATGAACTAGAGTTTGACAGATTAGTTAGATTTGATGATCAAAATTTATACTTAAACGCATCTGCAAATAATCTAAAAAAAATAACCTTAAAAGATAAACCAAAAATGCTGGTTCCTGGTTTTTTTTTAAGTTTTCAGGGAATTAATAATATAAAAAAAGAATTATTCTATAAATTACAAATTAAAAAATTAACAAAAAATACAAATGTATTTTTTTCAAAGAATTTCAAAATTGATGAATTTTTTTATATAGAGACTTTAACAAAATCATCTAAAAATGAATTAAAAATTTTTAAAATTTTTAAAAGTTTTAACCTAATCCCTTTTCCTATTTTTATTTACAAAAAAAACAATCCTGCTTTATTTAAAAAATCATTATTTTTTGATTTTAAAGCTATATCTAAACAACTGAACAAAACACGTGTAATTTACAGAGATGAAATTGACTTGCCTATCAATAAAGGATCAAGGACTAAATTATATTTATTTCAAGATAAAATTAATAATCACGTTCATTACGTCATTCAATTCAAAAGAGATAATAAAAACTTCATTCCAAATGTAAGAATTCATTCATCTTGCCTAACTGGTGATTTAATGGGGAGTAAAAAATGTGATTGTGGTTACCAACTTGATAAATCAATGGAATATATTGATAAATCAAAAGAAGGAGGATATCTCTTTTATCTTAACCAAGAAGGTAGAGGTTTAGGCATTCATAATAAAATTCTCTCTTATAAACTTCAAAATATAGGCATTGATACTTATGAGGCAGACAATATATTGGGCTATAGCGGTGATGAAAGGAATTATCTGTCAGCTCTTCAAATTTTAAAATTTTTAAAAATTAAGACCCTAAACTTGATAACAAACAACCCAAGTAAAGTAAAAGCTCTAGAGAAAAACAAAATCATCGTGAAAAAAAGAATCTCAATAAAGCCAGGTCTCAATAAATTCAATAAAAAATACATGGAAACTAAGAAAATTCTTGGCAAGCATAAGATTCAATTTAATTAGTTACTAAAATTGAGCTATAATTAGACATGGTTATTCAAAGAGAATTGAGTCTTTTTAGAATTAAAGATTTGAGTAATCAAATTTTTGACTATCTAAGCTTAACTTTTTATGATTTGGAAACACAATTAGACTCAAAGCTAGATTTAACAAAAATTAAATTAGATACATTTTCTGATAAGCACTTTAATGGATCAATTAAAGATTTACTTAAAGAGGCAGATCAAATTAAAGGTAATTTTCCTGAAATATTTGAGCAGATTAAAGAAACTACCAATGAATTAAGATTAAAATTTGATCAAATTATAGATAAGGAATATATAGATTTCACCTATATTAATAAATTAAGGTCTGACTTAAATAACTATATAGAAAAAATTAAATTTTCTTAAATACTTCCACTTATTAAGCTAAAATACCTAATATATTTTTATGATATCGCCAAATTATATATTGATTTTCTTAATAGGGTTTTTAGTTGGAGCTGGATTAATAGCTGTAATAGCTTGGTATTTAAATTTTAAGAAGTTAAATAATGTTCAAAATCCAAGAGACGAACTCATAGCATTAAGAACTGAAATGAATACCATTAATAATACTATTGATAGTTTTAAAGCTGCTCAAGAACTAAGAGCTGGAACTTTTAACGAGCAGGTAAGAAATTTAATTGATGCAGGAATAAAAATTAATGATACCGCAAATAGATTTCAAAATACTCTTATCAAAGGTGGTTCACAGCAACAAGGGGCTTTAGGAGAATTAATTTTAAAAAAAATTTTAGAATCAATAGGATTTAGAGAAGGTGAAGAATTTGAAACTCAAAAAGCTTTTAAAGATAATGATGGGAAAATTCAAAAACCTGATGTAATTGTTCACATGCCTGGTAATAGAGACATCATAATTGACTCTAAAATGTCACTAGATGCTTGGGATGAATATTGTAACGTTGTTGATAAAGAGGCAAAGGAAATTGCGCTTAAAAAACATATAGAATCAGTAAAAAGACATATTAGGGACTTAGATACAGACTCTTATTCAAGAATTTATAACATATCTTCACCTGAGGCAGTAATGATGTTTATGCCCTATGAACATGCCTATCTTGTAGTTGCCTCAAATGGAAAGAGTATAATTGAAGAAGCAATTGAAAAAAAAATATCAATTGTTGGGCCCTCTTCTCTTTATTACTGTTTAAAAATAGTTGAACATATTTGGTCTATTGATAAGCAATCCAAAAATGCAAAAAATATTGCAAACCAAGCAAGTGTTATATACGACCAAGCTGTACTGGTTCATGAGTCTTTTACTGATGTTACAAGCGCTTTAGCTAAATTGACTGATAGTATTGATAAAACAAAAAATCGACTTAAAGAGGGTAATAGGAGCTTAATTGGAAGAGTTGAAAAATTAAAATCTATTGGAAGATTAGCAACTAAAAAAAAATTGTCAGAAAAAATTAATGATGATTAAATCTTAAACTTAAATCTAATTTATTACCCTCTAAACTCTGAATAGTATGAAGAATACTATCGTTAAATCTATCTCTATCCATCCCAGCTAAATGCATACAAGCAATGGGATTATTTGGAATATAAGGTTCAACGAACTTTTTGGAGGACAAGGAATATTTTGGTAAATGAAAATCACACATCCAATTACAATAAGAAGGTAAGAGTTCTGTGATTATTTTATCTCTGAATACTGATAAACATAGAGCAACTTGATCTGACCCAAAAATTCTTCCTTTCAAAGCAGCTTTCTCAAGGTTTTTTCTTATTATATTCATACCATCGAAGTTTTTGTTGTATGAAAAACAACCTGCATTTAAAGTTAAATACCCTGCATAATTTCTTCCTTCTTTAAAAGATATGCTTTTAGAAATATTTTTATAATTTATAGAATTTATTTTTGAAGGAAAAGGACCTATCCATTTTATATTAACTAATTGATGATAAGCACGGTCTACCTGTGGTGTAATAGCAAAACCAGCGGTGCTAGAACCTCTTTCATAAAGTTTAAATTCATCAAAACTATTTATCCAAATATCTGAATCCATCCAAATGTAATTTTCATAACCAGGGAAATATTCCTCCAAGTAAAATCTTGAAACTTGGGTTTTTAAATGATCTCGACCTTGAATTTTATACTTTGGAACCTTAACGTTCCAAACAGGTTCTTTATATTGAATACTTAGGTTATTTAAGATTTCTAAATTTTCATTAGATAAATTTATTGATAATACCGCGATATCATAATTTTGATCTTTATTTTCAAATTTTATTGAATTTATTAATTCACACAGAAGCTTAAAATATTTATTATCTGCTGATGAAACAATTAAGTTTTTTTTCATTACAAGCAAATTATACTAATGAACGATGAATAAAAACATTTTTGTAATATATCCATCTGGAAAATTAGGAGATCTTATTTGGCATTTGCCATTTATTAAGCATATAAGTCAAATTAACAATAAAAAAGTTATAGTTATAACTAGAAAAAGCACCAGTGCACAAAAATTACTTCAATATGAAGAATATATTGAGTCTGTAAAATATTTCGAATTTAAGAAAGGGATTTTTAATTATTTTTTTGAAATCAATAGTATGAGAAATCTAATGAAAATTTTCAATACAAGTCAGGTTTGGATATTAGATAAAATTAGCAGGCCTGCAATAGCAGCAAAATTTGCTAGTGTAAATCAAATTTTTGGTTATGGTGCTGGCAATCAAAGTTTTTGGATTACAAATAAATCAATTTTAAAAAAATCTGACTTACAAACACATTACATAGAAAGAGGTATAAAATTTTTTAAATTAATTGGTAAGCCAATAAATTATAAATTTACAAATTTAAATGTTAATCATGATTTTTTAAAAACATTTGACAACCTTAGTAAGGATAAAAAAATAATTACTTACGGTGTTGACTCAAGTGAAATGTGGAGAAGTTGGCCAAAAGAATATTTTGCAAACTTAATTAATAAAATTAATGAAGAAAATAAATATATACATATTTTAGTTGCTGGTCCTTGGAATAGCAATATTGCAGAAGAAATAATTAATAATGTTAAAATTAAAAATGTTTTTAATTATTCTCATTTACATTTATCCGAGGTAGCCGCCTTATTAAAATTATCAAATATATTTATAGGAAATGATAGTGGAATACTAAACTTATCTGCAGCAGTAGGTACAAAATCTTTGGGATTATTTGGGGCTACCAAATCTTTTGCTTATTCTCATAATATATACCCTGTTATTGCAAAAGAAGGAGAGATTTCTAAAGACACTGATAGAATGCTTGATGGAAAAGGCAAAACAATCAAAAATGCAGATTTTGCGAAAAGAGTTAAAGTTGATGATGTTTTAATTGCTTTTTACAAAGTTGTTAATTCTTAAATAAACTATCTTAATGTTTCAATAATTTTATATTGTAATTTTAATGACAGATTACATAATGATGTCACTCTTGAGTTATCATGATACATAATAATAAATTTTTTTTTAAGAAATTAAAAGCTATTGTCTTCATAGGGCAATCAGATATTTTTGATCAACTAATAAAAATTAATAATAATCTATCTTTAAAAACTATAATTATCACCTCAGAAGACCAATCTAAAATTATAGACAAAAAAAAAGTTAAATTCTCAATTTTTAATAAAATAGATAAAAAATTTCAAAATTTTATTGTCAAAGAAACGACATTGGAAAATACTTTATTTATTTCTATTGGTGCTAGAATTATTTTTACAAAAAAAAATATTGAAAATTTCTTCAAAGATAACCTTATAAATTTTCATTTAACAAGACTCCCTCTAGACTCAGGAGGTGCAGATATTTCTTGGAGAATAATGAGAGAAGATAGAATCGATAATCAATTATGTCACTTGGTTGACGAAAATATTGATACTGGACCTATAATTTATAATAAACCAACTTTAATTCCCAAAAATTATAGCACCCCAAAGGAATTTCTTGATTACAAGTTATCTAGGTTTTTGGAATTTTATGCTGATTTTATAAAAAAATTAACTAAGAAAGAAAAATTTGAATTACGACCACAAATTAATTACCTAGGTAGATATAACCCTAGATTAAATGCTGAAATAGATGGATTAATTGACTGGAATATGAATTCCTATGATTTAATTAACTTCATTAATGCATTTGAAGAACCATACAAAGGAGCTTCAAGCTACCTTAACAATGGAAGTTACGGAAAATTATATTTAAAAGATGTTCAACTTCATGGTGGTGATAGCTCAAATCATCCTTTTATGTCCGGAATTGTTTCACGTCACGACGGAGGTTGGATAGTAGTTTCTACTACTGGCAAACATATGTTGTTGATAGAAAAAGTTTTGAATAAAAAAGGTAAAAATATAATAGATAAAATTAAAGTGGGTGATAGGTTTTATACACCTTCAAAAGAACTTGGGATTTTAAAAGAAAAAAAAAGAAATTATAATTCTAAGGGTTTTATAAAATAATTTGGCGGAGAGAGTGGGATTCGAACCCACGGTAGGGTTGCCCCTACACTACCTTTCCAAGGTAGCGCGATCGACCACTCTGCCATC
>PAHR01000001.1 GCA_002705265.1 Pelagibacteraceae bacterium | reverse complement strand
GTAATAGCAACAACTACTGCTTTAAAACTAGCAGATTATGTTGTAACTGAAGCTGGTTTTGGTGCTGACCTAGGTGCTGAAAAATTTCTTGATATTAAATGTCGAAAAGCCGGTCTTACTCCTAATGTAGTAGTTATCGTGGCAACAGTTAGGGCTTTAAAATCTCATGGCGGCATAGAAAAAGCAGACTTAAATAAAGAAAATGTCCAGGCAGTAACTGACGGGTTTGCTAATCTTCAACGTCATATAGAAAACATTCAATCATTTGGACTAGTTCCAATTGTAGCTATTAATCATTTCACTTTAGATACTGAATCAGAGGGTAAGGTTATAACTGAAGGATGCGATAAACTTGGTGTTAAAGCGGTAATGTGTTCACATTGGGCTAATGGTAGTGAAGGAACTACTGAACTAGCTGAAGAAGTAGTAAAAATTGCTGAAACCAGTGACACTTCAAAATTTCATTACCAATACGAAGATGATATTCCTTTGGTCGAAAAAATAAGAACTGTGGCTAAAAATATTTATAGAGCAGAAGATATATCAGTTGATAAAAAAGTTATGGAACAATTAAAAAGTTTTGAAGATAATGGGTACGGTAAATTGCCTATTTGTATTGCAAAGACACAGTATAGTTTTTCAACTAATCCCACCTTAAGGGGAGCTCCTAAAGGATTTACAGTTCCTGTTAGAGAAGTCAGGTTATCTGCTGGAGCTGGATTTATTGTTGTTATAACAGGTGAAATTATGACTATGCCTGGATTGCCTAGGGTTCCAAGTGCAAATAACATTAAATTAGATGAAAATGGTTTAATACAAGGTTTATTTTAGAATTAAATATTCATTTTTATAACAACAACATTAAGCTATAATTAAATTTAATGTATAAAAAAACTACTGGGGAAGTTACAGTCACTGTAAAACCTTATTTTCTTGATGACCAATCATCACCAAACGACAATCACTACGTTTGGGCATATAAAGTCAATATAAATAATAATGGAAATGATGTGATTCAATTAAGTCAAAGAACTTGGATTATTATTGATGGAAATGGAAAAGTTCTTCAAGTTCAAGGTGAAGGTGTTGTTGGTGAAACTCCATACATAAAACCTGGAGAAACTTTTGAATATACTAGTGGAACTCCGTTAAAAACATCAAGTGGTATTATGCAAGGCTATTATTCAATGAAAGGATCAAAAGGAGAGCATTTGAAAATTGATATACCTGCTTTTTCTCTTGATAGCCCATATGAAAAAAAGAAAATCCATTAATAAAAATTAAATGTTTGATTTAAAACCAATATCTTTGGTACTAGGTTTTCTTATATGTGCTACTGGATTTTTTCTCTCAATACCTTTAATTACTGAAATTATTTATGGCACAGATCAATGGCAAGTTTATGCAGTACCTTTTATCATATATCTAATTATAGGAGGTTCATTAATAATAATTAATAAAGATACAGAAATGAAACTTAATCTCAAAGGAGCATTTTTTTTAACTGGTTTATCTTGGGTGGTCATGGCTTTTATATGTGCAGTACCATTAATGTATGCGAAAACAAATTTAAGCTTTTTTGATGCTTTTTTTGAGTCTATGAGTGGCATAACCACTACAGGTTCTACAGTAATTAGTAATCTAGATAATCAACCAAAAGGTATCTTGATATGGAGGTCTCTACTTCAATGGCTAGGCGGAATAGGTATAATTGTTTTAGCAATTTCTGTACTTCCATTTTTAAAAGTAGGCGGCATGCAGTTATTCCATATGGAAGGAGATGACCCTTATGAAAAATTTTTACCAAGAATTTCAGCCGTTGTATCAAAAATATTTATGATATATCTAGCTTTAACTCTTATTTGTGTGTTTAGTTATTATTCGTGCGGTATGAGTTTTTTTGATGCTTTAACTCATAGTTTTAGCACAATTTCAACTGGTGGCTTTTCTACACATGATGAGTCTTTTGCTTTTTTTCAAAATAATAATATTCTCTTAGTCTCTATTATATTTATGCTAATAGGTAGTTTTCCTTTCATTATATTAGCTCAAATTTCAATAAAAAATCCTTTGATCCTTTTAAAAGATCAGCAGGTCAGATTATTTATTTCAATTATAATTGCATTAATTTTTTCTTTATATTTTTTAGTTGGAGATCAAATAAGTAGTTCAATATCGCAAAAATTTATTACTATTTCTTTTAATTCAATTTCTATAATTACTGGAACTGGATTTATAAGTGATAATTTTGAAAATTGGGGCAACTATTCGTCGATATTATTTTTATTTATAATGTTTATAGGTGGTTGTGCAGGATCGACAACTGGGGGGCTTAAAATTTTTAGATTTCAAATCTTATTTCTTTCAGTTAAAAACCATATTAGAAAACTAATAAAACCTCATGGTGTTTTTGTTTCTAAGTTTAATGACAAAGCCATACCAGATTCTACTTTTGATTCCGTTACCAGTTTCTTTTTTGTATATATTCTAGGATTCATTTTAATTGCTTTTCTTTTATCTTTTAGCGGGTTAGATTTAGTAACTTGCTTATCTGCAGCTGCAACTTCAATATCTAATGTTGGACCAGGTCTTGGTGAAATGATTGGTCCTGAAGGAAATTTTGCCTTACTTTCCGATTATTCAAAAATCATTTTATCTTTGGGAATGTTATTTGGCAGATTAGAAATTTTAACTCTTTTAATACTTTTATCTCCCTTCTATTGGAAAAATTAATTCACTTCAGAAGATAACTTATTACTAAACCTTTCAATTAGTTTTTTAATGATATTTTCAGCTAATACTGATTTATCATTTATTGAAAACTGACCAGTTAGTTCCCCAAACTCACTACCATTGAGCTCAATTAATCTTTTACTATCGAGAGCCGACTTGGAGATTAATAATTCAATTTTAGCGTCAATATTTATTCTAACTCCATTGTCTATTAATATTTCTTCAGAAATTATAGATAATAAATGAATATCCACTTCTCCATCAAATCCATTAGTTTTAATACCCGTTTCAAGCCAATTTTTAAATAATTTTTTTGCTTTATTTGAATATTTACCTCTTATAGCTAATTTATCTTCAAAAATATCTTTTTTAACTACATCTATAAAAACTTGTTTAACTGAGGAATGATACTTGTCAATTGATGAAGTTGTTTCACAGCTTATTAAAACGAAGGGAATAAGAATAATAGCTAAATTTCTAACCACTTTAAAATTCCTTTTTGAGCTACAAGTCTATTTTTAGCTTGATGCAATACAATAGATTTAGAACTTGATAAAACCGATTGTGTTACTTCCGAGTCAATTTTTGCAGGCAAGCAATGCATAAAGACGCACTCATTTTTTGTATAATCCATAATTTTATCATTGATTTGAAATCTTTTTAAAATTTTTTCCTTATCAAGTTTGACTTCATCATTCATTGATGAATAAACATCAGTCATTATGCAATCAGTCTCTTTAATAATCTTTTGTTCTAAATCAAAGAAAAAATTGATATTTGAAGCTTTATTAATTTTTTTAAATTTAGAATTATTAAATAAATTTTCATCAGTAAAAATATTTAAACTAGTTTTAGGTAAAAAGCTCATTGCTTCGACTAAACTAAATAACACGTTATTTAAGTCTCCTAACCAACATATTGAAATATTATCAATTTTTTTAAAATGCTCCCTTAAAGTAAATATATCTGAAATTATTTGACATGGATGGGATTTATCAGATAGGGCATTTATAATTGGCTTATTAAAACATTCTAATGCTTTTTGTAATTTCTCATGATTATCAGTTCTAAATACTAGAGCATCTAGATAGCATCCAAAAATTTTAAAAGTATCATTAAAAGTTTCTATTCTTTGCAAATTTAATTCTTCAAACTTGATATCGATAGGGTTTCCTTGCAATTGCCTTATTCCAACTTGAAAGGAAAGACGGGTCCTAGTTGAATATTTTTCAAAAATTAAACCAATAGATTTTTTACTTAAAATTGCTTCATTTTGCATATTTAATTCATCTGCTTGATCTAAAATTTCAAAAAAATCATTTTGATTTAGGTCTGATATATCAAGTAAATATTTCATATTTCGTAAAACTAATATAAATACTTATATATTCATAATAAATTATTTATTTGGATACAAAATATTAATACTATATCTATTATAGACTCAAATGGTCAAAAAAACTAAAAAACAAACTAATGAACCACTTGATCTTATTAAGTTAATTAGGATCTTATATGATGGTAAATTGATCATTATATTTGCTATTATTGCTTCACTAATTCTTGGATTTTACTACAGCAAGGATCAAAAGGGACATTATAGCGTAATTTTTAAGTACTATGTTGACATTGTTCCACTTAGTGTTGACTCGATATGTGGATCAAACTATAGATGTATTGAACATGTCACTGTAAAAGCTATTAATACCTATCTACCAAAAAAGTACAAAATCAATTTACAATCTTTCTCAACAGGAGCGTCAGATCCTATAAAGTTTTATTATCAAAACAAAGATGAAGTAAATGAAATATCTAGATTATTAAATGAAGCAAATAAAGAATTAAGTATTAAGACTAATGAAGAAGCAGAAATTCAAATAGAAATTATTAATGAATACTCAAAAATGAAAATTGATAATGACCTTGTTGCTAAACAAAATCAGTCAATCCAAGATAGATTAGAAATATTTGAAAAATATGATGCATCTCCAGATTTACAGTATTCGTTAGATGTATTGGCTACAAATGCATTTAAACAATTTGATCAATTTAATAAAGCTTCCATGATAACAAAAATGATTGGTGGTAGAGGATCACAAGTCTTAATTATAGGAGAACAAGATCCTACATATATTGAAGCAGATTATACTTTAAATATATTGATATTTGGATTAATAGGTTTTCTTTCGGGTGCTGCAATTAGTTTAATAAGATTTTCAACAAAAAAATAATTAATTACATTCTAATTTTAAATTCTGTGCAGGTGAAATCAAACTCCAAGCATGTTCTAGGAATTAAAAAATGGTAATCATATTTCCATAATTCAAAAATATAATTTTTATATGGAAGCCATTCATTTGAATGGATAGAATGGAATAGCCATACCCAAAGAATAGAAAAATTATAAAATATAAAAAATATAATAAATACTATTACACTGGAGTTTTTTTTACTTAATAAGTTTGGAACATGAGACCATACAAACATTTGAAATGGAATTACGAATAAGGCAAATCTATCAACCGCGGTTGATGATGGAGAGACAAAATATAATATAAAAAATAAAATTGATAAATAACCTAAATACGTCCAAAATTCTTCAATTTTGTTTTCATATTCAAAGTTTTTTTTGAATTTGAAGAAAATCAAAGTAGGTATAATTAACATTATTAGTCTAATCAAAGCTCCTTTTGACGCGTAATCTATTTCTAAATAATTCTCTATCATTGCAGATAACTCTGCTTTCATAGCAATAAAGAATAAAACTATGAGTGATAATCCTACAAAAAAATAAAACTTTCTTCTTTTTATTTGCTGAACCATAACTAAAGGCAATGTTATGAATGATGAAAAATGAAAACCAATTGCAAGAAAATTAATTATTAAATATTTCCAAAATTTATTTTTTTTAAGAAAAACTAGTGTAATCATAAATAAGCCGATTGAAATACTTTGTCTAGTATAACCTAAAGCAACAACCGTCACTAAATAAGGAAATGCTGTTAGAAATCCAATCCACGGATATGGAAGAGATTTACAAAAAAAAATTAAACTAATTGTAAATATAATTGCACTTATTGTATTTATAAAATAAATTCCCCCAATATAATTAGATCCAATTATACCTAAAGTCTTAAAAAAGGGTTCTCTGCTTAAAAGCTCAGCAGTTAATCTTTGTCCTTTAAGATTTTCAATATAACTTTCTATGTAAGAATCCCAATCACCACCTACTTCATATCGAAAACCAATAAAAAAAATTAAAAATAAAAACAACAATATCCATGCAGATAAATCAAAATAAATATTATTGAGTAAATATTTATTATTATTTGTTACTAGTGTTAACGAGCTTATTACAATAAAAGTTAAAAAAAAAATTTCCATATCAACAAATATATTTATATAAAATTATACTTATTAAAAAGTATATATAAATCTATATTAATTTAATTGTTAATTTTTAAATATTTTGATCTAAATCTTCAATTTTGTTTAGTGAAATACAATCCTCTTCTTTAGCTATAGGTAATCCCTCAACCCTATATCCCTTGTCAACTAAATGTTTAATTATATATAAAAATCCATGCTCTTTTGTTGAAGTAGTTATCTTGTTATCAAGGTTCTTTTGAAGAAAATCTAGAACAAGATCTGATTTGAAAATAAAAAAACCAATTTCTCTCTCACCCGAAACAGATGTGATGCTGGGATTTTCTCTTGTTTCTAAAACATTTAAAATTGAACCCTGATCGTCTCTTTCCAAAATAGTATAAGCAGATTTAGAAAAGTAAGTTGGGAAAGTAAAATCATTTTTATTAACTTCATGTCTTTTAATAGTATCTTCTATAGTATTTTTATTAAGAAACGGAATATCACCCCAAACTAAAATTATATTATCAACATTTTTATAAAACTTTGATTTCTTAAAAGTTAATACAGCATTGCCCATTCCTTTTGGTTCTTCTTGAAGAATCAACTCAAAATTTATTTTTTGTTGTTTTAATACATCTTTTATCTGATTGCATCCATCTGGACTTACTACTACTGAAGGATAATTATCATAATTAGAAAAATTATTAATAATTCTTAAAATAATTGGTGTTCCGTCTACAGGATATAATGTTTTTGGATAATTAAGTTTAGAACGAGTTCCTTTCCCTGCAGCAGGAATTAATAATTTAAATTTAATCATCAAAATCTTTGGCTAACTTGCCCTTAAACCCTCTCATAATTGCCTTATAAAAAAAGAATTTTTTTTTCCCTAATAAAATACTGACTATATAAAATATTCCATTTCTTGCAGCAGTTCTAAAAATAATTGCAATAATATTTAAAATAGATCTTGTAATAGGAAAATCCATATATTTGTTATTAATTATTATAGAATTCTTAAGATAATAATAAATTTTAATTAAGTTGTATGGCCTATTAGATACATTTGGATGATAATGAATTGAATTTAAAATTGATATAACCTTACCTTTAGATTTTAGTCGATAAAAAAAATCTGTTTCATCACCAAATATATAATAATTAAAATTTATATTTCCAATTTCTCTAATAAAATTAGTATCAATTAAAGATCCGTTAAATAACTGTGCGTATGGGTAAAAGTTATCTTTATATTCTATCTTAAAATTGGATAAAGTTTTAATTTTTCTTTTTAAAGCAAATATTTTAGGATAGTTTCTATTATTTAAAATTGGGTATGGAAAAGTAAAAGTATTTTTATCATCTTCATTGATAACCACTGAAGATATACAAGAAATACTTGAATTAAGATTTTCAATAAGAATTTTTAAAGCATTTTTTTCAGGATAACCATCATCATCCATCATCCAAACCCCGTCAAATTGAAATTTTAAAGCATAGTCGATTCCTGTTTTCCAGCCACCAGCAGATCCAACATTTTTTTGAGTTATATGATTAATTTTATTTATATTTAAAAATTCTTGTGTTCCATCATTACTATCATTGTTTACCACTAGAATTTCATTAGGTTGTAAAGATTGATTTTGAATAGCATCTAAGCATCTCTTTAATAATTTTTTTCTATTAAAAGTTACTATTATCGCTAAAACTTTCATAAAATTTTAAATTTTTTGTACATATAAAATATTTGATCAACAATTTTTTTGCCATTATGAAAACCTGGTTTATTTGACAACTCAAATTTCTTTACAACTAAATTTGTGTTAATATTAGTGAAGCCATCTTTATCATATTTCACATAATTATTTTTTGTATCTTGGGATGGATTATTAATAAATACCTGGCTAAATAACTCACTATATTTATATTTTTTCTTTATTGATTGATTAAGATAACGATAAGCATTTTTTAAGTATTCAGAAGCTATATAACAGGGATTTTCAAAATCAGCACCAATATTAGTAATAAAAATTTTCATAGCTCTTTTATTTCTTGCTATAGAGCTAGATATTCCCTTAGAAAAATAAGTTGGTAATAAAGATGAATGCTGGGTGCCAGCAGCATAAATTATTATATTACTTTGATTAATAGCTTTAATAACTTGAGCACTAGCATTAATTATTTTACTTCTTCTATTTAAAATCTCTTTTTTCTTTTTAATATTGATGTTTTTAAAATCATTAGAATTAGGATATTTATTTAATAAATAGATTTGCTCTAATCTAACATTTGAACGAAGTTCAACTATTTGAGCTTCACTTGCTAAGACTTTTCCATCCTCTCTTATTGCTACTAGTTTTTTGTTTACATTACTATTAAGTAATACTTTACCCTTCACATTAAAAAGCTTAGAAATATGATTAATTGCTTTTTCAAGATCTTTATTAAATGAAAAATAAGCACCCACATATATGCAATTCATAAAAGAACAATCATTAAAATTAAACAATTTACTTTTAATTGACTCAGATTTAGAAAGTTCATTTAAAAATATTCCAGTAAATTTTTGAAGATTTTTAATTATTTTAACATTACTTGAAGTAACATTTTTTGTAATAAATTTTGATCCATTTGCAAAAGAATTTAAATCATTAATTAATAATTTTCTTTTAACATTTTTTTTAAAACGATAATCAAAAATTTTAATTAATGAATTATAATCCTTAATATTTTTAGGTATCATAATTTTTTGAACTTTTCTAATATCTGAGGGACCTAACATTTTAAAAAAATCTCTTATTTCACCAGTTGATTTTCCATCATCATAGGCATTTACTATAGATGTTAGGTTTATATGATTATAGGAAATTAAATTTTTAATAATAGTTGAAGCACCTCTACCTCCATTAAAAATTACAACATTAGTCTTTTTCATTAATTAAACTTTTATAAACATGAATGTATTTTTTTTTGGCTATATTTAAATCTAAATCTAATTTTGAAAGATTTCTAATTTTATCCTTAGATAAAGAAATAATGTATTGAATATTACTAATTACAGTATGAAAATTATTATCATTATTAGCGTTAATTAATCCAAAATCATAATATTTTGATATAAAGCTATCTAAGTCTCCAATATTTTGGTTACAAATCACGGGTATGCCACAAGCCAAAGATTCTGCTATTTTAGTTGGTGAAGTAGCTATCCTCGCTTTACTATTAGATATAAAACTGAGAGTAAAATTACATATATTGTAATGACTAGGTATTTCCTCTTTGTTTAAAGTCTTAACTATTAAGCTTTTTTCCAGTAAAAATTTTTTTAAATCAATGTTGCTATTAAAGAAATCATTATTGTCAGTAAAAACCATAAATTTTGAATTTTTAAAAGATTTCTTAAATGTTTTGAAAAAATTAATCATCTTATCTGTCATATATAGGGGTGATAAAGATCCAAAATAACCAAAAACAATATCGTTTTTATTTATGCCGTATTGATTTTTAATTTTATCAATTGAATCTGAGTCAGAAATATTAAATTTATCATAATCAGCACAACAAGGTATTACAGAAATTAAATTAGGATCACAAGATTTATTTGATATCAAATATTCTTTTGCTTTATTTGTTAGAATAATATTATGATCACTATTTTTAAAAAATTTTTTTTCTAAATATTTAAAAAAAAAATAAGCAATTTTATTTACATACTTGCTTTTATTCCATTTACCATCATCAAATCTTTCATCAACCCAAAAACTTCTACAATCAAAAATAAATTTTGTTTTAAATATTAATTTGCAAATTAAACCAGATAATGCTGAAACGTGACCGCGACAATGAACTATTTGTATTTTATATTTATATACAATGTAAATTGATTTAGAAATTAATTTTATTAAATCTAATATTTTAATAAGAGGGAAAATATTTTTTGTAAAACTTAATTTAATCCATTCTATATTATAATCTTTAAATAAATCGTCTGTTTTATTTATATTTTTTTTTTTTTCAAAAGATATTACATAAAATTTATTATTTAGATTTTTGTTAATAATTTTTATATAAGGAATTATTTGTGAGTGGCCTAAATTATCATGTAGACCGTCATAACTTATGTATAGAAATTTATTAATTTGAAATTCCTCTGACTATTGCTTCTGATCCTATACCTTTTTTAAAAATTTCTATTTTATGGTCACAAAAATCAATGGTCTCTTTACGATGAGAAATAAAAATAAATGAATTTTCATAGAAATTCAATTTAAGTGCTTTTAATAATTTTTTTTCTGTGACTTCATCTAAGGCGTTAGTTGCTTCATCCATAATCATAATTTCTTTTATATTATAAATTGCTCTTGCTATTCCAATCCTCTGTTTCTGTCCCCCAGATAATTTTATACCTCTTTCTCCAACTATAGTTTCTAAGCCTAAATCAAGGGTATTTATGAATTCTTTTAACTGTGATACTTCAATAGATAAATTAAGTTTGTTTTTATCAAAATTTGAATTATCAAAATCAAATATAATATTATCTTTAATAGTTCCATCAATAAGGAATATATTTTGAGGTACATAAGAAAAATTATTTAACCAATTTTGATTTTCATAAATATAAACTTCTTTTTTATTTAGGAGAATATTTCCTGACTCAGTCTTTAATAAACCTAATATAATATCAATTAATGTAGATTTTCCTGATCCTGTTTCACCTTTTACAGCTACCCACTTATTTAAAGGAATATCTAAGTTAAAATCTTTAAAAATATATTTAGAGTTATAGTAAGAATAATTAATATTTTTAAGAGATAATATATCTTTAAATTCAAATCTATCTTTTTGATTTGTATTATTTTTTTCATTTTTGTACAAAATTTCTGAATGCATTAAATCTACCACAGGAGCAGCAAACCTAATCCTTACATAGCAATTAATCATTCTATAAAAAGCTGGTATTAAGCGAAAAATTGCTGCTACAATTACCCCCATTAAAGGTATAATTTCTGTAAGATTTAAATTTCTTGAAGAAATAACAAGTAACACAGCTACAATTCCAGATATAGCTATAAACTCTAATCCAATTTGAGGAAATACTTGAATAAAAGATTGTCTAGTTCCAACATGTGTAATTCCTTCATTCTGTCTATTAAAATTTGAAAAAAAACCTTTTTCAGAACCTAAAATTTTTAATTCTTTTACAGCTCCTATACCTTCGTTAAAAAATTTAATTTTGAGACCCTCATACTTTTGCCTAAGCTCTCCATATTTAATATTTTTTTTTCTAGTAAACTTTAAATATACATATGAAATTACCAAAATTGAAATTAAACAAGATATTACTATAATTGGCTCAAAAATTATTAGTATTAAAAGAATGCCGATTATTACAAGTAAATCTGTTAAAAATATTAATAAAGGATAAATAGCATTATCAGCAAATTGTTGATTTTCAGTTACAATATTTCTTACTAAGTTAGATGAATTTTCTTTTAAATGCCTCTTATAGTCACTTTTAATATAAGAAAAAAATAATTTTAAAGAAATTTCTTCTTGTAGTTTATAAAGAAATTTTGCTTTATGCCATTCTAATAAAGAGGAAATAATTGCTTTTGTCGCATAAGCTATAAAAATGATTAATGATGTAAAAAGAGTTAATTTAAAAGGTGAGCTATTTAAAATTTGAGAAGATATTAAATTTAAATTATGTAATTGTATTAAAATAAAATTTGGTTCACTTGACGTAATTTGCTTAATTAAAGGAAAAATTAAGCTTAATCCTATCATTTCAAAAATCATAGCTAATAGCATCATTATAATTAAAAAGAAAAAATATTTTTTAGTTTTATTGCTACTGATTTCTTTTATTTTTTTGACTTTTGATAACATTGTATTTACTTAGCTTTTTAAATATTAATTTAATTAGATTAATTAATTTTTAAAGTGAACTATAAAAAACCCTTAAATATCAATAATTGTGCAAACATTATTTTAAATATTTTTTAAAACTTTTTTTAATAATTTCAAATCTAAGGGTATATTGCCAGTTCTAGAAATTTGCAAAGCCGCTGATAAAGCTCCTAAATATGCAGCTTCACTTGGATTAGAGCCACTCGCTAAAGCTAAACTAGCTACAACTAACATTGAGTCCCCTGCTCCAGATATATCTAAGGGATTTTTGTTTAATGAATTTAGAGTTGCAGAATTATAGTTTTTAAAATCGTATATTATGGAACCTGCTGCACCGAGCTTAAGATTAAAGTATTTTGTATTAACTTTTTTTTGTAATTTATTCATAATTTCAATTAAGCCATCATATTCATTATTAATAGATTTTCTAACTTCGTGTTCAGTTAGCGATAAAAAATCTATATTTTGATATCTTGTGATATCACCGAATTGAGATGATATTTGACTATCTACTGCAACAAATATTTTTTTTTGTCTAGCAATTTTAATTATTTTTTTAATTAAAGATTTAGGCAATAGCCCATAATTAAAATCAGAAAAAATTAGAACATCAATTTGCTTGGAAAGTAAGGAAAAAGACTTAACTATTTCATTCTCTATTTTTTTATTAATAAAATGGTTATTGACTTCATTAATTCTAAGTAGAGTCTTACCTTCAGCTCTCAATCTTTTTTTCTTAATATTTTTTCGAGTGTTGTCATCAAATAATATGGTTTCTACTTTATAATCAAGTAATTTTTTTAAAAAATTACTATCATCCATTTTATTGTATAAGCTTATTAATGATGTTTTTGAACCTAACCCGCTTGCATGAGATGCTACTATAGCTGCGCCACCAACATAAGAAGAGTTACCAATGGAACTTAAAACAACAGTAGGATCTTCTTGAGAAAGTCCCAAAACTGAATATTCTTCATATTTATCTTCTATAATTTCACCAATAACGCAAACCCTTAACTTATTAAAATTATCAATTATTTTATTAAGGTTTTTTTGAGATAATTTATTTTTTTTTATAAAAGAATGATCATGTTTTATTTTTAGATCATTATTTACATTTGTTGAATTAGTATTTTCTAAATTTTCTAAAACACCAGAACTAAATATTAACTTACATTTATTTTTATTAATACTAACATATTTATCTTCAATATTTTTTTTTGTTGAATGTTCATATCCTTTTACTATAAAATTTGGTTTAATTTGACTAAGAACTTTAATTATATTACCTCTTATAGTAACAACTTCATCTACATACGGACTATTTTTTAAAACTTTAATACTTGAACTTAGGGCTTTTTTATTACTATAAATATTTTTATCAGCATATATACCTACCACCAGTTTGTCAGAAAATTGTCTTGCAAATTTAAATAACCTAAGATGCCCTGAATGAATAATTTGAAAATTGCCGGATATAAAAGATATCATTGTAATAAACTCAACATAAACTTTACTAAGAAATAACTTTATATATTAAAGTTTTTAAATATTAAATAATTAAAGATATATTTCTTGCTCAATCAGTTATAAATGCTTAATTATATAATGATTATATCTTATGGAAATTGATCTTTTAAAAAATTACCCTAAATCTAAAAGAAATCTTGACGAAAGATCTATGGGAACAACATCAGAAGTTAGGGCCATAGCAAGAAAATTTGGTAAAGAATTTTTTGATGGAGATCGAAAACACGGTTATGGTGGTTTTGCTTATAACTCAAAATTTTGGGAAAATGTAATTCCAGATTTTGTTAATTTCTATAATTTAAAAAATGGGTCAAAAATACTTGATGTAGGATGCGCTAAGGGTTTTATGCTTTTTGATTTTAAACAGTATAACAATAATTTTATTTTAAAAGGATTAGATATTTCTCGATATGCTATTGAAAACTCAAAGGAAGAAGTAAGAGAAAATTTAATAGTTGGTGATGCTAAGTCACTACCTTTTGAAGACAATACTTTTGATCTAGTTATTTCGATTAATACAATTCATAACTTGGAATTAAAAGACTGTGGTATATCTCTAAAAGAAATAGAAAGGGTTACTAAGAAAAATTCATTTATTACTGTTGATGCTTACAGGAATAACGAAGAAAAAGAAAGAATGATGAAATGGAATTTGACAGCTAAAACTATAATGTCAGTTGAGGACTGGATTGATTTTTTTAAATCAAACAATTTTAATGGGGATTATTATTGGTTTATTCCATAGACATAAAAAAATTATATAAAATATTTTCAATGATGCATCTTATAAGGGCAACAGAAGAAAGAATAGTAGCAGAGTACCCTAAGCAAGAAATTAGATGCCCAACTCACTTATCAATTGGGCAAGAAGCGGTTCCTTCAGTTTTATCTTTATTTTTAGATAAAAAAGATTTATGCGTTAGCACACATAGAGCACACGCTCATTACATAGCAAAAGGTGGGTCATTAAATGATTTTGTTGCAGAGCTGTATGGAAAAAGTTTTGGTTGCTCAAAAGGCAAAGGAGGTTCTATGCATTTAATAGATACTAAAGCAGGATTTATGGGATCTTCGGCTATAGTTGGCAATAGTATCCCAGTTGGTTTAGGATTAGGTTATAAATTTAAAAACAAAAAAACAAAAAATATAAGTATTGTGTTTTTGGGTGATGGCGCTACTGAAGAAGGTGTTTTTTATGAGTCGCTAAATTTTGCAGCGGTAAAAAGCATTCCGACATTATTTGTTTGTGAAAATAACCAATATTCAGTCTACTCTTCGTTAAAAGTTAGACAACCAGATAGAAGAAAAATATACAAATTAGCACAATCAATTGGTGTTAAATCTTCATATTGTGATGGTAATAATATTGATCAAATCTATAAATCTTTTGATAATGCAATTAAATACATTAAAAAATTTAAAAAACCTTATTTTTTAGAATTTTCAAATTACAGATGGAGGGAGCATTGTGGACCGAATTATGATGATGATCTTAACTATAGAAATAAAAAAATTACAAATACTATGATAAGTAAAGATCCATTAATTAAAATGAAAAATTTTCTATCCAAAAAAATTAATGGAGGTATGCTAAAAATTCAAAGAATAGAAAAAAATAATTATGTATCTATAGATAATGCTTTTACAAAAGCAAGAAGATCTGAAAAAAATATTAAATCTCAAGCATACAAAAATGAATATTATAAACAGATATGATTAAGAAAACTGCTTCATTCGCTAAACTCATTAATAATACTTTAAGCAAAGCAATGTTAAGTAATAAAAAAGTAATTTGCTTTGGGCTTGGCGCTACGGATCCTAAGGGAATTTTTGGAACAACTACAGGGCTTAAAAAAAAATTTGGAGACTCAAGAGTTTTTGACATACCTGCTTCAGAAAATGCCATAACTGGATTTGCTATTGGAGCATCAATGAATGGTTTTATTCCTGTTTTAACTCATCAAAGATTAGATTTTGCCTTACTAAGTCTCGATCAAATTATAAATGGAGCAGCAAAGTATCATTATATGTTTGGTGGTAAAATTAATATACCAATATGTATTAGACTAATTATAGGTAGAGGTTGGGGTCAAGGCCCAACTCATTCTCAAAATTTGAATAGTTTATTTGCGCAAATACCTGGTCTTAAAGTAGTAATTCCCTCAACACCTAATGACGGTAAAAATTTATTGTATAGCTCTATCTTTGATCCTGATCCAGTTATATTTCTAGAGCATCGATGGTTACATTTTGCAGAGGGAAAGTACGACAATAATTATAAAAAAAACCAATTAGGTAAAAGTAAAGTTATCAAAAAAGGTAAGGATATTACTGTATGTACAATGTCTTATATGACTTTAGAGGCAATTAAAGCAGGTATCTTTTTAAAAAAACTAGGAATTGAAATAGAAATTGTAGATTTAAGAACTATTAGACCAATAGATTTTAATACAATAAATAAATCCGTTAACAAGACTGGTTCAATTCTTTGTGTTGATACTGGAACAGAGTTATTTTCTGTTAGTTCTGCTATTATTACACACTCTTCATTAAACACTTTTAAGCTAAAAAATAAACCTGAGATAATTGGAATGCCAAACATCCCTGAACCAACAAGCTATTATATGACAAAAGAATATTACAATGATTATAAAGTTATAGTTAAGAAAGTTTTACAAATGTTAAAATTTAAAGGTAGTTATAGTTTTATTAATAATAAAGATGAAAAACATGATATACCAAATAAAACTTTTAAAGGTCCTTTTTAAAAAAATTCATGATGCTTTCTAAAAATTCCAATAGATTGATGGGTCAACAAATGTTTCAGATTCTTGATGAGGCAAATAAATTAAAATTAAAAGGAAAAAAAATATATCATTTTGAAATAGGCGATCCAAGTTACGATACTCCAAAAAAAGTTGTTGACAGTTGTATTAAATCTCTGAGAGATGGAATAACTCATTATAGTGGATCTGGGGGGTTAGAAAAATTTAAAAAAGCGGCTGTTAAAAGATTCAAATTATCTAGAAAATTTGAACCTAATTTAAACCAAATTTTAGTTACTCAAGGTGCTAACGTTCAAATATTTTATTCTTTATATTGTATAGCTGATGCTGGAGATGAAATTTTAATTTCAGATCCTTCTTTTGTTTCTTATTTATCTATAATTAAAATGCTTAATTTGAAACCTATTTTTTATAATTTAAGCGAAAAAAATAATTTTCAAGTTAATTTAAGTGAGCTGAAAGACAAAATTTCAAAAAAGACAAAAGCTATCATTATTAATTCACCTAATAACCCAACTGGCTCTTTACTGACTAAAGAAAATATTACAAACATATTTAAAATTGCAAAAAAAAATAAAATCTTTTTAATAAGTGATGAGGTATATGGGAGATTGGTTTACGAAAAATCTCGATTCTTTTCACCCAGTGTTTTAGACAAATGTAAAACAACAACTATAGTTGTTCATTCCTTAAGTAAATCCTACGCTATGACTGGTTGGAGAATAGGTGCAATCACTGCTCCATCGAAATTAGTTGAAAAAATGCAATTATTATTGGAGACAACCACTTCCTGTGTATCTCCTTTTATTCAAATAGCTGCAATAAAAGCTTTAAATTCAAGTCAACTCGAAATAAAAAATATAGTTGAAGACTTAAAGGAAAAAAGGGATTTGATATTTAAGTTAATTAGTAAAATTGAAAACATCAGTTGTTTAAAACCAAATGGAGCTTTTTATATATTTGTAAATATAAAAAAACTCGCCATTGATGATGTAAAATTTTCAAAAAAATTATTAAAAAAAAGAGGTGTAGCTACATGTCCAGGATCATTTTTTGGAAGAAATGGAAGAGGATATATAAGATTTTCTTTTGCTACTTCATCTAATACAATTAAATTGGGTATAGCAGAATTAAAAAAATTTATATTATTAAAGGAGTATTTATGATTAAACATAAAATTCAAGAAAAGTGCATAGTTTGTAATGGTAAAGAGACAGAAGACATAAATCTTCCAAAATACCCTATTACAGAGATATTTCTTGAAACATCAAAAAATCACGATGAGAAACAATTCTTCGAGGATCAAATTTACCAGTTTTGTGTGAAATGTAATCATGCCTATTTAAAAAAAATTCTTGATATTAGATATGTATATCAAAATTACTGGACAACTACTTCAGCTAGTGCTGGTGCAATTAATTGTCTAGAGAATTTTTCTAAATTTATAAACTCTAATACAAATTTTGAAAATTTTTCATCTTTTATTGATATTGGTGGAAATGACTCAACTTTTTTTAAACTATATAATCTTAAAGATACTAAATTAATTAATATCGACCCCAATGCTTCTGGACCGGAAAATGTAATTTTAATTAAATCCTTTTTTGATGATATGGATTTAATTGAATTCAAAAATGACTCTAAAATTATATGTAGTAGTCATACTATTGAACATCTAGAGGACCCAAATGATCTAATTTCAAAAATATCTGCTGCAATGAAAGATGATGATCAATGTTTTTTGCAATTTCCATCTATTGAAAAACAAATAGAATATTTAAGATTCGATCAAATTACCCATCAACATTTAAATCTTTTTTCACTCAAATCTATAAGCCTTATATTAAAAAAATATGGCTTAAATATTAAAAATTTTGAGTATGATGAGTCACTTTACGGTACTTTAAGAGTTTTTTGTAAAAAATCCTCTGAAGCAAAGCAATTATCATTTGTAAATATAGATAAAGAAATATTTAAAAATGCATATGAGGATTTTTATAACTACTATGGAAAATTAAATGATACTTTATCTAATTTGCAAATTGATTTTAGTGGATTTGGTGCTGGGCTAATGGTCCCTACTTTGGCATATAATTTACCATTTATAAAAAATTTAGATTTTATTTTTGAGGAAAATACTGAAAAATTTAATAAAAAATTTCCTAATATTAATGCTCAAATTGTATCAATAGATAATATGAAAAAAAATTCAAATATTATCATTACTTCTGTAAGTACTAAGATTTCAAACAGAAACATTTATAACAAGTTGAGTAAATTAGGTATCAAAAATATTATAAATCCTATATTAATTAATTAATCATGGATTTAGGAATTAAAGGAAAAACTGCTTTAGTTACAGGCGGTTGTAATGGGATCGGCGAGTCAATTTCTGAACTACTTGCAAAAGAAGGTGTTAATCTTTTAGTCACATCGAGAAAAAAAGAGTCAATAGATTTATTAAAAGAAAAACTATCTAAACTCCCAATAAGTGTTGAAGGAATTTTACTAGATTTTTTTGATGAAGATTGGTTTTTAAATTTTAAAGAACAATTATCGAATAAAGAAATTGATATTTTGGTAAATAATGCTGGTCATAACTTAAATATCACAAATCCTTATTGTGAAATTGAGGATTGGAGAAAAATTATGAATTTGAATTTTGAAGTACATGTTCAAATTACTAATCATGTTGTTGATTATATGAAGAATCAAGATTGGGGTAGAATAGTTAATATAACTTCTTGTGCTGGACTAGAAAATAGTGGACCGGTTACTTATACAGTTTCAAAAGCAGCTTTAACTGCTTATACAAGAACGATGGGAAGAATATTAGCAACAGAATGTAACAATGTTGTTATGAGCGCAATTTTTCCAGGAGTAACTTTAACTAAAGGCGGACATTGGGATAAAGTTTTAAAAGATAACCCTGCGCATGCAGAAAAATATTTAAGAGAAAGAAGTCCGTTAGGAAGATTTGCTGAAGTCGATGAAATTTCTCCTGTAGTTTTATTTTACTGTTCTGAATTAGCATCTTTTTCTCATGGAGCTATAGTTCCTGTTGATGCTGGTCAATCAAGGCATTTTATGTATCATAATTATCTTACTTAAAAAAATGATTAAACTTACAGACTGCCTTGCAAAGTTTTTTAAAGTAAATGGGAATAAAAAAGCTTTCGGACTTCAAGGGGGTGCTGTTGCACATATATTTGACTCTCTTGAGAAGTATAAAATAGATGTTACTTACAATCATCATGAGGAATCTTCTGCCCTTGCTGGAGTTGCTTGTTCTAAACTAACATCAAAACCTTCCCTAGTAGTTGTTACTTCTGGGCCAGGAGGAACAAATGCTATTACAGGATTACTAGCTGCTTGGCAAGATTCTATACCCTGTATCTTTATTTCTGGGCAAGTTAGAACAGATCATGTTTCTTATGGAAAAAAAGTAAGGCAGATTGGAACTCAAGAATCAAAAATTGTTGATATTGTTAAACCAATTGCTAAAAAAGCTACTTTTGTAAACGATAAAAATAAATTTTATTGTATTCTTAAGGAATCATACGAAATTGCGATCAGTGGAAGACCAGGGCCAGTTTGGATTGATATTCCACTGAATTTACAATGGGAGTTAATTAAAGAACCTAAAAATTATAGTTTTAAAAATTTAAATAAAAATAAAACAAAAAATAATTATTCAAAATTTTCTAAAGAATTTAATCTTTCAAAAAATCCTCTTTTAATACTTGGTTATGGACTTAGACTTTCTGGCAAATTAAAAGATTATCTTAAAATTATTAAAAATAAAAAATTTAATTTCGTTACGACATGGACTGCTGCTGACTATTTACCTACAAATTATAAAAATAATTTAGGTATTATTGGCATGAGAGGCCAAAGAGGAGCCAATAAAGCTGTATTTGATTCTGATTTTATTTTGTGTCTTGGCACTCATTTAAGTATTCCTCATACAACTACTTTAACAAAAGAATATGCTCCAAAAAGCAAAAAGGCTATAATTAATATTGATCCTGACCAACTCAATAACCTTAGTATTAAATTTGATTATAAGTTTAATGAATCGCTTGAAAAGTTTTTTTTTGTTTTCAAGAATCTTACTAGTAAAAATTCTAAAGATACAAAAAATTTTAAAAAATTAAACTGGTATATGCCAAAATCAAATATAAAACCTAATTCAAATATCTTTTATTACAAACTTACAAGCCAGTCACCCATGAAAAGCTGTTTTATTGTTGATGGTGGTGGAACAGCCCTTTATACAGGATTTCAAAGCTTAAGTATAAAATCAAATCAAAGAGTAATATGTTCTTCTGGAATGTCAGCTATGGGAACTGGACTAGCAGAAACTATCGGAGCTTATAAATCTAATCTTTTTAAAAAACTATATTGCATCATTGGAGACGGAAGTTTTTTAATGAATATTCAAGATTTACAAACAATTAAGTCAGAAAATATACCAGCGGTAATTATAGTTGTTAATAACAACGGCTACTTAGCTATTAGGCAAACCCAGCAAGGTTTTTTAAAAAATAAGTACTATGGCACTCACCCTAAATGGTCTTTAAAGATGCCAAATATAGGTAACGTTGCTAAAGGATTTGGTTTTGATTTTATAAAAATTGACAAAACCAAAGATATACAAAAAGGTATTAAAAAATTAACTACATTCAATAAACCAATAATTTGTGAATTGGTTGTTCAAGAAAATCAAGGAGAGCTTTTTAGACAAAAATATCATATTGGCAAAAAAAATTATCCACTTCCTCTTAATGAAATGTGGCCATACTAAATTATTTGATAATGTTTTTTAGGAAAATATGATTAGACAATACACACTTGTTAACTTTATATTAAGATCGTTAAGTGAATTAAAATACCCTCAAACAAAATTTGTAAGAAATTTTAAAGACTTTTTTTTTTCTAATTATAACACCAATATAGATAAAAATACTTTAGAAATAAATGTTTTGTATGATTTAAATTTTGAGTCTCCTACTTTTGATTTTGCATTCGCCATGCTACAAGTAGATAAATTTGCAAAAAAAAACAATATAATGTTTAGAGTAATCATTATAAAAAGAAAAAGAAAAGATTATAAAAATTGGTTTCCTCTTTCTGTATCACAATTAAATAATAGAATTAAATCTATGCTTATACCTTTAAGTTAAAGTTTTGATAACTGCTTAGAAGCAATATTCTTTGAAGATATAAAAGATATTAAAAAATTTAATGATGGTATTTTTTTTTCATATAATTTTTCAAACAAAATATCTTATTTCAATTATAAATATTTATTCAAATATTTAAATAAATGTGAGGATTATGATGGCATAAAAATTAAAAAAAATATTATTGAAGAAATTAAGCTTAAATTAAAAACAATTGATAATTCAACAGACTTAAACAAAGTAATCACAATTACTTTGAGAAGTTATAACTATGAAAAGGAAAGAGATAGCGATATAGAATTTTGGTTAAAGATAGCTGAATATTACAAAAAACTTAATTATAAGGTTTATATCATTCCTGACACAGATAATATTAATGATGAAAGTCATAGACAAAAACTAAGCCAATTTGCTTTTTTAGAAGAATGTGCACTAATAATGAATTATAGAATTGCTATTTACGAAATAGCAAAAGTAAATTTTTTTCCACATTCAGGGACAGCAGCAGCATCTCAATTAAACAAAAATTCTGCATCGGTAACTCACCTTAAAACCCATGATCACATGCCAAATTTAAGTAAGAAATTTTTTAATGATATTGGTCAAACTGTTGGAGAAAACTATAAATTTCTTTGCAAAAATCATAAAATTTACTGGAATGGTGATACAAATGGTATTATTGAAGAGGCAAATAAAATCATTGGTATTAAAGGATAAAGAAAATGGAAAAAAAATATTTTAAAGCTGCAATTTTAAGAAAAATTAACCAACCATTAAGTATTGAAAATATAAAATTTCCAAAAATAAATAAAGGGCAAGTATTAGTAAAAATACATTATACCAGTATTTGTAGAAGTCAGTTAATGGAAATAGCTGGGGAGCGTAATAATAAAAAATGGATCCCACACATGCTTGGTCATGAAGCTTCTGGTGAAGTTTATGACATTGGACCAAGTGTAAAAAAAGTAAAAAAAGGAGATCAAGTTATTCTTTCTTGGATAAAAGGCAAGGGATTAGATAGTAAAATAGATTTTTACGAAAATAATAAAGGTGAAAAAATAAATTCTGGATTTATAACTACTTTTTCTGAATTTTCAATTGTTTCAGAAAATAGAGTTTTTAAAAAACCAAAATTCATTAATTTTAAAGAGGCTTCTCTATTTGGATGCGCTATACCAACTGGCGCTGGTCCAGTAATTAAAAAAATCAAATCTATAAAAAATAAAAATATATTAATTTATGGCTTAGGCGGAGTTGGTTTTTTTTCTTACTTAGCTTTAAAAAATTATTTTAAGAAAAATAATATTATTATTTTTGACACAAATGCTAGTAAAAAAAAATATATTGAAAAAAATCATAGAAATAATTTCTATACAAAAATCTCTAAAATTAATGATAAAAAATATGATTTTATTTTTGAGTCTGCTGGATTAAAAAAAACAATAGAGAATGCTTTTAAATTACTTAAAGATGATGGATTGCTAGTATTCTCATCTCATCCAAATCACAATGATAAGATATCTTTAGACCCACATGATTTAATAAAAGGTAAAAATATAGTTGGATCATGGGGTGGTTGGATGAATTTAGATAAAAATATGAATGATTTAAAAAAAATTACTATCAATTCTCGTAATTTAATAAATCCTTTAGCAAAAAAAATTTATAAGCTTAAAGACATTAATATTGCTATAAATGATTTAAAAAAGGGTCTTAACTTAAGACCTATAATAAAATGTTTAAATGATTGACTAGTTATTTAAGCCCAGTTTTTTCATCCATTTAACTGTATAATAAATATCTTTGTCTATTATTTGTTTTTTATTATAAGCTTCAACTATTTCGTTTATGGCATCTTGAACTGAATATTTTTTTTCAAATCCAGTGGAAATGATTTTGTCAGAATTCTGCCTGTAAGACCTTGGATCATTGTTATTCGTGACTTCAATGCTACAATTTGTTTTTTTTTGTATCATTTCAGATATTTCTCTAAGTGAATAATTTTCAAATCCAGCATTATAAATATCTGGTTTTACATTATTAAATAATAAATGTTTATAAGCATTAACCATATCTTTTATATGAATATTTGGACGTATTTGAGACCCACCAAATAAAGATATTTTTCCTTTAGAAAGTGCTTGATAAGTAAGTAAGTTTACACTGACATCTAATCTCATTCTAGGTGATAGTCCACAAACCGTAGCAGGCCTTAATGCATAAAAGTCTATTTGTGATGAGTAACTTAGAAAAAGTCTCTCAGCCACCATTTTAGTTTTGTTATATGTAGATATTGGAACTAGATCTAAATCTTCAGTTACATCTTTTTCGTCTTTAATGCCATAAACACTTCCTGAACTTGCATATATAAACTTTTTAATATTATTTTTAATTGCCTGTTCTATGAGTTTTTTACCAGCGAGAACATTAACTTCCCATGAAAGATTTTGATTGAGCTCAACACCAGGGTCATTAGCTATATTAGCAAGGTGGACTACTGCTTCAAATCCCTGAAAATCAATTCCCTCTATATTCCTTATATCTGATTTAATATTAATTAATTTTCTATGATCTTCTAAATTAATACCAAACCATTGGGTGTCAATATTTGTAATACTATGACCTTGGGCCAAAAGATCCTTAATAAGAGCAGAGCCAACAAATCCGCACCCTCCTGTAATTAAAATATTCATTTATTCATATCTCCTTATTTTTTATGAACATAAAATTGATTACTTTTAGATAATTTTGATAAATTTGAATCAACCCACTCTAGCGTTTGTTTAAGGCCAAAATCTAAAGAAACTTTATCTCTCCAATTTAATTCTTTTCTAAGAGAAGAACTATCTAATAGATAAGCATGGTCTTTTCCACTTCTTTCAGAGGCAACATTAACAAAATCAGAAAAATTTTTATTTGTTAGAAATGATATTTTTTTTGTAAGTTCTTTAATAGATATAAAATTATTGGTAGAAATATGATAAGTCTTTCCTATTTTAGCTTCTAAAGCTATAGATATTGTAGCTTCAGCAACATCATCGATATGAATGAAAGATCTAATAGACTTACCTCCACCATGTAACATTAATTGTTTATTTTTTCGAGCATATAATAATGCTCTAGGAATAATTCTGTATAATTGTTGACATGGGCCATAGACATTAGCTGCTCTAGTAAAAACAACAGGGAAATTATATAACTTCCACATATTTCTTAAATGTAAATCACAACAAGCTCTTGAAACTGCATATGGGGTTGATGGATTAAAATTAAAATTTTCTTTTATTTTATTTTTACTACTTCCATATACTTCAGGTGTTGTAACATGAACATATTTTTTAATAAAATTTAATTTATTTATTTCTTCACAAAGTTGAATTTGTGCAAAAACATTAGTTTGGTACCAATGTTCAGGATGATCCCAACTTTCAGCGACCATACTT
The DNA here is from genome assembly GCA_002705265.1 of Pelagibacteraceae bacterium. Classification (GTDB taxonomy): domain Bacteria; phylum Pseudomonadota; class Alphaproteobacteria; order HIMB59; family HIMB59; genus HIMB59. The sequence continues at coordinate 38,007 of PAHR01000001.1, read as the reverse complement.
TGAGCTGCCAAATTTATAATATAGCTTGGCTTATATTTTTTAATTAAATTAATCAGTTTTTTACAATTTTTATTTAAATCAATTTGGAAGAACTTAAATAATCTTTGTTCATTTTTTAAATTCTTGTAACGCAGAAATATAGGTAATAACTCCTTTGATCTACTAACTCCAATTACATTATATTTTCGTTTTAACAAATGATAAATAAAAGCAGATCCAGAAAATGAGTTACTACCAATCACCAAAAAAGTTTTTTTATTTTTTTTCATTAGTTATTAATTGATCAACTTTCTCACAAATTTTAATAAAATTATCATTATACTCCCAAGAGTAATAGCTATTATTATCTTTATGTGGTTCTACATCATATTGGGCTTTTAATAATTCTTCTAAACTTCCAATATCCCTTAAGACTTTATTATTATGCCATGTTGAAATTCTATTCATAAAATTTGGCAATACTTCAGTACTAAAATCTTTCAAATTGTTTTCTACAATCCAATTCAATACTGAAGGTTCAATCATGTAAACAGCAGCATTTGCTAAATCCCCATAGTCTTTTTCACTTTTCTCATAAAATGACTGAACGATTCCTTTGTTATTACAAACCACAATTCCAGAATCTTTTGGCTTTTTTGTATTAAATGTCATCATTGTAATTTTTGTTTCTTTTGGTCTTAAGTTATCATGGAAATCAATAAATTTTTTCAAACTACATATGCATAAATTATCTGCATGAATTAATAAAATTTTTGAGTTTGTAATAAACTTTTTATTTTTAACAATGGTACCCGCCGTACCAAGTAGCTCTTTTTCTTCTGAAAATATTACATGATCTTTATATAAAGAATTTTTTACAAAACTTTCTACAATTTTTGGAAAATAATGAAGGTTTATTAAAATTTCCTTTACGCCTGATTTGATCAAGCTATCTAGCCAATATTCCAATAAAGGTTTTTTATTTATAGGCATAAGACATTTTGGCCAATTATCCGTTAAGGGCTTTAGTCTAGTACCTAATCCAGCAGCTAGTAGTATTGCTTTCATTTTTGATATGAATTATTTTTCACTAATAATAAAATCTAGTACAGATAATAGAGCAATTTGATGAACATTTTCGATAACGTTATAGCTATTACTATCAATCCACAAATTTATGTCTCCCATTTTGCTCAAAGAATTATTTTTAATAAATCCAGTTAAAGTTATTAAATTCAACCCTAGCTCTTTTGACTTAGAAGCAGCATTTACTAAATTCATAGACTTTCCACTACTACTAATAAGAATAATTAAATCATTTTGATGATGATGGTGTTCTATTGCTTTAGCAACCCAATTCTCATAACCATAATCATTCGCAAAGCATGTAATTAAACTTGGGTCACTAAATGTTAAGGATCGAATATTGGCTGTTTTCATTAAGTCTATGCTGACATGATTAGCTATTGCTGCACTGCCTCCATTTCCAACTATTATAACTTTACTATTATTATTTTTTACAATTAAGAGTTGTTTTTTAATATCTGATAAAATTTTTTCATCAATCGATAAAAACTTATCTTTTATAACTTCAATATATTGACTGAAATATTGATTATTCATAACTCAAATTAAACTCTTATTTACTAGTTCTCAAGAAATTTTATCTTCATTGTAGTCATACCATTGTTGAAACATTATTATATCCCATAAAATATATTGATTTAAATAATTTCCTTTAATAAAGCTTTCCACTTCTTTTTTTACTAAATCATAGTTTAATATGCCCTGTCTAATAATTTTCTTTTCATTTAATAATTTTTTAATCCATATATTTTCATCAAGAACTAGATTTGCTAAAGGTACAACAAATCCTCTTTTTGGCCTTTCAAAAAGTTTTTTTGGAACATATCTGTACAATAAGTTTTTCAATATAATCTTACTTTCAGATTTATTAATTTTATATTTAAGGGGCAAGCTTCTACAAAAATTAAAAACAATATGATCTAAATATGGCATCCTGGCTTCCAAACCATAATGCATACTTGCTCTATCTGTTTTAACTAATAAATCATTAGGTAAATAGTTTTCAACATCATAAGTCATTAAACTTTCACTTATATTGTTTTCATCGTAGTAATGTTCATTTTTTAAATTTTCATTAATAGGATAATTGCCTTTAACAACATGGGGGTTATAATTTAAAGGCAGGTGATTTGAAATAGATATAGACATCTCTAGAAAATTTTTTGACATCAATGACTCCGATAATTCCTCTAATTTTGACTCGAGATATAAAGTATCAGAGTATTTTTTATTTATTATTTTCAAAAAGAAAGACAAAGTTTTAAAGGAGTAAGGACTTAATAATCTTAAAAATTTATTTGATAGTATTTTAAATGGTAAAGGTATGAGTTTTGAGGTTTTCCAAATTGATGGTATTAAATTGTATCTGTGATAACCACCAAAAAGTTCATCCCCACCATCTCCAGTTAGTGAAACTTTAACATACTTGCTGGCAAAATTTGATAATAGAATCGTTGGTAATTGTGAAGAATCAGAATAAGGCTCTCCATAAATAAAGGGGATTTTTTTTGTTATTTCAACAGCATCTTCTTTTGTAAAATACTTACTGTGATGATCAGTATGAAGATGTTCAGCAATTTTTTCTGAAAATGGAGCTTCATCAAAACGTTTATCATTGAACCCAATTGAAAAAGTTTTCATATTAGGGGAATTTTTAGAAGCAATGGCCGTAACAAGAGAGCTATCTACTCCGCCTGACAAGAAACAACCTACTGGAACATCAGCAATTAATTGATTAGAAATTACTTCATTTAAAATAGTATCAAGCTTGTCAGTAAGTTTGTCTAATGGATCTTTACTTATATCTTTTGTTTTTTTGTTATTAGATAACCAGTAATTTGAATGTTGTACTTTTTTGACAATTTTATTCTCAATGTCTAGTTGAATATTAATGATTTCACCAGGTTTAATTTTATTAACATTTTTCCAAATTGATAATGGGCTTTTAATGCAATTGTCTCTAAAAAAATATTTTAAAGCAATTGGATTTATTTTTCTTTTTTGGTAATTAAAGGATTTTATATCACTTGAAAAAAAAAAGTTTTTTTCATTTATAGAATAATATAATGGCTTTTCTCCAAATCGATCATTTATTAAAATTAATTGGTTTTTTTTCCTATCATAAAAACATATGGAATACATACCTCTAATTTCATTAAGTATATCGATACCATAATATTCGATAGATTCTAATAAAGTTTCTGTATCAGAATGACCATTCCAACTAATTTTTAAATCTTTATTAATTTTATCTCTAATTTCTAAATGATTATAAATTTCACCATTAAAAATTATTATCGAATTACCTGATTTTGAAATCATCGGTTGATCACCTGCAGAAGACAAATCAATAATAGATAATCTGCTAAATAAAAAATAAATACTGTTTTCTTCAACAAAATGTTTGTTTAAATCTGGCCCTCTATGACTTATTGATTCAAATAAACTATCAATAGATTTAGAATTGGAAATCTCAGGAATATTGAAAAAACCCGTTATACCGCACATATTTTTTGCTTATTTTTTTTTATAATTATTTTTAAAAACATATTAAAATAATATTTTAAGTATTTTTTTTCTTTGATATTAACAAAACTAAGAGATAACACATTGTTGAGAAAATCAAACAAAAATAACCACTGGAAAAGTTCCTAAAAAAGTATAGAAAAACCAAGTTTAAAATAAAAAATACAAAATAAACGAAATATCCTTTTAGCCAATTTTCAAAATTATAATGAACATGTAATAGGTCCTTTTTAAAAAGATTTTTATTATTTTTAATTCTTAAAAAGCTAACTCTTAAGCCATCCAAAATTTGAAAAGAAAATAAACACAAAATATCAATTGTGTTAGTTACATGAGAGGCATAAAGAGATGTAAATAGTATGTATGATATTGATGCCAAAACCATTACACCTGAATTGCCTAAAAAAGAAATGTTAAATAGGTTAATAATTGTAAATATAATTAAAGAAATCAAAAAAATAATTTCAAATTTAGAAATAGGTTCGTTTTCTAGAAATAAAAAAATAAAAAGATAAACAATTAAATAATTTGTTGATAGAAGACCATTTCTTCCATCTGTCATATTACTCATATGCAAGAAACCCAAAAAAATAATACTAGAAATAATTATATTAAATATATAATTGTCAGGTAAAAAATATAATTTGATTAAATAATTATGATTATTTATTATAAAAAAATAAAATATAATAAAAGCAAAAATAAATCTTATTATAACTTTAATATCAAATTTATCATCTAAATAACCGAGAACCATAAATGATAAAATAAAAAATATTAAATAAATATCTTTAATATCAAAATACCTAATAAAAACTAAACTGAAAAGAAAACCACCAATAAGGAATACATTTAAGTTAGAATTATTAGAAATTTTTTTTTTATCATTTAATTTAAAAATAAATGATAAAAAAAAAGATAAACTTATGTAAATAATTAATTCAAATAAATAAATAGAGAGCATTTTAATTTGTATCTAAAGTACATATATATCTATCTAAGACATACTTTTCATCAAAATTATTTGAATAATTTTTTGAATTAACAGAAAACTCAATTTTTTCTTCTTTTGATAATAACAAAAATTTTTTCATTGCTTCAAATAATGAAATAGAGCTTTTAGGTTCAAATAAAAATCCATTATAGCTATTCTTAACTATATTATTACAACCTGGGACATCTGAAGCTATTAACGGTCTGCCAACTGCACATCCTTCTAAAAGTATCTTGGACATGCCATCTCTATAACTTGGTAACACCAAACAAGAACAATTATTTAAATAGTAAATTATATTTGATTTAAAACCCAGATACTCTACAGGGGATAATAGTAATTCTTTATAAAATATATTATTAAAAATTGATTTTTTATAAATATCACCAATGAGTATAAATTGGCAATTAAATTTATTTAAATCTTTAATCATTTTCGATGCTTTTAAATATTCTATAATTCCTTTTTCTTTTATAATTCTAGCAACTAAAAGAAAAATAACTTTATTGTCTGTTTTTAATGGAGAAAATTTAAACTTATTTAAGTTAACACCTGATCCATTAATTACTTCAATTTTTTTTTTTAAGTTTATTATTCCTACTTAATAAAAATTGAAAATCATATTCATTATGACAAAAAATATAGTCACTTTTAGATAATAATTTTATATACATTAAAGATATTAATTTATTTTTAAAATTTTTTTTTAAAAAAATTTCTCCAAGCCCAGAAATTGTAACTATTAATTTAAAATTAAAAAAAAATTTTAATATACATAAGAATAAGTTTGGTTTAATAGTAAAAGAAAAGATATTGATAAATTTTTCTTTTTTTATAAGAAAATAAATGTTTTTTAAAGTAATAAAATTACTAATTACAGAATAAGATCTTTCTAATATATTTATATGATGATTTTTGACACTTAAATTTGAAAAGTTATTAAAAAAATTGTCCTTTTTCGCACATAAATGTAACTCTAATGAATTATGCTCGTATAACTTTTTTATTAGACTTTCTCTAAAATTATATAAATTAAAATAATTGTTACTAATAATTAAAGTTTTTTTTTTCAATTTTTATATTTTAAAAATTCTTAATAACCTCTTAATTAAAAGAGATTTGTGATGAGTATATATAAGAATTAAATAATAAATAGAAGCAATATTTAATCTAATTTGTTTTTTTATACCATACAAATAAGCAAATTTAAGAGCGATATAATAGTTATTCTCCATATTGCTCATTAGATTATTTTTATTATTAAATTTCTTAGGATAAAATTTATTATTCATAGCTATTAAAACTGAATTTTGTCTTTGATTTTCAGAGAAAGACTCTGAAATTGATTTTTTATGATATCTAATACTTACTAATGTATCTTTTATAAATGCTACTGCATCAGGATCGGTATTCACTACTCTACTCCACAAATCATAATCCTGAGATACTTTCAATTCTTCATTATATTTTCCTAAATTATTAATAAACTCTCTATGAAACGTAACTGTTGAATGTCCAATTGGATTTTTGAAATTTAGTTTTTTTCTTAATTCTAATCCTTTATAACTTGGTTTTTTCGTTTTTATTTTAATAGAATTAGTATCAATTATGTGGAAATGAGAGTAAATAAGTTTTATATTTTTTTCTTTTTCAATCAGATTATTAATTTTTTCCAATCTATTACTTGCAGACAAATCATCTGAGTCATTTCTTACAATATATCTTCCTTTAGCTAGGGAAATACCTTTATTTAAAATTTTCGTAAGTCCCATATTAGAAAATTCAAAAAAATTTATTTTTTTATAGTTGGGATTTTTAGAAAATTTATTGTGAATGTGATCTGGTATATTAGTATTTAAATTATCAATAACAGCAATTATTTCAAAATCTCTAAAGGTTTGGTTAAGTAAGGAATTGAAAGTTTCAATTATAAACTCATCATTTTTATATATAGGCAATAATACACTAAATGTTGTCATTTTTTTGAAGCAATTACATAATTTCTAAAATTTTTACCTTCTATGATTTTCTTATTATATCCAAATTTATCAATCAATTTATCAATTCTAATTTTTAAATCAGAATATTGTTTTTCATTATAATCGTCAAAAACAACAATATCGCCTTTTTGTTGTAATCTTACTATATGAGAAAATTCATAATCAATATCATGTCCATAGTGAGAACCATCTAAAAATGCAAAATGAATTCTATCAAAATATATTTTAGATAAAGAAATATGTGAGAAGCCATTTAAATAGTTAATATACTTATTAGAGAGGGCTGACCATTTGTACAATATATCTCTTCTTGAACTAGGTTCGCCTTTATTGCCATAAGATTTCCAATCAATTACCTTATTATGAGGAATAATATCAAAAGTATATATTTGCCCGATAAAATTACTGTCTAATAGTGCTTTTGACATACATAAGCTTGAAAATCCCATTGCTGTTCCCGTTTCAATAATATTAATTTTATTTTCATTCAATCGTTTTATATAACTTCTTAAACAACTATAAAGTAATCTACCATGATCTATGTTCAGTTCTGATTTTTTTGGTATAACTTTTGTATATTTTGCTAAATTAAGTATGAAATCTTTTTCAATTTTAAAGCCAAAACTTTTTTCAAAATCAAATTCTTTTTCATAATCATCAACTAATATTTGAAATTTTTTTGCAAGATCTTCATGATTATAAGATATTAAATTTTTTTTTAAATTTAATAAACTGATAGTTAAAAAAGTATTATCAATAAATTTTACAATTTTTTTATAAAAAAAATCTATAGATATTTTTAAATATTTCATTAATTATAAATTTTAATCTCTTTTTTAATTACATTATTAAAATCATACTTTTCATTAATAAATTTAGATGCATTATTTTTAATTTCTGTCAATTTAAAAAAATCTAAGGTTTCTATTTTATTACATATTTTATTGTAATCCGACAATTTAAATAAAAGACCATTTTTTTCACTTTCAATTATATCATTTATTCCATAAGTGTCAGATCCTATAACACATAAGCCACATGACATTGCTTCTAGTAATATTTTAGGATTTCCTTCATATAATGAAAATAAGATCAAATAATTATAATTGTTAAGCAAAGTTGGCATTTCATTATTTGTATATGATTTATTTATAAAATTAACTTTTGTATTTATTTTTTTAGCTTTTGTAATAATTTTATCTTTTAAAGAACCATTGCCCAAAATATCAAGACAAAAATTAGAATCTCTCAATCCATTTAATATATTTAAAATATTCTTTTGCTTTTCTAATCTACCAACAAATAATATTTTATTATTATTCTTCTTATACTTAAGATCTTTAAATATTAAGGTATCAACATAATTTGGAATAACTTCAATATTTTGATTTTTTAGCAAAAAATATTTTTTAATAAAATTATAATAATATAACGTAGGTACGATAATTCTATTAGATTTCTTATAAATTAAAAAACATATCAAATATGAAGCTATAATTTTTAAAGGATTTTTTTTTAATAGAGAGAAATGAAATAAATCATAACCACATCTTGAAATTATTTTTTTTTTATTAAATAGAGATGCGAATACAGCTAGCCAACTTCCATAGTTTTGATTAGTTTTAAAATAATCAAATTTAGAAATATTTTTTTTATTTTTAATTACAAAAAATAAAGAATATAAAAATTTTAAAAATTTATTTTTTACTTTAAAATTTTTAAAAATAGGTATTATTTCAATTTTAGAATCAATTTTGTTAATTAATTCTAGATCAGACCCATCTCCGTAAGTTATAAAAGTAAATTTAATATTTTTTTCGTATAATTTATTGTAATACTTAATTTCCCTGTCGAGGAATCCTTTATCTTTCCAATCTTCTAATGAAACTCCAAATGTAAAAAAAAGCAAAACATTCATACTTTATTATTTGTATTTTTTGTAATATTTAAACCAAGATATAAAATTTTTAATACCTTCTTCAACATTAACTTTTGGATTATAGCCCAATTCTTTTTTTGCTAGAGTTATATCAGCAGAAGTTTTATGTATATCTCCAAGCTGCATTGGAAGATATTTAATTTTTGCTTTTTTATTCAAATTTTTCTCTATTAACCTTAAGTAATTCTTTAATGTTACCTCTCTACCACAACCTAAATTATAGATCTTAAATGGCGAGGTTGAATTAGATGTATTAAAATTAATGTTTTTATTATTTTTTTTTGGAATTTTTTTTATAGCTGAATAAATTCCATGAATTACATCATCAATATATGTAAAATCTCTTACGTGATCTCCTTTATTAAATAGCTCAATAGGTTTATTATTAATGATACTATCTGCAAACTTGTATAAAGCCATATCAGGCCTACCCCAGGGACCATAAACTGTAAAAAATCTGAATCCAGTTACAGGTAAATTATATAATTGACTCCAAGCATGAGCCATCAATTCGTTAGTTTTTTTGGTAACAGCATAAAATTGTATTTGATGTTCAGTAGATTCGCTTTCCTTCAATGGAAAATTTTTGTTTAAACCGTAAATTGAGCTAGTAGAAGCATACAAAAGATGTTTTATATTATGCTTGTTGGACAATTCTAATATATTTAAAAAACCTGTTATATTATAATCTAAATATCTTTGGGGTATTTTAATAGAATCTCTTACTCCTGCCTGTGCTGCTAAATTAATTACATAATCAAGTTTATTTTCATTGAAAACCTTATTTAATTTTTTAAAGTCTGAAATATTAAGTTTATAGAAAACAAAATTCTTGTTTGGTTTTGCTAACTTTTTTAAATTTGAGAGTCTTTTTTTTTTCAAATTTATATCATAATAATCGTTCATCATATCAACACCAATTACCTTTATATTCTTTGATAGAAGCTTGTGAGTTAAATGATATCCTATAAAACCTGAACAACCTGTTATTAAAATTTTCATATTTTTTTATTAAACATTAAAATTTATAAATTTAAAGATAAATATAATTTACCTTAATTTTGTTTTATTGAGAGAATATATTAACAGACCAATGGGAAAATAATATACAACATTTACCCAATTGTTGAAAATGCTACCTGTAGGAATTAATGGGAAAAGAGATATAAAAATTGAAAGTAAAGAAGAAAATAAAATATAATGATGCTTGTTTTTTTTATAAATTTTTTGATAAAAGTTTTTACACTCTCTTATCATTTTTGAAAAAACCATAATAAAAAAAAATAAAAATATCCCAAAACCTATTACTCCTGTCTCTGCAAGAAGTTGCATGTATGAATTATGAGGGTGTGTGGAACAACCACTTATCCACCTGCCTGTTACTCCAAATGGCCTTATATATTCTCTCGGTATTGGACCATTATTATCTACTAAATTATATGGTACCCATTTAAATCTTGAAAAATATTTATCGTGATCACACTCTTCTCTAAATAATTTTGGCCCAATTCCAATTATAGGATTATGTTTAAACATTTTGTAAGCGGTTAAATAATGAGATTGATGATGAGGTGAAAAAGCTACTAAAGATGGATTTTGACCATTAATTGAAGTAAAAATCTGATCATATGTTTTATTAATTATCCTATCGATAGATTTAATGTTTGAAATATTGACTGACAATATCAATATCAAAGCAGAAAATATTATTAAAAATATATTTTTAAATTTAGGTAAAAAAAATAAAAAAAATAAGTTTGATATAAAAAAGTATACTATTGAAGCTCGTTCGCCGCTCAAAAGTAAAATTAAAGATGACATGATTATAACTAAAGCTAAGATATAAGGTAAATATTTATTATCTTCGCTAATAATAAAAAAAGTTAGGCAAACTATTAGGGGGTAAAACCTTGAAGTGAAACTTCCTGCTATGTGCTCATCACCGAATAGTCCTGAATACTGCGGATCATTAAATCCATTTAAAAAACCTTCATATAATATACTTATGAAAATAATAATTAGTGATATATATAAAATAATACAAATTAGCGATATTAATTTACTCTCAAATTTTAATAATAAATAAAACATTACTAAGGGTAAAAAGTAAAATCTAAAATAAAATAATGAACTTTCAAAAGACATGATTATATTGTTTGATAAAAAAGAAGATATTATTGAAACTAGATAAAAACTTAAAAGTAAAAAAACGTATTTATTGAAAAAATTAAATAATATTTTTTTTTTAAACATTAGATATATAAAGATTAATCCAGAGAGTACTACAAATAGGTCAGGAAGAAATGGACCTGAAATTAATACTAATGGTAGTGAGCAAATGAAAAAAATTAAAACATAATCTAATTTTATAATTTTATTACTGTTAAGATTTAACATAAATTAAGTTTTGAAAATTCTTTTATAATCAATTATTTCTAATGTTTTTTTATTTGAAATTGATTTAATTCTCTTAAGTCCAATCTGTTTAAAAATACTGTGTTTTACAGCTATTAAGATTAAGTTTATGTTTTCTTTTTTTGGTAATTTATCAACAAATTTAAAATTTAATTTTTCTCTATCGAATTTATTTACCCACGGATCATATATTGATAAATTATTGCATAACTTTTGTAAGTTTAAACAGAGTTCAATAATTTTAGAATTTCTAATATCTGGACAGTCCTCCTTAAATGTACATCCTAAAACTAAAATATTTGGTTTTTTTATTTCTTTTAGATAAACTTTAATCTGATTAAATAGTAATTTTGTTGCTTTTTCATTTGTCGATCTTCCAGAAAGTATAACTTTTGGATCTATTTTATTTTTTTTTGCAAATTCAGCTAAATAATAGGGATCAACTCCTATACAATGCCCTCCAACTAAACCTGGTTCAAAATTCAAAAAATTCCATTTAGTTTTAGCAGCATTTAAAACTTCAAATGTATCTATATTTGTCTTATCAAAAATTTCTTTAATTTCATTCATAAAAGCAATATTGATATCTCTTTGTGTATTTTCTATAACTTTTGCAGCTTCAGCTATTTTTATACTACTTGCATGAAAGATTTTTTTTCCTAGAAAACTTGCATAAATTTTTGAAACAGTTTTCAATGTCTTTAGATCACAAGCTCCTATAACTTTAGTAATCTTATCAATTGATCTTTTATTATCACCAGGATTCATTCTCTCTGGGCTGTATGCTAAAAAAAAATCTTTTTTGGAACGTAATTTAGAAAATTTTTCTATAATAGCCCCACATATATTTTCTGTTACTCCGGGATAAACAGTTGACTCTAATATTACTATAGAATTCTTTTTTATATATTTAGAGATTAGTTTAGATGCTTTTTTTAAAAGGGATAAATCAGGAGATTTGTTTTTATCAATCGGTGTCGGGACAGTTATTATAAAGATATCTGAATTTTTTAATTCATTATGATTATCAGTTAAAAGAATATTATTTAAGTTAGAAATAAATTTTTTCGAATACTGCTTGTTATCATCTAATCCTAAATTTAAATTAACAATTCTATTTGGATTTTGATCATATCCTATAACTTTATAATTTTTTGATAACATCGCGGCTAATGGAAAACCAATATAACCTAATCCAATTACTGAAATTTTGTACATGTTAAATTTTATTAACTTTACTTAATAGTATGTTAAAAAAAGTAATTATAAAAATTTTCAAGATAAATAACCTATTTCTATATATTGGTTTTTTTATTTTATTTGAATTAATTATATACAAATTTACAGAATTTTTTATATCATATTGAGTATTAGATTTATAAGATTTTCTCTTATACCTCATAATTTTCGCATAAAGATCTTCCTTATCTTTAAAAAAACATTTTTTATTTACTATTAATTCATTATGACCCCCACTACTTAAGGAAAGTACATCAATATTTGAATTAATTGATTCGATTAAAAAATTAGAGCAAGGATCATTTTTACTGCAAATTAATGACAAGTCATAATTTGGAATTATCTTTTCTAAATCTTTAAAATTTTTATTTTTAATAATTTTAACGTTTTTGAATTGATAATTTGTATTACCATAAAAATCAACTCTGTACTTTTTAAAATCTAACATTTTATCTAAATATGAAAAAAAATTTATTCCCTTATTTGTATTGGTAGACCAGGAAGAAATAATTATAGATATTTTTTTATTTTCATTTGCTTTTCTTTGTTTGAAAATTTTTGATCCATTATATATTACAGGGCTATGTTTATTTCCAATTTTCAATAATTTTAAATTCATTTTTTTTGACCAATTCGATTGAAAAATAGTCAAATCAGAAATTTTATTTAAGTTTTGAACTAATTTATCTCTAAAATCATCTTTGCCTACATATAATCCGATTGGTCCATCTACCCTATGAATAAATACCTTATTAGCGTAAATAATTCTTATGATCAAAGCTCTTAAAACGTTATGATGGCTATTAATAATAATATATTTGGATTTATGGATATTTGAATAAAGCTTCAGTTTATCTAATTCTGCTTTAAGTCTAGTTAAAAAACTATTACCACCACCTGAATTAAGGTTTAAATTGAAATTTATATAAAACATTCTAAAGTAAACAAATAAATTACAACCAAAATGGTCAATAGTGAATTCTTTTATCAAAAAGGCTATCAAGAATTTAGATTAGATAAGTTAAATTTTAGCCAAGATCTTATAAGAAATAAATTTAAAGAGGTTATAAGTGATAAAAAGCATGACTCTAAATGGCTATACAAATATAAGAATACAAAAGATTTTGAACTTCAAAGTATTTTAGATGAACCTTTTTTGTTTGATTTATTATTTAAAAATGAAATAGATAAAAAAATAAATTCATTGGTTAATAAGAAAGTCTTTCTCACAAATATTCAATATAGAATTTGTTATAAAGGTCTTTCATATATGACTTGGCATAGAGACACTTATATTAAAAAATCGAAAATTATAGGACCGTTTTTACCATGTTATAAATTTTTAGTATTTCCAAAGTTATTCGAAGAAGATTCAAAAGAATTTTCAATTATTACAGAAACTCATAGCAGACTTAATTTTAGTTTTATTGATAAGTACTTCAGTTCATTTAAACTTAATAAGAAAAGCTTTTTTTGTGGAAATGAATACGGTGTATTAATGGATACTACTACTCTTCATAAAGCTGAACAGTCACTTAAAGATATACCTAGGCCAAGAATTATATATAATTTTGCAACTCAGGAAACTATTGATAAATTTTACCAAAATGAGAGAAGTAAAACTTTTATAGATATACATAAAAAAATATTAAATTAATTTTTTATGGGATTATCAATTATTGGTTATGGAAATAGAGTTAGAAAAACATACATCAATTCTAAATATTTAAATATAGACTATATTTTTAGAAGAAATATAAAAAATAATAAATTCACAAATTCTTTATCTGACTTAGTAAATTCAGAAAGTATATTTATATCATTAAAAAGATCTAAATTTTTGTATTATATTTTTTCATTAAAAAAATTAAATTTCAAAGGATCAATATTTGTTGAAACACCAAGTATTTCGTTAATAAAATTTCAAATTTTTAGGAAAAAAATTGGTAAAGTGTGGGTATTAGAAGAATATCCATTTTTAAAAGAATACCTTTATTTAAGAAAAATTATTAAAAAACAAAAATATCAAAAAATATTTATTGAAAATGATGGTTTTTATGTGCTTTACCACTTTTTAGCTATCATATATTTTATTTTAGGAGAAAAAATAACAACTATAAACAAGGCAAATAAAAATTTTTTTTACATTAGGCATAATAGTATAACTATCAAATCAAATTATAAAAAAACAATTAAAAGAAAATTAAAAATCTATATTAAAGCAAATGGAATTGTGGAAAAAATATACGATACAAATGAAAAGAACTCTTTTGAAAAAGATTTACTTTTTAGAAAAAAATTTTTTCTCAAATACATATCAATGTTTAATAAAACTTATTTTGATGTAAATGATTATAATTTCATAAATAAATTATGTTTTAAGCTAAAATTAATAAGATATTTTCATAAATTAAAGGTCATATAGTAATTCCTTATATTTATTAGATATGCTTTCCCAATCAAATTCTTTTTTAAAAGATTTGTAGTCTACATTAATTTTAGTTTTGTGAAATTTTGAAAAAATGTCACAAAAATTTTCAAATTCATCTTCATTAATAATCACACCGTTTAAATATTTTTTTAGAACATAACCTGACATCCCTACATTTGTTGAAATAACTTTTTTATTAGAAGCTGTCGCTTCGATTAAGCTTTTAGGCCCACCTTCTTTAATTGAAGTAATAAAATAGTAATCAATAACTTTAAATAATTGGGATAACTTTTCTTGGCTAACATATCCAAAATACTTATATTTTATCTGGTTTTTTTTTAATTCATTTATTACAAAATTTCTTGAAGGACCAGAAAGAACAACAAAAATATCATAATTTGTTTTTTTTAATTGTTTTACAAAATTAATAAATAACTGCGGTCTTTTAATTTGCTTAATTAAATCACCACCATTCCATCCTGATCCGTCTTTTTGAAATGATCCTATAATAATAGTATTGTTAATTTTAGGTAAATCTAATTTGTTTTTTAAATCTATAATTTGGGAAATATCTGGTGGATAAAATAATTTTGATTCAAATCCTAAAAAAATTTTTTTAATTTTATTTTTTACTAC
This sequence comes from Pelagibacteraceae bacterium, assembly GCA_002705265.1. GTDB lineage: Bacteria > Pseudomonadota > Alphaproteobacteria > HIMB59 > HIMB59 > HIMB59. Next base: position 22,762 of record PAHR01000001.1, on the reverse strand, counting down.
ATTCTCTTTTAATAAATGACTATAAATTTCATCTGTTGTAACATGCCATTTATCAACATAATTATATAAATCATGAAAATTATAAAAATTTTTATCTTTTGAATCATCAATATGGTACCAAGAGCAGATAATTTTAAATTTAAATAATTTTAAAATTCTTAGAAGGAATTTGTATTTTCTTAAAAGATTAAAGGACCCAAAATGTATTATTTTAATATAAAAAAAAATAGGTATTGGTAATTTAGAAAGAATTATATTTTGATTATGTTTTTTTAAATTATAGCCATCGTCATAAATAGACCAATTTTTTTTTTCATAAATAAATAAAATTTTTCGCAATTTTTATAACCTAGATATATAATCTCATTAATATACTATTCAAATTACTTAGAATATTAAAATGTTTATTATTGAAAAAAAAACGCTTTTCATTCAAAAAGAGACTTCTACTAAATATATTAATACAAAAGGACAAAATATAGATATTGAAAGCTTATTTAATAACTCAAATAAAACCATACCAGATCGATTAATTCATAACAAATCGATTAGATATATACAAAAATTTAATCAAATTATTACAAAATGTACTTTTAATTACAAAACGATGGATTCTAGGGATGAAGAGTATTTATTTTTAGAATTAATAGATTTTTGGGATAAATTTTTGACTGAAAAAAAAATTAAAAAAGTTATTTTTGAAAACATTGATATTTGTCCATTTACATTTACATTATTTACTTTACTAAAAATCTCTGAGAAAAAAATTATTTTTAGTAAGTATAAGTTCAAAAAAAAAATATTAAAAAATAGGAATTATAAATATAGTTTAAATAAATTTTTCTTTATTAAAAATATAATTTTTGATTTTTTAATTAAAATCTATTCACTTAGTGAAAAAGATCAAACGCTTTATAAATATCAGAGAGGAAGCTTGAAAAAAATATCCAAAACTAAAAAAATGATTAATTTAATTTTAAATTTATTTTTAAAAATTAAGATTATTTATTTAATAAAATTCAATACTATCAGCGAAAAAAAAATGATTAATATAGATGTTGTTAAATATAATTATATAAATTGGTTATTCTATGAGGAAAATTTTTCTAATATTATGCAAAAAATAGAATTAACTAAGGATTTATACGCTGATAATAACATATGTGTTAATTTATACTTAAGTGAACTATTAAAATGTAATAATTTAGAAATTCTCGATGTTAAAACAATAACTTACATAACAAAAAATAAAATTAAAATTTGCATAATTTAAAAATGAATAAAAAAATACTTGGCATTGGAACAGTAACACCTATATGGGATGAAATTTTTAAAGAAATAAATATTGATAAAAAAAATATATATATATTTAATGAAGATTTTGATGAGAAAAATAATAATTTATCGGAAAAATTATATTCTTATCCTAATATTATAATTAATAATAAAAAAATATTTTTTAATAAATTAAAATTTATAAGTACTTATGAATTACTTCAAAATAATTATCTAAAATATAATAATAATCTTTCAAGATTTTTCCCAAATTTTATGTATTTTAGTTTGGATCAAAGATTACAATATATAGATAGATTAGTTAGAAAATTAATTAAAATTATACTTAGTAATCCTTTTAAGTTAGTAATTTGTGGAAGTCCTCCTCATAGAGTTTATGACGTAATTATTAGAGATATTTGTGAATCTAATAGTATTAAATTCATTTATCCTGATTTCCAATATTTTGAAGAGTTTGGTTGTTTGATTGAAAACAATGATGATTTTGTAAAAAAAATAAATACCAAAAAAAATGTAATTACAAAAATAAATAAGAATATATTTAGATTAGAGGAAATTAAAATCATCAATCAAATTAAAAGTTTAACTAATAAAAAAAGAGTTCCTCTTACTAATAAAACAATTCTTTCATCAAATTTAAAACAAAATATTTTTTTTAAAATTATAAGATTGCTACAATTAAATAAAAGCATAAATCCAATTATGTTAAAATTTGGTTTTCCAAAAAGATCTTCATATCTAAGAATATTATTTGCAAGTAAAATGAACCAATATGGCTTGAGACAATCGCAAAAATACTATGATAAATTTAGTATCAATTTTTCTAAATTAAAAAATAAAAAATACATTTACTTTTTACCTAGTTATCAACCGGAAAGATCAACAAATCCAGATGGGAATATATACTATGAGCATTATTATGCTTTATCAATATTATCTCGACATCTTCCTAAAAATTATATTATTTTATATAAAGAACATCCAAAAAGTTTTGATAAATATTTTAAAAATATAATATATAGAGATAAAAATTATTTCATAAAGATTAGAGAAAATTTAAAAAATATATATTTTATTAAAGACTATGAAAATTCAATAAAAATTATGCAAAAATCTGTTTTTATAGCAGGTGTAAATGGTTCTTCAGGGCATGAATCTTATTATGTCAAAAAACCATATCTTCTATTTGGGGATGCTCAATATCAAAATTATCCTAATGTAATTAAATATATTAATAAAAATTCAATTATAGAAGCTATGAATTTCAAATTTACTAATAAAACTAAATTAAAATTTAATAAAATTAAATTAGGCATACAGAGAATGTATATAATCCGAGATTATTGGAGATATAATTCATTTTTTAGATTTGGACATAATAAAGAAAAATTTGACTATGAGAATATAAAGAAAAATTTTCAAACTGACATTACTAATTATATCAAGAGTGATAAATAAAAATAGAAACTAATTCTTAATTAATTTTAAGGATATCTTCACAATATTTTTTCATTACTGATATATTATGAGTAATTAGCAAAACCGTGATATTTTGCTTTTTTAAAAAATTTAAAATTTTTGACATTGATTTTAAATCAATACCATTAAGAGCTTCATCTAAAATTAAAATCTTTGGCTTAAATAATAAAGATCTTATTAAAGCTATTTTTTGTTTTTGCCCATAAGAAATATTATCATTATCGGTATTTATATAATCATGTTTTTTTATTTGTTCAAAATTTACTAACTTTAAGTAATCCTTTAATTTTTTATTACTTATAGACATACCAAACATATTTTTCTCCAAGGTACCTGAAACAATAAAAGGATTTTCGCTAAGATAAATAATTTCTTTTCTAAGTTTGTAAAAAATTTTATGATCAATTTTAGTATTATTTAAATATATACTACCACTACTAATATTAATTAATCCAGATAGAGCGAGGGCTAAAGTAGTTTTACCTGAACCGGATTTTCCAGAGATTCCCATGAATTTACTTTTCTTAATATCAACAGATAGGTTATTAATAATTTTTTTTCTTTTTCTTTGAATACTAATATTTTTAAATGATATTTTATTAAAAGATTTTAAGTTTAAATTTTTATCCGAACTATCGTCAAATTTTTCATCTAAATATTTCTTAATTTGCACATATGACTCTTTATTATTCTGAAAATTACTAAAAGCCCCATAGATATCTTTAACTAAAGGGTAGCTTCTATAGAACGCATAAAAATATACAAAAAAATCTATTTTTAAATTATCTGTTGAAGAGTAAAAGTAATTTAGCAAATAAAACAAAAAAATTAAAATTATTATAAATAATTCTACTAATTTTACTGGTACCTGTTGATATAGTTCACTAAGTAAAGACAATTTTTTAATTTGGTAATTAGAGATTTTAAAATCACTAAAGAAAAAATTTTCCAATTTGTAACTTTTTATTGCCATAGAACCTTTTAAAATATCTAAGATATTTTTTGTTCTTTCGTTATTTTTGTTAGTTAAATTTTTGTTAAAAAAATCAAACTTTTTTTTAATAGACATATATATTATGAATAATAGAAAAGTTCCTAAAGCTCCTATAATGAGAGTTAAAGAATAACCAAATATTATTAATCCAGTGACAATTAGTGAAAGCATGAGTGAGCTTGAAAACATTAAATTAATAGGCTTAATAACACTATTTGTTAATCTTTTTGACTCATATGTAATCAAATTCACGATTGAACTATCTGAGTTATCTGACGTATCGATATATCGATTTAAAAAATTTTTTTTAATGATCTCATTACATAACCCTTCTTCAGAAGTCACTAAAACTAATCTATTAATTATTAAATGAATTAATTTAAATAAAAATAAAGCAGTGAAATTAATCATGAAATAAATCACATATTTATGATTTAAACTTATTGAAACGCCAGACTCAGAATTAAAATTTTGTAAAAAATATATTGAAAAAAAATCTAATAAACCAATTAAAATTGAAAAAAATATTAAAAGTAGAAAAAATAATTGTGATTTTAGTGGCAAATATTTCCTCAAAAACTTGTAAATTATTGATATTTGAGTTTTCATTTATTATCTAAAGGTAAATTTTTGCCCAATATTTCTCTCTTATATGCTCTGAAAGTATTTAAAGATCTAGATTGTTTATACTTTTTAAAACCTAAATTTTTAAATATTTTTTTACTTGCCTTGTTAATATCATAAATTTCAGCAATAAATAAAACATTCTTTTCTCTTAATGTTTTAAATGCCATCAAAAGAAATTTTGTAGATAAGCCAAAACCTCTAAATGTCGATTTCAAACTTACAGATATATGAAAATTATTTTGTTTATCAATATCAAATCTAACATACCCTATTATTTCATCTGTATTTTTAGAATAACCGATAAAAATTTTACTTTTTTTATTAACAATAATATCCTTATACCAAGTATTATGATCATCCCATTTTACATATTTATGAACTCTAAACATTTTTCTTGTTAAAGGGTCATTTCTAATTAACCAAATATCCCTACTATCTTTTGGTTTAGCTATTCTTATTTCTAAACCAATCAGTTCTTCAATATTTGTCTCATATATTTTTAATTTATAAATACTATTTTTATTTCTTATAAAAGCTGGCCATTTTTCATTATTGGCTATCCTTAATAAATTAAATTGATTTTTAATTGATCGATTAATATTTAGCTCACTATCTCCAAACATTCTTTTTCTATAGTAAGTTGAAGAACCTTTTTGTTTTTGTTTCCTAAATTTTGGAAAGTTACTAAGAAATCTGTCTATCAGTAATAAATGTGAATCAAATTGTTTTTTTCTTATCTTGTCATAAAGTTCATTATCTTTAAATTTAATAATAGTTGAATCAACTATATCTCCACTATCAACATTATCTGATGCCATTATTAGACAAGATTTTATTTTATTTTTATTTTCTAATAACTGCCATTGAATGGGTGCGTATCCCTTACCTTTTGGTAAATCACTCTCATGGATAAGCAAAGTTACACCAAAATTTTTGAGGAAATTTTTTTCTACCTTGTAGGTAAGATTCATCAAAAATACAATCTCAAAGTATTTGGTTTTAGGTATTTTAAAAGAAATAGAAGCTTTATAATTATTATTTTGTTGATTTAGTTTTTTGACATAAGGTCTTAGTATATGTGAAAACCAATCATTTTGTTCATCACATAAAAATAATACTTTTTTTTCCATAATATTTATTATTCGCTATTATCTTAATTAATTAATACTATATATGAAGTTATAGGACTAATACAATATGACATTGAAAATACTATTTATCTCTAATAAGGAATGGGGTCGAAAAACGTTTAGGTTTTTTAGAGCTCATACAAAACATCATTGTGATTTTTTAAATTCAAAGTCAAAAATTATAAATAAAATTAAAAATCAAAATTATGATTATGTATTTGTTTTGCATTGGAGTTACAAAATACCAAGTCACTTATTAAAATATTCAAAAATTATAGGTTTTCACTCTTCAGATTTACCAAATTTTTCAGGAGGAAGTCCAATACAAAATCAAATTATAAAAGGTTTAAATAAAACTAAAATGACCGCTTTTTTAATATCAGAAGAATTTGATAAGGGACCAATAATTCTTAAAAGACATCTGAGTTTAAAGGGACCTTTAAGTGATATTCTAAACAGATGCTCTGATGTAAGTATTGATATAATTAAAAATATTATTTATAAAAAAAAATTAATTTATAGAAGTCAAAATTATAGAAGGACTCCTTTAAAAAGACTTTCCTATCAAGATAATAATCTTAAACTTTATAAAGGTTTAAATAAAGTTTATGATGCTATAAGAATGGTTGATTCAGAAGAATATAAAAAAGCTTATGTGATTTTAGAAAATAAACTTAAATTAGAATTTTCAAAAGCAAAAAAGAAAACAAAATCAATATTGTGTGAAGTTAAAATAACAACTAAAAAATGAAGAAACCATATTTAATAGCAGAACTTTCCTGCAATCATGAAGGGGATCTTCATGAAATGTTTGAACTTATAGATATTGCTAAAAGTCTTAAAATAGATTGTGTTAAAATCCAAAGCTATACTTCCGATACAATTTCATCAGATACAAAATTTAAAAATAATACCATGTGGGGAAATATGGCTATTAAAAAATTATACAAAATGGCTCATACACCAAGAGATTGGCATAATAATATAGTTGAGTATTGCAAAAAAATAAAAATTGATTTATTTACAACTGTTTATTCAGAAAATGACTTACTATTTACTAAGAAATTTAATTTTAGTAAATATAAAATTGCTAGTTTTGAATTGTCTGATTTGAGTTTAATTAAAGAAACGACAAAAGTTTCAAAAAATATAATGATTTCAAATGGAATGTCGTATTTTGAAGAGGTTGAAAACGCAATCAATATTATTAGAAGTAACAAAGCTAGGCCAACCTTGTTGCATTGTAATAGTGGTTATCCGGCAAATTTTGCTGAACTTGATCTACAAACTATCCCTTTTATAAAGAAATATTTTAATTGTACTATTGGCTTTTCTGATCACACTTTATTTGAAAATGTAAATAGTTTAAAAAATTTAGAACCATTCATAGCTCCACTATCATCAGTATATATGGGAGCTGAAGTAATAGAATTCCATTTAATTAAAAATAGGTCAAAATCAAAAAAACTTTTTGAGAAAAAAAAAGGTGGTTTTGATTGGGCATTCTCCAAAGAACCAAAAGAAATAGAATATTTAATCAAAGCAATAGATGAATTTAGTTACAAGAATTTTTTAAGAGATTTAAGTAAAAAGCACTTAAAAATATTTAAAAAGATGAAGGGATCTGTAAAATTAAAACCTTCTAATAGAGAGCTTGAAACAAGAAAATTTCAACCTTCACTCTGGATAACAAAAAACATAAAGGCTGGAGATAAATTTAAATTTGGATATGGAAAAAATAAAAATTTTGATTCACTAAGACCAAATGATGGACTTCCATTAAAGTTTTATAAATATGTAAATGGAAAAAAAAGCTTAAAAGATCTCAAAACAGGGCATCCTCTAAGTTGGGAAGACATTAAAATTAATTAAATTTTTTATAAGTACTGTAAGTATTAGAATACATTTCAGAAATGAGATCTAGTTTTTTTAAATATAGAGGATTACTTTTGTCATTAAAATTAACTAGATTATTCCTCCTATAATTTAAATCAAAAGAGCAAGAGTAAATTTTATTCAATAAAATTGATATTTCTTTTCTAATACTTTTTTCATCCAAGATTCTAAAATTCTTAAAATAATTCTTTATTTCAAAAGAATTATTTAACTTTTTAACTGAACCAAGGGTTTCATACCAACAAGAGCCAAAAATAATTGATTGCTTTCCTCTAATAGCTGCTTCAAATCCTGCAGTCCCTGTAGCTGTGGCCACTATAGAAGATACGTCAATAAGATGATTTGAGTGAATTTTTGGATGAATAAATATAATATTTTTTAATTCTAATAACTTTTTATAAAAATCAATATTTTTTCTTGGATCCTCAAATGGTTGATTAAAATTATTTGGATGTTCTTTATATAAAATAAAATAATCATTAGGCAAATTTGTAGAGAGTTTTGTTAGAATTCTTAGGGGGTCGTATAAAAGACCTGCATCAGGGCAATGAGATCTTTCTGGGTGCCTACTTCCAGCAAAAAAGACAGACTTTTCAGGGAAATCTGATTTAATAGAATTATTTAAGTAAAAATTAAAAGCTTTTTGTGAGTTATTATGAATTAAAAGTTTATACGTGACGTTTTTTTTTATAGAAGACTTAGCGCAAAAAGTTTTTGAATTTTTTTCTAAATACAATCCTGTTTTATCATTGCCTTGAAAAAAATTTCTAATAATAAAACCTAGGTAAAGTTTAATTCTTTTAGGGATAAGAAGTTTACTTTTATATAATAAACTTTCAGTAGTTTTTTCATTTGCTAGAATATAAGTATATTTTATTGAATCATTTTTATCTTTAAAATATTGTAAAACTTTAGAAATCTCGCTATCAAATTTATGATTTGAGTTTAATTTGATATTATTTATATAACTCGTTCTAAAATAAACATTATAAATCCCAAAATTAAGATTTACTAAGTTATTGTTTTTAATTCGAATTCCAGAAGTATTTTCTACCATTAAGAATGGTTTATTTTTAATTAATTGTAATGCATAAAAAACATAGTCATAAATACGATGAGGTACTGTTGGACAAACCACTATATCGATTTTATAAATTTCAATAAATTTTGAAATATCTGCGATCATCTTACTTAAAAATAATTTTTTTAGATTTTTATTTTCTGAAATAGCATAATCAAACCATCGGTTAATTTGTTCATAAATTATAGGAATATGAAACTTCATTTTTTTTAAAATTTCATCTACATTTACCTTTGTGTGTATTTGTTGATTTAAATAATAGTCAATTTCATTGGAAAAAAAAAGTTCTTGATCAAAATAATTTGCTTTGTTGTCTTTACTAAATTTATCAAAATTTATTTTATACTTTTTTTGACCAATCCAACCAACAGTATTCCAACTATTTTTTTTTTTTAAAATATTTGCTATATCTATCCATGCCGAGTCAGGTGATTTTATGTAAATAACATTCATTTTCATTTATTAAGTTATATAACTTTTTTTATTTAGTTAGCTTAATCTCTTATATTTTTATTTTTTGTTTTTAAATGTTTTTTTATTTTAATTAAATTACTGTCTGAAAAAACTAGTTGGGATCCTAAAGCTATCCCATTTACACCATTATCATAAGCTTCTTCTAAATCGTCTAATCCTCCAGCTCCTCCTTCTAAAATTATTGGTATATTTGCTATTTTTCTCATTTTATTAAATATATTAAAGTCAAATCCATTCTGACTACCTTCTTTATCAACTGACATAATTCTAATTTCACCACAACCTAAATCAATAGCTTGTTTAGCCCATATTAGTGGTTCTAAATCTTGAATTGCTTTTTTTGATCTATGGTCATAAACAAAATAATTATTATCTATTTTAATAATATCTAGTCCCAAAACAACTGCTTGAGATCCAAATTGTTTAGCCAAGCTATTTATCAAATTTGGATTATCAATAGCGGTAGTATTAAGGCCTATTTTATCAGCTCCAATATCCATACATTTTCTTGCTAACTGAACGGAAGAAATTCCTCCAAAAAAGGTAAGAGGCATAAATACTTCTTTTGCGATCTCTTTCAAAATTTCAAAATTTGGGGGTATGTTGAACTTTGAAGCTTTTATGTCACTTACTAAAAGTTCATCGGCTCCTTGGTGATTGTGCGCTCTAGCTGTTGTCCTAGGAGAGCCAGCATCTTTATGATTATCAAAAAATTTACCTTTTACTAGCCTATTACCTTGAATTAAAATAGATGGGATTAGTCTCTGGTACATATCAAGGACTCCATTCTATAAACCATTTTAAAAATAATTCTCCAGATATTTGACTTTTTTCAGGATGAAATTGAAAAGCAGCTATGTTATCAAAAGAAATACCTGCAACTAATTCTTTACCATAATCCACAGTAGAGTTCACAATACTTTTATTTACTGGGATAAGAGTATAAGAATGAGCAAAATAAAAGGATTTATATCTATTAATTTTTTTTTCTAATTTTAAAGTGTCGTTTTTAAATGATATTTCATTCCAACCCATATGTGGAATAATTCTATCATTAGAAATAGTGTCTTTAAGATTTATAACCTTACCCTCAATCCAACCTAAACCATCATGTTCACCAAATTCAGTTAAATGAGTTGCTAAAACTTGCATGCCAACGCAAATACCTAAAAAGGGCTTTCCTTTTTTTAAAATATTTTCATTTAAAGCTTCATCAAAATTTTTTTTTTTAATACTATCAATTACATGTTTTGTTGCACCAACTCCAGGTAAAATTACTTTATCAACTTTTTTTAATTGATCAGGATCATTAATCAAAATTGTTTCGCAACCGGCATAGAATAATGAATTTCTTACAGAATTTAAATTTCCTGATCCTGTATTTTCGTCACCATAATCTATTATACCTACTATCAAAATTATTTATGTGAAAAAATTTTTTCAAAGGAATCGAAATCCTTTGGAACCTTATTATTTTTTCCAATAAGGTCTGTGTTAGGCATTTTATTTGGAGAAACTACATGCTTTGATACTATATTGTAAAACTCTTCTTCTTTTATTTCCATTAAATCAAGAAAGAAATCCAGTGCTTTTGGTCTTTTCCCATCATATTCCTTAACTAGTTCTAAAGCCTTTTCTCTTGTAAGCTCTCCGTTTCTTATATCAATTGAAGTTAAATGTGAAGTTCTCCCAAATCCTCTTTTTAAGAATTTTATATAGTCTCTTAATCCTTGCATGAAACATTCAATTTTTTCATAACTATATTCCGGAGGTACTCCTTCTACAAAATCTCCCTTCCAATCTAATTCTTTGGCAATTAAGGCAGATTGTTCTCTTGGATTCCATGGTATATAAGCTCCTAAATATACTGATCTTGTTTTGTTTTTCATTAATAATTCTCTAGATGGATAAGTATATGGTTTCAAATCCCTCAGGGTTACTTCATGATCACTAATTGTATTATCTAACATGCCATGCATATCTTCAGCATTTATTCCTAAATTTATTTTTAAATTAAATCTTCTTTCATCTGCCTCTTCAACTTCATCATAAGAATAGTAAGATGAGTATTCAGCTCCTGGCTCGCCCCAAAATATCAAAGGAACTTTTGTCATTAACGACACATGCATCGGGTATGCAAAGATTCCCGTATGACAGTGCCAACAAAAATCACCCCTTCTAACTAAAGACTCATACATTAATTTTCTTACAACTTTCCAATTAGGGGAAAATCTGATTACATCAACACCAAGTTTTTTAAAAGTTTTTGTACAGTTTTCTTCAACTGTTGGTCTCATAAATAAGTGATCAAAACGAACTACCAAGCATTTTAATTTTAATTCTTTGGCTAAATAATAAAGTGTAAAGGTTGAGTCTTTACCTCCTGAAAAAGGTACAATACAATCATAGTCATATTTGCCTCTATGTTCCTCAACTAACTCTATCAAATCTTTATGTCGTTGATTCCAGTCGATTTCTTCTTTTTTAAATTCTATTTGCTTACAAACAGAACAACCACCAGATTCATCAAAAGATAATGACTCAGCTGTTTCAGGCATAACACATTTAGTACAAAGTTTCATTATTTTATAATTTGAACTATTAATTCAATCTTTCAAAGTTTTTTTTTATTTTATGTTGCTTTTTTAACAAAATATCAATGTTTTTTTTATCCATTGCTTCTCTCAAATCCATACAACTCTCTTCGAATGCTAAAAAATATTTTTTTAAAAGTGCTTTATTGTGAGAAGTGGAAGCATAAAAAACATTATTAGCTAAGAATCCTTTTTGAAGCATTTCTTGAGAAATAAAACGAATATATTTTAAATGGTTAAGATCTTTAAAATAAAAATTTGATAAAGCTGGTATACCTGTTATTTCAGTATCAAATTCAAATTTTTTGAATACGTCTTTCCAAAAACCCCTAACTTCTTTACCTATTTTTGTGATGACTATCCATGATTTTTCTTTTTTCATTGTATCTAAAGTGGCCAATGCTGCTGTGGATCCTATTCTTTCAGTCCAAAAAGTACTACTTATAAAAGTATCATCTATGGAATTCATAATTTTACCCTTTCCTAATACTGCGTTAATTGCGTAACCATTACCAAGTGCTTTACCATAGATAATCATATCTGGTGTAACTTTGTATTTTGAGTAAATACCTCCATACGTTTCTCTAAAACCTGAGGTACACTCATCAAAAATAAGAATAATATTATGTTTTTTTGTTATCTCTCTTACTTTTTTTAGAAAATCATCTTTTGGTTGTATGCTCCTAACAACCTCCATCTTTACAGCAGCTATATCGTCTTTATGTTTATAAATAAGCTTAGTAAAAGTTTTTATATCATTATATTTAAAAGATAGGGTTGTGTTTTTTAATGAGCTAGGAACTCCCCCTGGATTTAAACCTTTAATAATATGTCCATTTAAATTATTTTTTGAGGATAAGTTGGTAGACAAATACCAATCATGCCATCCGTGATAACCGCATATTAATATTTTGTCTTTTCTTTTAAAAGTTCTGGCCAATCTAATGGCTACAGCATTTGCTTCTCCTCCGGACCTAGTAAATCTGACTTTTTGTGCCCAGGGATTTAGATTTAATAATTTTTCAGATAAGAATACTTCTTCAGGCGCATTAAGCGTTGACATATTGCCTAATGAAATTTTTTTTAAAACTTCTTTATCAACTTCTTTTCTTGAATAACCTAGGGAATTAGTACCAACACCCATATAACTAAAATCTAAATACATTTTAGAATTTAAATCCCAAACTTTACAACCGCTTGTCTTTTGAAAATAAGAAGGCCAATAATCTGATAGGTATCTATCTGGGTTTTTGGTAAGAAGCATGCTTCCACCTGCAATACTTTTTTGGGCTCTTTTCCATAACTTAGAACCAAGAGTCTTATTAGAAATATTATATAAATATTTTTTTGTCATTTTTTAAGTTTTTTAAATTTTTTACCATTAATTTAAAATCATTTTTAGTATTTATATCACATACTCTATCTATAGGTATCTTATGAATTCCTAATTTTTTTGAGTAAAAAGATTTATTTTTTTTTAAGATCTTTTTTGTTGTCCAATAAAACATACCTGCGTCACATAAAATATTTGGATATTTATTAGATTGAATTTTTTCATATTTTTTCATAGCCAAATGCCAAAAACCCTTTTTTGGCAAAAGAGCTTGAAAAGGAGGTAGATTATATTCTGAAGCAGAAATTAAAGAATCATATTTAGAAATAGAAAAATTTTTATAACTTTTTTTTAAATCTTCAATTGTAAGAAGAAGGGCAGTTGGATAAATACAACAAAATACCATTTTCTCATTAATAGATTTATCAAAGTTGTTTAATACATTTTGACAAACTTCCACTACAGTAGAAGTATCTTTAGACAGATTTGGTTTTCTGTGATGGAATTCAGACCCTTCTTTTATAGCAATAGATTTAATTTTTAAAGACTCAGAACTAACAATTACTTTACTAAATAGTTTGGAACGAAGGGCTTTTCTAATAGACCAAGCAATCAATGGTTTATTATTAATTTTAATTATATTTTTTCTTGAAAGTCTTTTTGAATTTAATCTAGCAGGGATAATTGCGATAGGCTTTTTACTCAAGGTCATTAAATGATAATTGTGAACCTTCTTTAATATCTTTGTTTAATTTTTTATTTAGTATTTCATTTAATTGATTAGGAGGTATGCCGTATCCAGGTCTTTTGTATTTTAAAATCATATCTTTTACCTGGGTATTTTTCTTATAGTCCATACCTGCACAAATACTCCTTCTGACTTTTAATCTTTTTTCTTTTTCTATTTCAGTAAATATCCTTCTTGACGAACCCATAGCTATTTCAATTTCACGAATTTTTTTTACAAATTCTTCCATTTCTTTTGGCTCTAAAGACATAATATGCTCTACCCTAGGGGTAGTTTTATCAAGAGTAATAGTTTTTTCTAAAAGATTTGCTCCGATTGCAACTGCTGCAATATCCATATCAAAACCCACTGAGTGATCAGAATAAGCTACTGGACAATTGAACATATTTTTTAAAGATTTTATCATATTTAAATTAATCGAAGAAGGTATTGCTGGATAACCAGAAGGGCAATTATGAATAATTATTTCACTATTGCCTTCAGTTTTTATTATGTCAATAGCATCAGCAATTTCTCCAATTGTTGAATTACCTGTATCCAATTGAATACTGATTCCAGATTTAGCAACTTCTTTTAGAAAAGGAAAATAGTTTACATCAGCTGAAGCTATTTTAATTGAGTGACATCCAACTTTTTTCACAAAATCCAAACCTAGCTCGTCTCCTATCGTGGCAAAAAAAGTTAAGCCCAAACTATCTGAGTATGTTTTAAGCTCAGTCCATTGTTCAAAATTTAAACTTCTTCTTACAAATATATCAAAAAGATTTTCTGAGATTTTTTTTGTTTCATTCGTATTTCGGTCTACAAGTATCTCAAAATCAAATTCAATTGTTTTATCAGATATTAATTCATTAGGATCAAAAATTTGAAATTTTACTGCATCTGCTTTTGAGTCGGAAGCATGTTTAATAAGTTTTTTTGCATAATCAACTCCATCGTGAGTTGCTCCTGCTTCAAAAGTTATAAAGCAAGGATGACCGTCTCCAATAAATTTATTTCCTATTTTCATTTAAATGTTTTCCAATTTTTTGGATTTATTAAGTATTCATCGTTTATAGTTTTTTTCATTAAATCCTTCAACATATTAATATCAAGTAATTTGTTTTTACATATATTAATTAAGTTATTTAATTGTTCCTCATTATCAACTCCAATTATTGTTTTGGCTACTGATTCATTATTCAAAGCATATGATAAGCAAGATTGAATTGGCTTTATATTATTATTTCTATGCCAGGAGAACCAATCATTCCAAAATTTTTCCCATTTATGAAATTTTATAGGTATATTTTGTTTTTTATCTTGAGAAAGTAGACCTTGGAGAAAAATTGACCTGGCATGAAATTCTTTTTGATCAAGATGAATTTTTTCAAGCCACCCTGAATCAATAATTCTTCTGTCTAAAATATTTAAAGGGCCTTGGATTATGTCAAACCCTAAATCATAAAATGACTCTAACTCTTCAAGTTCATAAATTGATATACCAAAATATTTAATTTTATTATTTTTTTTTAAAATATTTAATTCTTCAATTAAATAATCTGCATATTTTGTTTTGAGGATATTGGTATCATGCAATAAAATTGAATTTATTTGATTTTGTTTTAAAGAAATAAAAACTTCTTCTAATTTTCTTTTAACAATTTCCTTATTTAAATATTCATTTTTAATATCTGCAAATGAAATTTTTGTAATTATATTAAAATCTTTTTTAACATAGTTACTTAATATGTTGTGAGCATTGTTATATTTTTGAGAAGTGTCTAAAAATAAAATGTTTTCAGTTTTACAAATTTTAAGAATTTTCTTAATATCAAAAATTGAATTTTCTCTTGCCACACCATAATTGCCATCTATTTGGGCAGTCCCTAGTACAATTTTATTAAATTCCAAAATACTTGTTTATATTCTTGATTACATACCTTACATCTTCATTATTCATTTTATAATGAAGGGGTAATGACAATGCCTTTTTAGAATAAAGTTCTGCGTTAGGATAATCATTTTTTTTATAACCTATTTTTTTATAAAATGGGTGCAAATGGATGGGTAAATAATGAAGTTGAGTCCCTATTTTTTTTTTATCAAGGAAATTCATTATTTCATAATTTTTTTTATTAGAATTTTTATTAATCAAAATTATAAATAAATGATAAGAACTAGTAGAGTTTTTATTTACAAATTGAGTATTGATAAATGGATTGTTTTTTAAATTTTTTATATAGTAATTTGCAATATCATTTCTCTTTTTTTTAAATTTATTAAGTTTTTCTAATTGGCTTACCCCAAGAGCGGCATTTATCTCAGACATCCTATAATTAAATCCTAGTATTTTTTGCTCGAAGTACCATTTTTCGATTCTTTTAGTGATATTAGATTTTACGTTTTTATCTATTCCATGAGATTTAAAAATTTTTGCTATGTTATAACTTTTTAAATCATTTGTATGTAAGGATCCACCTTCACCAGTAGTGATCATTTTAACTGGATGAAAACTAAAAACAGATATATCTGAATATTTGCAATTTCCTATTTTTGATTTTTTATAAGTTGCTCCTAATGCATGAGATGCATCTTCGATAATTTTAAAATTGTATTTTTTTGATAGTAATTTTATTTCGTACAAATCGCATGGATTTCCACCTATATGAACAATAATAAGTATTTTTGGTAACTTTTTTTTCTTTTCAGCTATTTTTAATTTAATTTTTAATGAATCAACTGAGATATTGAAGGTTTTAAGATCTATGTCTACAAAATCTATTTTAGCCCCACAATACAAAGCACAATTTGAAGAAGCAACAAAAGAGTTAACAGTAACCCAAACCCTATCCTCTGGTTTCAATCCTAAAGAAATACAAGCAGTATGAAGTGCCGAAGTAGCAGAATTAAAAGTCAGAGAGTATTTTGAATTGGTAGCCTTTGAGAGTTGTTTTTCAAATTTTTCGTTATAGGGTCCTTGAGTTAAATAATCAGAATTAAGTACTTCTTTTACTTTTTTTAAATCATTTTTATCAATAAATTGTGAGCTATATCTATTAACTGTCATTAAATTGCTTAAGCATTTTTTTGAAAGTATTGTGATTTAATTTAGTAGTATTATCTGATCTATATTCAAAACCAAACTTAACTTTTTTTCCTTTTTCTTTAAGCAAAGTCTTAGTGTAGTCGTATTCATTAGAAAATTGTAATACAGGCTTAATAATAAAAAAATCTTTAAATTCAATAGTATTTAAACTGTCATCAGAGGGACACATGGTTTCATGCATTTTTTCACCGGGCCTAATACCAATAATTTTTTTATTAATTTTAGGTGCCATTAAATTTGCAATCTCTTCAACAGTTATTGATGGCAACTTTGGTATAAAAATTTCCCCACCTCTCATTCTTGAGAATGATTTTATAACAAAGTTAACACCCTCATCTAAAGTAATAATAAATCTTGTCATATTGGGATTTGTTATTGTGATAAATTTTTGTTTTGATTCTATTTGAGATTTGAAAAAAGGTACAACAGAACCTCTTGAACCAAATACGTTTCCATACCTCACAACAGAAAACTTAATATCTTTTCCACCTACAAAATTATTTGCTGCAATAAAAAGCTTGTCACTGGCGAGTTTTGTTGCACCATATAAATTAATTGGATTTGCAGCTTTATCAGTAGATAAAGCAATTACTTTTTTAATCTTTTGATCTATTGCAGCTTTAATAACATTTTCAGCACCCTGAATATTTGTTTTTATACACTCAGAAGGATTGTATTCAGCCGCTTCTACTTGCTTTAAAGCAGCTGCATGGACAACATAGTCAGAATTCCACATAGCTTCTTTCAAACGATTTTCGTCTCTAACATCACCTATAAAGAATCTAAGTCGATCAGAGTGGATTTCATTCTGCATTAAACTTTGCTTAAGTTCATCTCTTGAAAAAATTATAATTTTTTTTACTTTGTAAGAATTTAAAAGCTTATTTGTAAAAGCTTTACCAAAGGAACCTGTTCCACCTGTAATTAGAATTGTTTTATTATTAAACATAATATAAAGAAGATATAGAAGAATAATATATATACGAACTTTTTAATTAATGTAAGTGAAAAAAATCTGCTTTATTCCTGACTATTCAAAGTCAACAGGTAGGGGCCATTTAGGCAGATGTATTAATTTAGCTTATACTTTCAAGCAAAATAAATGGGATGTTTTTTTTTATTTCGAGAAAAGACATGATATTAATAAAAGTACATGTAAGTTTAAAATAATTAAAACAATTAAAGAAAAATATTTTAATTTAATTTTTGTTGATAGTTATTTTTTAAATAATAAAAAAATAATTTTCTACAAAAAAATTTCAGAAAAAATTTGTGTAATAGATGACTTTGGAGTAATCAAATATAAAACAGATTTTTATTTAAATTATTCTAGTAATAATCCAAAAAATCCAAAAAAAATAAAAAATATAAAAAAATTGCTTGGTTTTAAATATTTAATCCAATCACCATTAAATAAAAATCCAAAAATAAGAAAAATATTTAATTTTAATAAAGAAATACCTATTGCAATTTTTTTTTCATCTACTTGTAAATCCAATTTATTATTTAAAGTTTTAAAAATATTATCTTTAAGTAAATTTTATGAATTCATGAAAATAGAATTACTTTTAACAAGTGAGATGAATTTTTCAAAAAAAACTTTAATGAAATTGAAAAATCATAAAAAAATTAAACTTACTATTGATAAAAAAGACTTATATAAGACTTATCAATATAGTTATTTTTTTATTGGCAGTTATGGCTACTCACTTCTAGAAAGAATAGGTTTTTCTGCAATAAGTGTTTGTAATTTATTTATTAAAAATCAAAAACAAAATTATAATTTTTTAAAAAATAAAGGCATTGTTATAAATATTGAAAGCATATCAAAATTAAATAAAGTAATTGATGATTTAATAAAAAATCCTAAAAAAATAAATAGAATTCAAAAAAACAAAATTTTAAAAATTACATACAAAGGCAATCAAAATATTTTTAATGATTTAATTAAATAAATAAATTATTAACTATAAATGCTTCAGCAAAATTTGTTCCTATGTGAGCACCCCTGTACTTTGCATGAATTTCTATAAATTCTATTGATCGCATGTGAGGAAATTTTCTCAATTCAAACTTAAATTTTTTCAATGCATTTTGTTTTGCTAAAATATTTTTTTTAGAAACTTTGTAGAAAAAATTTGGATCATATTTACTTGGCTTGCTATATCCAGAACTACTAATAGTTTCACAAGAATATAAATCTATGAATGAACCATTTATTGGCCTTGAAGCAATAACAGCTGCTTCATGACAATATTTATGATCAATATTTGTACAAAACTTATGATGGGTAAAAATAGCATCTGCCTTGAAATTTTTTAAAATATTTTCAAGAAATTTAACTAGTTTTATCAATGGCTCTGAGTCAAAACTATTGTCTTCAAAATCACCAATATGCAAATCTTTACTTGTAACACCCAGTACTTTACAAGCTTCAGTAAGATTTTTAATATGATCGCTAATTTTTTTATTATTATGCTCTCCTCTACTTGTAAGCCCCTTAGAAGCAATAACAATTTTTACCCTGACTCCTTCAG
The DNA here is from genome assembly GCA_002705265.1 of Pelagibacteraceae bacterium. GTDB lineage: Bacteria > Pseudomonadota > Alphaproteobacteria > HIMB59 > HIMB59 > HIMB59. Next base: position 3,485 of record PAHR01000001.1, on the reverse strand, counting down.
AGCGAAGCTTATTTATTGTAGCTCCTGCTGAAAGTGTCTCATCATCAGGATGGGCAAAAAAGAATAAGACTTTCTTATACAATAATTTCGATTTCATTTTACTAAATTTTATATAATTTAAGTTTTATATTTAATATCAATTAAAACAATATCTTAATTTTATTAAATAGAATTGTATATTTTTTGCTTAATAAATTTAAAATAAAGCCGTGTATTTATTAAAAAAATTCAAATTATATTTGATTTCCATATTTCATTTATTTCAAATATTTATAATGAAAAAAGAGATTGAACAAAGAAAGTATATTTTTATAAGAGAAAAAATTATTTGGTTCAGTCTTTCTTTTGTTATTAAATTACTTAATAAACTTAAGTATAAATATGAAGTTATATTGAAAACAAACGAAAATAGTTTTTATCTTAGAGAAAATGGTATAACTCTAAAAAATTCTGAATTTAACCCACATTTATTACACGGATTTTATCCCAAAGAGATTATTTACGGCAATTTATTAGTTAATAAATTAAAAAAAATTCTTGATAAACATAAAATAAATTTAAACTACATAGTAGATATTGGTTCTAATATAGGTCTTATGACATTTCCTCTCTCGAAAAATTTTCCAACAGCTAAGATTATTAGCATAGAAGGAAGTAAACTAAATTATGAAATATTGAAAAGTAATAGTTTAATTCAGAATTTTGATATAACCAATATACATTTTGTAAATGAATTAGTAGGAGAAAATGCGAAAAAAGTTAATTTTATTGAGGGTCTTGGAGAAAAATCTCAAATCTTAGATGAAAATATCTTAAACTATAAATATCTAAAAAAAAACAAACATAACACTCTTATTTCTAAAGAAATGATTTCTTTAGAAAAAATTTTGGAAAAATATAAATTTCCAAATATTGATTACTGCAAAATAGACATAGAGGGCTCTGAGATTTATTTGATTAAAAGTCTTTTATTAATAAAACCAAAAATTATTACTATTGAATATAATTTTCAAAAAATTACTTCTATAAATTTCATAATTAATATCAAAAAAATCATTGAGCTAGGTTATGTGGTCTACTCTGATGAATTAGATATTATAGATGATCTTGAAAATCATATATTAAATAATAAAAAAACTGATTTATGGTTAATAGAAAAAAATGAGTAAATTTTCAAAAAAAAACTATCAATTAGCTTCTGATACTTGGGATAAACTAGAAAGAAATGCAATTTATAAAATAGTTAAAAGCGGCCAATATACAATGGGCGAAAAAGTAAGGAAGTTTGAGAAAGAATTTTGTAAATACTTAGATACTAAAAATGCCGTAATGGTTAATAGCGGATCATCAGCAAATTTATTAATTATGGCTGCACTTGCTTTGAAATATAGATTAAAAGGAAACATAATTGTTCCAGCTGTAAGTTGGTCGACTACTTATTTTCCATGCAATCAGTATGGATTTAGTCTGAATTTTGTAGATATAGATAAAAATACATTAAATTTAGATATTAAAAAAACACAAAAAGCCATAAATTCGAAAACAGTTGCAATTATGGCTGTTAATCTATTAGGAAATTCCAATGACTTTAGAAAATTAAAAACAATTGCAAAAAAAAATAATCTTATTCTAATAGAAGATAATTGCGAAAGTTTTGGTGCTATTTCAAATACAAATCAATTTACTGGAACAATAGGTAGTTTTGGAAGTTTTTCCTTTTTTTTTAGCCATCACTTACAAACTATGGAAGGTGGAATGATTGTATGTAAAAGCAAAGATGATGCTGATTTTATTAAAACTTTAAGAGCTCATGGCTGGGTAAGAGATATTGATAAAAAGAATAAAATTTATAAACACTCTGGAAACAATTTTAATGATAGTTTCACTTTTATTACTCCTGGATACAATTTGCGTCCACTTGAGTTTAGTGGGGCTGTAGGTAGCATTCAGCTTAAAAAATGGCCATCTATGAGAAAAAAAAGAATTTCCAACGCAAATTATTTCAAGAAATTATTCTCTCAATTAAATGATCGGGTTCTAATACAAAAGGAAATTGGCAAATCTAGTTGGTTTGGCTTCTCAATAATCTTAATTGGCGATCTTGAAAATAAAAGAGAAGAAATTTTAAAAAAACTTGATCAAAATAAAGTTATGTATAGACCTATAGTAAGTGGTAATTTTATGAAAAATCCAGTAATGAAATATTTAAAATATATAGATAATAAAAACTATGAATCAGCTAATTATCTTAATAAAAATGGTTTTTTTATAGGTAATGATATTATTAATCTTAAAAAAAATATAAAATTAGTTTATGAGATTATTTCAAATATAAAATGAAAATAGCTTTAGTAACTGGAATTACAGGTCAAGATGGATCTTATTTAAGTGAACTATTAATAAAAAAAGGATACAAAGTTCATGGAATAATTCGTAGATCAAGTTCTTTTAACACAGGAAGGATTGATCATTTATTTAATAATAAAAAATTAAAAAATAAATTTTTCTTGCATTACGGTGACTTACTTGATGGACAATCTCTTAGTAACGTCATAAGTAAAATAAAACCAAATGTAATATACAACCTGGCAGCTCAAAGCCATGTTAGTGTCTCATATGAACTTCCTGAGTATACCTTAAATGTTGATGCAATTGGTACACTTAAATTATTAGAGATAATAAAATCAACTAATAAAAAAATTAAATTTTATCAAGCTTCATCAAGTGAAATATTTGGGAAAAATACTTATAAAACGCAAAACGAAATTACTCCGATGATTCCATCTTCACCATACGGAATAGCAAAATTATGTTCATATCTTTTAGTTAAAATGTATAGGGAATCTTATGGGATGTTTTGTTCTAACGGAATTTTGTTTAACCATGAATCTCCGAGAAGAGGTGGGACTTTTGTTACAAAAAAAATTATTCAAAACTTAGTAAGAAGAAAACATGGATCGAAAGAATTTTTAAGCTTAGGTAATATTTATTCAATCAGGGATTGGGGTTATGCTCCTGATTATGTTGAAGGAATGTATAAAATCATGCAATATAAAAAACCTGATGACTTTGTTTTATCTACAAACACAACTTGCTCAATAAAAGAATTTGTTAATCTTTCAATGAATTATTTAGGAATAAAATATAAATGGATTGGAAAAGGATTTAAAGAAAAAGCCATATGTCCTGAAAATGGAAATACAATAGTTAAAATTGATAAAAAGTATTTTAGACCTATCGATGTAAGTTATCTTAATGGAGATTATAAAAAAGCTTTAAAAGCAATTGGATGGAAGCCAAAAACTAAATTAAAAGAACTTATTAAGATAATGATCAAAGAAGAAATTAACAGTAAAAACAAATAGTTTATATGAGAATTCTAATATCTGGTGGTAATGGTTTTTTAGGCAATCATTTAAACAGCATCCTAGATAATAAAAAAAATAAAATTATAAACTTTAGAAGTAAAAACTATGATTTAACTT
>PAHR01000011.1 GCA_002705265.1 Pelagibacteraceae bacterium | reverse complement strand
TATTTAAATGAAGTAAACAAGGATAGTGGTCCTTTTACCTATTTAAGTAAGAATGATACAAAAAGATTTATTAAGAATTATAAATTTAAAAACAGATTTTCCAATGATGTTACTAAAAATGATTATAAAGAAAATGAAAATTATTTTGTTGGTAAGGCGGGGAGCTCTTTACTTGTAAATACTACTCAATGTTTACATAGAGCAGGAATTCCCAAACAAGGCAAATATAGAGATGTATTAGTAATAACTTATGTTGCGTCACCAGTTATTAAAGATGCTGATCCTATGTATTTTTGTAAGACTCAAAATGAAAATTTTTGGAATCCAGATATGGAAGGCCATTTTAGTAAAAAATTGGCAAAATTTAAAAATAACAGACAAGCTTTCGTTAATTTAATTAAACATATAAATCAAATTAATAAATTTAATGATAATAATCGTACCAGTTGAAATAGATAAAAGAGAATTAATTGAGAAAATATTTCTATCAACAGCTTTAGTAAAATACTGTAACGCTAAAGTATACTTAATTAAATCACATTTTTTTTTTAAAAAAATAAAAAAATCCTCAGATGTAATATTTTTTGACAAGGGGATAGCTATAACTAAAAAAAATTTATATAAAAATAAACTCAGGAACAACTACTTGATTTCATTTGATGTTGAAAGCCCCATAATAAATTGGGATAGGATGACATTTAACGCTAGAATTCCACTTGTTAATTTTAAGAAAACTTCTATTTTTTTTGTTCAAAATCTATTTGATAAAAAAAAAATAGAGAATATTTTTAAAAAAAAAAAGTAAAATAATTATTAGTGGAAATCCAAAATTTGAATTATCAAAAAAAAAAAATTGCAATATAATATTTAGTGAAGAAATTAAAAAAATTAAAGAAGAGTTTGGCTCTAATTATTATTTTTTTTCATCTAGTTTTAGTAATGACTTATACGGTGGTAATAAATTATGGAATTATCATACAAAAAAAATTTATAAATTTGATGACTCCTCAATTAAGAAAAAAGAATTTGATTTTTATCATAACAATGATGAAAAAAATTATTTAGCACTAATTGAGCTTGCAATACAAACGGCAAAAGCATTTCCTAAAAAAAAAATAATATTTCGACCACATCCTACCCAAGATATTAACTTGGTTAAAAAAAGATTCCCTAAATCTCTACACAATCTTCATATAGTATATAAATTCCATTCAACCCCATGGATTTTCAATTGTGAATATTTTTTTCACAGCCACTGTTCCACTTCTTTTGAAGCTTTTATATTAAAAAAAAAAATTATTCAATTTTACAAAACAAAATTAACACGTCATTTAGAATATTTTAATAATTTTTCAAAAGCAGGGCAATATAAAAATTACAATGAAGTAATAAAAAAAATAAAGAGGGAAAATTTTACATTTTCAAAAAATGAAAAAAAATCTTTAAAAACTTATTCATTAAATTCATCTAAAAATAGTCATAAAATTATTGCAAATGCAATAAATCAAAAATTCAAAAATATTAAATCAAAAATTATTTTTAACGAATTAAATTATCAAAATGACTCATATTTTGTGATATTTTTAAAAAAGATTCTTGTCTTTTTAAAACATTTTTCACAAAAAACAGGTTTAATTTATATTCTGGATTATTTTTTTGACTTAAAACCAAATTTTTTCCTGAATAAAATAATTAAAGATGCCAAAGGTTCAGAACTTAATAAGTATGAGATTGATGGTTATTTAAAAAAAACTAATAAAATTTATAAATCCATAGTAAAGTCAGAGAAAGTTGATAAAAATATATTTTTAATTTCGAGAAAAAAATGAAAACATGTAAAAAGTGTAATTTACCTGAAACGTATGAGACTATAGTTTTCAATGAGAACGGTTGCAACATATGTGTGGGTACAAATAAATACAAAAATATTGACTGGGCTGAAAATAAGAAAAAGTTATTAAATTTAGTAAATAAATACAAATCCCAAAAAGGTTACGATTGTATTATCCCTTTTAGTGGAGGAAAAGACAGCACTTTTCAAGTTCATTACGCAGTTAAAGAACTCAAACTTAAACCGTTAGTTGTTAGATTCAATCATGGATTTTTAAGACCGAAGATAAATTCTAATACTGAAAGATTTTTAAAAAAAATAGGAGTTGATTTCATTGATTTCTCACCTAATTGGAAAATTGTAAGGTTTTTAATGGAGGAGAGTTTTAGGAGAAAAGGAGATTTTTGTTGGCATTGTCATACAGGTATATTTGCTTATCCATTAAGACTTGCAGTAAGTTTTAATGTGCCTTTGGTAATATATGGAGAACCACAAAGTTTTCACAGTCAATATTATAATGTTGATGAATTTGAAAAAGAAAATATTGAAAAATTTGAAATGCTAAGAACTTTAGGTATTTCAGCTGAAGATATGGTTGGAATGGTAAATGAAAGACAGGATGAAAAAATTTCACTTAGAGATTTAGAGCCGTTTTCTTTTCCTGATGAAAAAGAGTTTATAGAAAAAAAAATTCTTCCTATCAATCTAGGCAATTACATTAAATGGGATGTTAAAAGTCAGGTAGAGATTATTAAAGATTTATATGGATGGGAAACTGATGAACTAGAGGGGGTTCCTGATGAACTAAACCCTTATGGAAGTAAAATTGAGTGCTTTATGCAGGGTACCAGAGATTATATAAAATATTTGAAAAGAGGTTTTTCAAGAATTACTCAAAACTCATCTCAATTAATCAATGATGGTGTTATTAGTATTGAACAAGCAAAAAAAATTACTGAAGCCAACGAAGGTCAAATTCCACCTTCTTTAGATATATTCTTAGATTTTATAAATATGGATAAAAAAGATTTTTATGAAATTTGTGAAAGTATGGAGGTTTATCCCCATAAAAGAGATAAAAAAAAAAATTATAAAATTTCAAAAAAAACCTCAGATTTTGATAAATGGTTTAAAGTAAAATGATCGGAGTTCTAGATTATGGCTTGGGAAATATTGCTTCAATTTCAAATTCTCTCAACAAAATATCAAAAAAAAATTTTTTTGTCTCTAATCAAAATGATTTTGATAGAGCATCACATCTTATCATTCCAGGCGTGGGCTCGTATCTGTCTGCTATGCAAATATTAGAAAACAAAAATTTGACAAATGAAATAAAAAAGTTTGCTTTAAAAAAGCCAATCTTAGGCATTTGTCTGGGCATGCAAATTCTTTCAACTAAAGGCAATGAATTTAAAAAAGTAAATGGGCTTGATATAATTCCTGGAGAAATTGTAAAATTTACAGAAGATGAAAATCCTCTGACTACAAATGTTGGATGGATGAAGATAAGTCCTATAATCAATCATAAAATATTTGAAAATGTAGATTTTAATGTGGAATTTTATTTTGATCATTCATATTATTTTAAGCCTATATCAGAAGCAAATATTCTTGCAGTCTCTAAAATGAAAAAAAATTTTTGTTCGTGCGTAGTTAAAAAGAATATTTTTGGTTTCCAATTTCATTTAGAAAAAAGTCATAAAAATGGATTAAAAATTTTAGAGAATTTTTGTAACTTATGATAAAAAGGATAATACCGTTATTACTTTACAAAGATGGTAGGCTAGTAAAAGGAATAAATTATCAAAATTATAGAGACGTAGGTAGCACATCCTCATCAATAAAAATTTATAATAATCAACTAGCTGACGAATTAATGTTGATAAATATTTCAGAAAGACACAGTGAAACTCAATTATTTTTTAATGAAGTTGTGAAAAAAAGTGCACAAAATTGCTTTATTCCCTTAACTACAGGTGGAAAAATCACAGAACTTAAACATATAGAAAAGCTATTAAAATCGGGTTCTGATAAAGTTTTAATTACATCTAAAATTGTAGAAGATATTAATTTTTTAACTTCAGCTTCAAGGAACTTTGGTAGCCAATGTATTGTAGTTGGTGTAGAATATAGATTTTATAACAACGATTTTTTTATAACATTTAATAATTCAAAAAATAAAACTGATATTCTTTTGAAAGAATATATAAAAAAAGTTGCAGATAATGGCGCTGGTGAAATAGTTCTTTTTGATATTGAAAATGATGGAATTATGAAAGGTGCATCGATTAAAAATTTAAAAGATTGGTCAGAATTAATAAATTTACCAATTATTCATTCAGGTGGCATTGGTAATTTTAAGCATATTTTAGATATTTTTCAAAAAACGAAAATAAATGGAGTAGCTTGTGGAAGTTTATTTAATTTTGGAGACAATACTCCAATAAGAGCAAGATCCTATTTACAAAATAATTCTTTCCCTGTTAGAACAGCAAGATAAATATGAGAATTTATTTAGAAATTGAAACTAAAAGAAGAGAATTGGATGCTAGAATTTTATTTAGTGTTTTGGCTGCTTCAAAAGGATTTTCAATTGTCATAGGAAGAAAAAATAAATTATTATCAAGGATTAATTTTTTTTCACCAGGGATTTATATTATGAAAGGCTCTAGATACAGGCCTGCTAAACTTGCTAAAAATTTTAGAAAAAATAATTTTTTTATTTTTTGTTACGATGAAGAGGGACTAATAAATATTTCTGACGAATATACTTTTCATCGAATACCTCAAGAGACCCTAGAAGCAGTTGATAAATTTCTTACATGGGGTGAAAGTGAAACAAGTTTGTTAAAAAAAAATTACCCAGAGTATAGTGAAAAGATTTTAACATCAGGCAACGCTCGTCTCGATTTGCTTAAAAGTCCCATAAAACAAATCTATTTTGATGAGGCAAAAAAGATAAATGAAAAATATGGAAAATTTGATTTATATGTATCAGGTTTTAATAGAGCTAACGCTATTACTAAACCAGGATTAAATTGGTTAGAAGGTTCTAAATTTGATTCTGAAAATATAAAAAAAACATTTACGAGATTTTTTCACTTACAAAAAAATAATATGGAAAAAACAATTGAATTTTTGAATTTAAATTCAGATAAAATTAAAAAAAAAATTATCATACGTCCTCACCCAGCTGAAAATATATCGACTTGGAAAAATGAATTAAAAGATAATTTAAAAGATAACGTAATATATGATCATCTTAATACAAACGCATGGATGTTGGCTGCGGACAATGTTTTTAGTTTTTATTCCGGGGCATTAATAGAAGCTTATTTATTGGGAAAATCTCCTGCAAACTTAATTTTTGAAGAGGGAAATCCTTTTAAAGATGATTTTATTTATAATTTTTGTAAAGATATTGTTAAACCCAAAGATTATGATGATTTAATTTTGCAATCAAATAAAATTAGAGAACAATCTAAAAATAAAGATGATTTAAGTTTTCATATTAAAAATACAAAATTTTTTACAGCAGATATAATTTGCGATGAAGCATTAAAGTTTCTTAATAATTCAAATTATAAAAAGATTCATGATAAATTTAGTAATAGATTTTTTTTCAATTTTTTTGTTTATTTGGATAGAATTAAAAATTTTAAGTATAATTATTTAAGTAAAAAAAGTGATCAAGATAGACAATCTAGAATGATGTTTCAAAAAAATCCAGGCATTACGATCCAAGAGGTAAATTTTACTTTAAAATCTATTTCTGAATTATTAGGAATAAAAAATTTGGTGTGCAAAGAAATTTATCCTGGAGCTTTTGAAATTAAAAAAAACTTTTAAATTAATTTATTTTTCCAAGTTTCCGGTGTACTGTCGTTTATTATTTCAAGTGGCAAATTGTAGTTAAATTTTCTCACACCATTTTTTCTTATATAATCAGCTGTTTTTTTTAATGACTCTTTAAGGTTTGTAGAAGTTTTGTATCCTAAAATTTTTCTCGCTTTATCGGCGCTACAAACTGCTATTTTAACTTCTTTGGGTCTATCTTTTACATAAATAGGCTCAAGATTACACCCTGTTTCATTTGCAATTATTTTTGCTAATTCATTTATTGTACAACCCTCTTCATCTGGGCCTATATTAATCGTTTCACTTTTAATATCTTTATCTAGTGCCATTTTTTCTAAACAAAAAATACAATCATCTACGTAACTAAAACATCTTTTCTGTTCACCGTCTCCATAAATAATTGCTGGTTGATTTTGCAAATTTCTATTAATAAAAATTGACGCAACATTTCTATAAGGATCATCATATTTTTGATTAGGCCCAATAATGTTATGTGGAACTGCGATATTCCATTCCATACCATGAGTATCAGATAGTAATTTTAAAGTATGTTCTGAAGCAACCTTTGCAATTCCATATGGATCTTCGGGAAGTGTATCTTGATCTTCAGTAAAAGGAAACTTTTGTGAACCATACCTAGCCATTGATGAGCAAAAAATAAATCTTTTTACTTTGCAAATAATCGCAGCCGTTATTACTGATACACTAGCTTGATAGATATTTTTTGTTATAAAGTTTGGTGAAAAAACTGACAATCCTTCATGTGCAGTTGCAGCACAGTGAAAAACAATGTCAAATCCTTTTATGTTTTTGACCATTTGATCAAAATTATTACAATCATCTAAATCAAATCTCAGAAGTTTTTTTGGAAGATTGTTTTTTTCACCTAAAAGTAAATTATCATTACCAGCGACTTCATGGCCTAAATCCAACATTCTTTGAGCTAGATTGCTTCCAAGAAAGCCTGCGATACCAGTAATATAAATTTTCATAATAAGATGTAACTTTTAGATTATTTCTAAAAATATTCAATTTAAATATAAATTGTTAATTCATTTATGTAAAAAACAGATATTGTATTGTATAAATTTATATAGATGTATAATTACTTATTAAATTTTAGATAATGAAAATATTTGTAACAGGTGCCTCAGGTTTTATCGGTTCTCATTTAGTTGAAAAATTAGTTAACAACGGACATAAAGTAAAAGCACTAGTACCCTACAATATTGATAACAACTGGGGATGGATTGATACATTTGAAAAAAAGATAAAAAAAAAAATAGAAATTATTCAAGGAGATGTATCCGATCAAAATCTAGTTCTAAGAGAAACTAAGAATTTTGAAATTATTTTTCACTTAGCAGCTCTTATTTCAATTCCATATTCATATAAATCCCCAAGATCATATATAACAACAAACGTGATTGGGACACTTAATATTCTTGAAGCTGCTAGAGTAAATAAAACGAAAAAAATAATAATTACTTCAACCAGTGAAGTTTATGGTTCTGCAAAATATATCCCGATAGATGAAAAACATTCCTTAAATGCACAATCTCCTTATGCAGCAAGTAAAATAGCTGCCGATCAAATTAGCTTATCTTATTCTAGAAGTTTTGGGATACCATTAACAATTATAAGACCTTTTAACACTTTTGGACCAAGGCAATCACAAAGAGCCGCAATACCAACAATTATTGCACAAATTCTTATGGGAAAAAAAGTAATAAAATTAGGAAATTTAAAATCATCCAGAGATTTTACTTTAGTTGAGGATACGGTGAATGGTTTTATTAAAACTATTAATAACAAAAAATGTATAGGTGAAGTTATAAATTTAGGCACTGGATCCCATTTTACAATTAAAGAAACAGTAAATATGATTTCCACCATTGTGGGGAAAAAAATAAAAGTGATAGTTGATAAAAAAAGAATAAGACCAAAAAAAAGTGAGGTCGATCGTCTACTCTCAAAAAATTTAAAAGCTAAAAAAATCCTCGGTTGGAAGCCAAAATACACTGGTAAAAAAGGTTTTTACCGTGCCTTAAAAATAACAATTAATTGGTTCAAAAATCCAAAAAATTTAAAATTATATAAATCAGACATATATAATGTCTAAAAAAAAAAAGATTATTTTTTATACTGGAAGTAGGGCTGACTACGGATTGTTGGAACCTATAATTAAGAAAATTTATAATAAATCAGAATTACACTTAATTATTGGACCCCATCATCTTAAAGATAATTTTGGTAAAACTTTAAATAAGATACAAAAAAATTTTTTTAAAAAGGTTTATTTTTGTAAAACAAAGATTAATTATGAAAATGTAGATATAACTGAATTTATTTCATCATCATCTAAAAACTATAAAAATTTACTTAGAAAAATTCGTCCATCAATGGCAGTTGTATTGGGTGATAGATACGAAGTTTTATCTTTTACAATAGCATCTTTTTTCGAAAGAATTAATATTTGTCATTTACATGGAGGTGAAAAAACAATTGGATCTTTTGACGATACAATAAGACATGTAATTACAAAATTTAGTGCATTTCATTTTTCTTCAAATAATTTATATAAAAAAAGAATCATTTCCTTAGGAGAAAATAAAAATAATATTTTCAACTTAGGTTCAATTGGTGCTGAAGTTGTCAAAAAACTAAATTATTTAAACAAAAAAGAAATTTTCAATTTATTAAAAATTAATACGAAAAAAGAAATTGCATTATTAACATTTCATCCTGAGACAAATTCGGTTATTACTTATAAAACTCAGATTAAAACCTTTTTATTATCACTTAAAAAATTTAAAAATATTCATTTTATTTTTACAGCTAGTAATCCAGATCCTAGTGGTCAAATGTTTAATCGAGAAATAAAAAAATTTGTAAAAAAAAACCTAAATTCCTCTTTTTATTATTCATTAGGAAATAAAAATTATCTAAATTTAGCGAAATTTGTTAAATTAATTATTGGAAATTCATCAAGTGCTATTATTGAAGCTCCATCTTTAGGAGTACCAATATTAAATATTGGAGATAGGCAAAAAGGAAGAATCATGTCAAAAAATGTTTTTAGTGTTCCATTGCAAAAAAATATTATTGAAAAAGCGATAACGAAAATTTTAAAAGAAAAAAATAAAATTTATTCAAAATTTAATCCATATTACAAAAAAAATTCAATTGTTAATATATCAAAAAAGATCTTAAATTTAGTAAAGGAAAAAAACACTTATAAATATTTTTATGATTAAAAATTTAAACAAAGTAAAGATAATTGCTGAAATTGGTGTTAACCACAACGGAAGTATACCTTTAGCTAAAAAACTTATAAAAATAGCAAAATACGCTGGTGCAGATTTCGTAAAATTTCAAAATTGGAAAGCAGAGAGTTTAGTAACGAAAAATGCAGAAATGGCATACTACCAAAAAAAAAATACAAAAAAAAAATTTAAACAAATCTCATTATTAAAACCCTTAGAGCTAAAGAATAAAGATTATTTCTCACTTACCAGATACTGTAAGAAAAATAATATCGAATTTCTTTCATCTCCTTTTGATGAATTAAGCTATCAATTTCTGACAAAAAAACTCAAATGTAAAAAAATCAAAATACCTTCTGGTGAAATTAATAATTTTCTAATGCTCAGCAAAGTTGATTTGAATAAAGAAAAAGTTTTTATATCAACTGGTATGGCATCTTTAACTGAAATTGCAAACTGTATTAATTTTATTTCAAAATCAAAAATTTACGTAAATAAAAATAAAAAAATAATAATAAATCAAAAATCAAAGATAAATTTTTTAAAAAAAAAGATAGTAATTATGCATTGTGTAACAGATTATCCAGTGCAAGACAATTTTGCGAATTTAAATGCAATTAAAACAATCAAAGATACCTTTAAATTACCTGTAGGATATTCAGATCATACAAGTGGAGTTATAGCACCGGTAATTGCGGCCTCTTTTGGAGCGATATTAATTGAAAAACATTTAACAATTAATCAAAATTTTAAGGGTCCAGACCACAAAGCCTCACTAAATCCAAGTCAATTTAAAATAATGGTAAACAACGTAAGGTCTTTTGAAAATATGAGAGGTAATGGCATAAAATTACCACAAATTTGCGAAAAAAAGAATATGAAAGTTGCCAGAAAAAGCATAGTGGCGAAAGAGAAAATAAAGAGAGGAGAAAACTTTACTTTTAAAAATATTACTGTTAAACGCCCCGCTGGTGGTAAAGACCCATCACAATATTTTCAGCTTTTAGGAAAAGTTGCAAAAAAAAATTATGGTAAAGATCAAAAAATTTAAATGAAAATATTATCAATTTACCCTTATACACATATATCATCTGCAGCGCTGATGATAAATGGTAAAATTGTTGCCGCTTCTCCAGAGGAAAGATTCAATAGAATTAAAATGAGCACTGCTTTTCCATTTAAAGCAATTGAATGGTGTCTTAAAAAAGAGAATTTAAAATTAAAGGATGTAGATTTAGTAACTATTCCCTGGAACCCTGCTTTAAATATCAATTCTGCATCATCTAGATGGACTAACGATCTAAGGTGGAGAGGTGAAATGTTATCAAATATTCCAATAAACTTAATGAAAATTTTAGATGATAAACCGTCAAAATATGTAAAGTTGAGTTTTAATAATCTAGATGTCAGTTATTTAAATCATCATGAATGTCATGCAGCATCTGCATTTTTTACGTCACCCTTTAAAGAGTGTGATATTTTAACTATTGATGGTCACGGTGAGCAAGATACTTGTTTTCTTGGAGTAGGAAAAAATAATGATGTTAAGCAAAAAAATACAATCAAATATCCCCACTCTATCGGATTATTTTATGGGACATTTACTGATTTCCTAGGTTTTAAGCCCGATTCAGATGAATGGAAAGTCATGGCTCTTTCATCTTATGCAACAAAAAAAAATATTTACGATAAAAAAATTCAAAAACTTTATAAACTTACGAAAGATGGTTTTGAATTAGATTTAAGTTATTTTGATTTTTATACTTTTGACAAAAGAAAAAATTTTTTTAATGAAAAATTTGAAATTCTTTTAGGTAAAAAAAAATTAAAGAATGAAAAAATTTTAAGAAAACATTATTTGATAGCTGGAGCTATGCAACGATCATTTGAAAAAATAGTTTTTCATTTACTTAAAATTTTAAAAGCAAATGGTTCAAAATCTGACAATTTAGTTTTAGCTGGTGGTGCAGCAATGAATTGTGTGTTTAATGGCTTATTAGATAAAAGTAATTTATATAAAAAAAATTATATACCTGCTTATCCAGATGATTTGGGTGTTTCAATTGGTGCTGCATATTTAGCAAATAATAGATTTAATAAAAACAAGAAAAGAAAAATATTTCATGAAAAACATAATTATTATGGTCCTGGATTTTCAAGAACTGAAATTAGAAATGAAATCTTAAAATCAAAATTAAAATTTTCTGAATTTAAAAAAGGTTTAACTATGGAAATTGCAAAATATTTATCAGAAGGTAAACTTATTGGGTGGTTTCAAGGAAATATGGAATTTTCACACAGGGCACTGGGCAATAGATCAATATTAGCAGATCCAAGAAATTCAAATGTGAAAGATTTAGTTAATCAAGCAATAAAATTTAGAGAAAACTTTAGACCATTTGCACCAGCAGTTTTAGAAGGTGATGCGCATAAAATTTTTAACATGAAAAAAAGTGATAAAATTTACTTCATGGAAAAAGCTGTTAAAGTAAAAGCAGCTTGGAGAAAAAAAATTCCTGCAGTTACACATGTTGATAATACTGCAAGAGTTCAAACGGTCATCAAATCTGTCAATCCTATTTTTTTTGATTTAATCTCAGAAT
>PAHR01000010.1 GCA_002705265.1 Pelagibacteraceae bacterium | reverse complement strand
ATGCAGTCCTAAAGCTGTCAACGCAGCAGCATCATAATTATCACTAATTCCAAAAACGGCACACTCTTCTTTAAATATAGAGCGATGAGGGTGTTTAAATTGAATCTTTCTATGAAAGTGAAGATTATTTTTAATAGATTTCATTTTCATTGTTACTATTAATTATTTTATCTTTAGTTTCCTCATAATCTTTTGTGCTAGATATCATCTTGTCGTAAAATTCAATATTATAATTCATAACTTTATTCATATTTTCTGTCATGAGATTTTTTAAAAAGGCGTTGTATGAAAAATAAAAGATTATAGTAAATAAAAATAATCCATATAAGCAACCAAGAAAAAAGTCAACAATTTTTAAAGAAAAATTTTTTGTAAAATTTAAATTTAAAATTTTTTCTAAAATTCCAAAAAAAGAATAAGAAATTAGAAATAAAATAATAAAAATTAATATTTCGCTAGGCAAATCATGATTTAATAAATTTGTAAGATATTCATTGTCGATAAAGTATTCACTCAATAGCAAATGCAGTTTTTTGTAAAATATTAAAGGGATGGTGATTGATCCTATTATTTTTATGGTAAAACCAAGTGATTGAAGAATACCCTTAAAACCAAAATATGTAACAAAGGAAATCATTAATATAAAATAAATTATTTCAACAGTTTTTAATGAATTTAATAATTCCATATTTTTTTGTTCAGTTTATACCTGACCTTTAAGAAAACTGTTTAATTTTGAGTTTTGAGTTTTTAGTAAATTTTCACATTTTTCAGATACTTCAATTATTCCATCTTCAAGATAATAAAACTGATCACCTGTTTTCAAAGCACTTTTTATGTCATGAGTAATGGTTATAGCTGTAATTTTTTTTTCTTTAATTACTTTAACTATTAAGTCATTAATTAACTCACCATTTAAAGGATCAAGTCCTGTTGTCGGCTCATCTAAGAATATAACATCTGGTTTTTTAAATAATGCTCTTCCTAAAGCAACTCTTTTTTTCATTCCGCCTGAAAGTTCAGAAGGGTACTTATCTATATTTTCTGAATCAAGCCCCAAGTTAAACATAATATCCAAAACTTCCTCTTTAAGTTGACTTATAGGTTTCAATTTTTCATTAATAAATTGAAATGCAATATTTTCCCAAACTTTTAAACTATCAAAAAGGGCTCCGTATTGAAACAACATCGCAAATTTATTTATATCTACCTCTTCTTTTGAATTATAAGTAATGATTCCAGAGTCCTGTTTAATTAATTTATAAATTAACTTAATTAGTACTGATTTTCCACAACCAGATTTCCCTAATATTATATTTGACATATTTGGTTTAAGATTAAGGTCTATTCCTTTAAGAACTTTTTTTCCATCAAAACTTTTATTTAAATTATTAATTTGAATCTCCATTTTTTAAAAAAACAACTCTGTTAGTAAATAGTTAAATATTAAAATTAAAATTGACGATGAAACAACTGCATTTGTTGTAGCAGAGCCAACTCCAAAAGAACCATTGCTAGTATAAAGCCCATTGTAGCAACTCATTAAAGATATAATTAATCCAAAAAAGATCGATTTTATAATTCCTGAAAAATAGTCGTTAAAGCTTAGAAAATCAATAGAGTTTGTTATATAAACAGTCTCGTTAAAACCTAATCTTAATGTTCCAATTAAGTATCCACCGTATACTCCAATTATGTCAGCAAAAGTTACTAGTATTGGCATAGCTACAACTAAAGTTATTATTTTAGGAGTAACAAGATAGTTATAGAAATTTGTATTAAGAGTTTTTAAAGCATCTATTTGCTCAGTTACTCTCATAGTTGCTATTTCAGCAGCTATAGCTCCACCAACTCTTCCAGCAACCATTAGTCCTGCTAAAACCGGACCTAATTCTCTTGTTAATGTTATAACTACAATTTTTGGAATTGCAGTTTCAGCAGCAAACCTAGAGAAACCAGTATAAGATTGAAGTGCTAAAACCATACCAGAAAATATAGCTGTTAAAGCAACAATGGGTATCGAGCTAAAAAGTATTCTTAAAAAATATTTAATATTTAAATAAAAGTAAAAACGTGGATAGAAAATATATTTAAAACTTAAAAAAATAAATAATATAATTTTTCCAAGTGAGACAAATAATTTTAAAAACAATTTTCCAACTAGTGCGAAAAAAACCATGATTTATATTTTAATAACTAATATCCCTGTCTTTTGCCTTACTGGTAAATTTAGTTAACTTATCATCGAACACTAATTCAACATTTCCAGTGGGCCCATTTCTTTGTTTTGCTATTATGAGCAAAGCATCATTCATAATGTTATTACATTTTTCTTGCCACTCTGAAACTCTATCTTGATAAGTTTGATTATTTTCTCCTTCTTTTCGCCTAGGTTCTCCATTTTGAAGATAGTAGTACTCTCGGTAAACAAACATAACTATATCAGCATCTTGCTCTATACTACCTGATTCTCTTAAATCGGACAATAAAGGTCGCTTATCATCACGATTTTCAACTTGTCTTGATAATTGTGATAGGGCAAGCACAGGTATGTTGAATTCCTTTGCTAGTTGTTTTAAGTTTCTCGTGATTTCTGAAAGTTCATTAACTCTGTTATCTCTAGTAGTTTCAGGTTTTATTAACTGTAAATAATCAATAACAATATAACTAATATTATAATTTTTTTGGTATCTTCTTAATTTTGATCTTAGCTCGCTTACTGTTAAATTCGGACTATCATCAAAATAAAAACCTAAGTTACTAACTTCATCAAATGCCTTTCTGAGTCTAGAATTGTCTTCCTCATTGAGATCACCTTTTCGAAGTTTATTGCTCTCGACTTTTGATTGTTCAGCTAAAATCCTTAGGCCTATTTGTTCTGCAGACATCTCTAAGGAAAAGAACAAACCAGATTTATTAGAATTTTCTTTTTTAAATATCTTTGCAGCATTGAAAGCAATATTGGTGGCTAATGCAGTTTTGCCCATAGAAGGCCTTCCTGCTAAAATTATTAAATCAGAATTTTGCATACCTCCTAACAAGTTATCTAAGTCGTTAAAACCAGTAGAAGTTCCTGAAATCTTACCTTTATTCTTAAAAGCATTTTCAATTATTTTTAGAGAAGATATTCCAACAGATTTAAAATCTTTGATTTCAAAAGAATCTTTTTTAAAATTTGTTATTTCAAATATTTCTTTTTCTAACTGAACTATTATATCTTTAACACTTTTGTCGGTTGTAAAATTAGATATATCTTTATTTTTATCCTGAGTAGTTTTGAATATTTCCCTTCTCAGATATAGATCTTCTAAATCAAGAATATAGCCAAGAAATGAATTTTTTGAATAAACAATCGAGTCAACTTCTCTAACCAAATCTTGAATTGTATCTTTAGCAACCTCCGGTAAATAATTTTTAATACCATCGATACTTATATTTTTGGAATTATTAGAAAAATCATTTAATATTTTAAGAATTTTCTTATGTTCTAGATTAAAAAATATTTTTTCATTAATTTTATCGTAATATTCATCAATAAAATCGGGGTGTTTTATTAAATATGCTAATACAATGATTTCAAGATTATTATCTTTTAAATTTAAATAAGGGTCTGCCACTAAAAGGAATATAAGTTATAAACCTAAAAAAGTATGTATTTAAGATGAAGATTTAGGGGATAAAATCTCTATATTAAGTGTACAACTTAATTCAGGATGAAGATCTATTTCTACGTTATGGTTTCCTGAAATCTTAATTTTTTCACCCAACTTAATCATTTTCTTCTCTATATTTAAATCTTGATCTTTTAAATAAGTAAAAATATCACTTACTGATATTGATCCAAAGAGTTCACCATTATCTTTTGATGCAATTTCTTTTGTATATGTTAGTGATTTAATTTTTTCAGCAATTTTTTCTTGTTTTTGTTTAAACTCTTGGTCTTTTGCCTCAAGAGAAGCTTTTTTTAAAGAAATTTCTTCAATATTTTGCTTTGTTGCAATTTTGGCTTTGTTTGATGGTATTAAGAAGTTTCTAGCAAAACCATTTTTTACTGAAACAATAGATCCTATATCCCAATTTTTTTTAATTTTTTCTAATAAAACAACTTTTAACATTATTATAATAAAGAAAGATATCTTGCTTGTTTAATTGCCTTGGAAAGTCTTGTTTGAACTGCTCTTGGAGTATTTAACACTCTTTGTGGAATTATTTTGCCATTTTCGTTAATAAATTTCTTAAGAAGATGTGTATTTTTGTAATCTAATTTAAGAAAATCTTCATTGTTAAAATCGTAATTTTTTTTCATAATTATAAGTTATCCTTATTTGATTGAGGCGTTACCCCATCAATTTCATTATTACTTTTTGAAATTAAGTGTCTTAAACATTCAGTATTAAATTTTAAGAAATTATCTAATTTCAAGGGAAAATCTTGCTCAGACTCAAATCTCATAAATTTGTATGATCCTTTTGCATATTTTTTAATATTAAATTTAAGATTTTTAATACCCCAATCTTCAGTATAAGCAATTTTTACACTATTATCAGTAAAGAATTTTTCTATAGAAGAAGTTAGATCTTTTACTTGATCGTTTCCCAAGTCTGGTTTAACTATAATAGTAGTTTCATATACTTTAGACATCGAATGATTGTCTACACATATATAACTATTATGTCAAATAAAAATATATCCATTCTTTTTACAGGCCAGGGTTCACAATACCCAACTATGGGATTAGAGTTAATTGAAAAATTTGATTGGATTAAAGAAAGATACCAAATAAGTTCTGATTTATTAGGTTTTGATGTAATCAAAATACAATCAGATCCAAATAAAATAAATTTAACTGAATTCAGCCAACCTCTAATTTTTATATATTCTTCTATCTTGATTGATTTATTCAAAGAAATTCATAAAGAGATAATTAAAAATAATAAAATTTATTTAGCCGGTCATTCTCTAGGAGAATATTTAGCTCTTTATTTTTCAAATACATTAAATTTTGAAGAGATGTTAAAGCTAGTTGCCTTAAGAGGTAAGGCAATGTCAAAAGTTTCAAATCCTGATAAATACGGAATGTATGCTATACTGACTAAAACTAAAATTGATGCAAAAATTTTTACTGATAAAGTTTATTTAGCGAATATTAATTCAATTAATCAAGTTGTAATTTGCGGAGAGAAGAAAAATTTAGAAGATTTTAAATTAGATAATCCTATAGGAAAATATATACCTTTAAAAGTTTCTGCTCCTTTTCACTCTCCTATTATGAAAGAAAGCTCAGAAATTTTTTTAGAAAAAGCAAAAATTTTTAGTTTTAAAAAATCAAATTATGATTTGCTTTCGAACCATAAGTTAACCAATTATAAAAATATTGAATTAGAAGATTATGCAAATCAGCTATCAAAACAAATTTTATCTACAGTGGAATGGACTGATATAATTAATTATTTTATATCAAAAGAAGTTAATAATTTTTTTGAGATAGGGCCTAAAAAAACATTGCTTAATTTTTTACCAAAAAATGAAAATATAATTACTTGTCCTTTTTGCTCTTATGAGGATATAAATAACTATGTTTAAAAATAAGACAGCTTTTATTACAGGCGGCACTGGAAGTATAGGTAACTCAATATGTAACGATTTTTTAAATAATAATTGTGAAAACGTTTTTTCATCTACAACAAACCTTGAAAAAACAAAAAACTTAAATGAGAAAATAAAATTTATAAAACTTGATTTAAATAATATTTCAAATGAAATAATGAAAAACCAATTAAATTTTGAACCAGATTTTCTTATTCTTAATGCCGGTCTGAATAAAGATAATATTTTTTTAAGGATGACTAATGAAGAGTGGGCCGATGTAATAAATGTAAACTTAAACTCTGCTTTTTCATTAGTAAGGTATTTTATAAAGAGTATGATTAAAAAAAGGTATGGAAGGATTATTTTTATTACCTCGGTAGTTTCTTTTACGGGTAATCCGGGTCAGGTCAATTATACTGCTTCAAAAGCAGCATTAAGTGGTTTTTGTAAATCCTTGTCATTAGAGGTTGCTAGTAGAAACATAACTGTTAATTGTATTTCACCTGGATTTATAGCGTCAAATATGACTGAAAAACTTACTGAAGATCAGAGAAATATAATTTTGGATAAGGTTCCAATGAAAAAATTAGGAAATCCCCAAGATATTGCTAATTCTGTTAGTTTTTTATGCTCCGAAAAAGCATCATATATTACCGGACAAACTATTCATGTAAATGGAGGTCTTGCTTTAATTTAATTAACTATTTAAAAAGCAACCATATTGTGATACGAAATCTTTAAAATTATTTTTAAGAAGGATTTAAAATGAGTGATATAGAAGATAGAGTAAAAAAAATAGTAGTAGAACATTTAGGTGTAGAAGAATCAAAAATTCAAAGTGATTCAAAATTCATTGATGATTTAGGTGCTGATAGCTTAGATACTGTTGAATTAGTAATGGCTTTTGAGGAGGAATTTGGATGTGAAATTCCTGATGACGCAGCTGAAAAAATTGTAACTTTAAAGGATGCGGTTTCTTATTTAACTACAAATTCTAATTAAGTAATTTTTTGAGAAGAGTAGTAGTAACCGGTATAGGAGCAATTACACCTATAGGTAATAATGTTCCCACTAGTTGGGAAAATTTAATAAATTCTAAGAGCGGAATAAAAAACATAACTTCATTTAACGTTGAAGGTTATCCGTGTTCAATTGCTGGCACAATTGATGAAAATGAAATTAATGAAGATATAATTTCTAAAAGAGAACAAAGAAAAATTGATAGGTTTATAACTTTAGGAATGATAGCTGCAGATGAAGCTTTCAAAGACTCAGGTTATTATCCAACAGAAGAAGAAGCAAATAAATATGGCGTAATAATAGGTTCGGGTATAGGGGGTTTAGATACTATATATAAAAACTCCTCTATATTGTATAACCAAGGCATTAAAAAAATATCTCCCTTCTTTATTCCATCTTCTTTAATAAATTTAACTTCTGGACAAGTCTCAATAAAATATGGACTAAAAGGACCGAACAGTTCACCAGTCACTGCTTGTGCTACGGGAACACACGCAATTGGAGACTCATTTACTCTTATAAAAAATGGAAAAGCTGACTTAATGATTTGTGGAGGTTCAGAGGCCGCTGTTTGTCCGTTAGGTATAGCTGGCTTTTCTGCAGCTAGGGCTCTTTGTAATAATTTTAATGATCAACCAAAAAAAGGTTCTAGACCTTGGGATAAAAATAGATCTGGATTTGTAATGGGTGAGGGAGCCGGAGTTCTTGTTTTAGAAGAATTTGAACATGCTAAACAAAGAAACGCAAAAATATATGGAGAAATTAAAGGATACGGTTTATCTGGAGATGCTTTTCATATTACAAAACCATCAGAAGATGGTGATGGAGGTTACAGAGCTATGAAAATGGCTCTTAATGAATCAGAATTACCTGTAGATGCAATTAATTATGTAAATGCCCATGGAACTTCAACGCCTGTAGGAGATATGATTGAACTATCAGCTGTTGAAAGATTATTTAATGGAGTTAAAAACTTATCTATGAGTTCAAATAAATCCTCAATAGGGCACCTTCTTGGTGCTGCTGGTGCTGTTGAGGCAGTATTTTCTTTAAAAACTATTCAAGAATCAATAATTCCTCCCACTTTGAATCTAGATGATCCTGAAAGAGCTACTTTTATTGACTTAATTCCCCATAATTCAAAAGAAATGGAAGTTAGAAATATTGTTTCAAATTCTTTTGGTTTTGGTGGCACCAATGCTAGTTTAGTGATTTCCTCTGTATAATGTTTTATAAATAAATTTTACTGTTAGCAATGAATTTAACAAATGGTTAAACACAAAAATTTCTTAATTGTACTTTCTTCACCTTCCGGAGCGGGAAAAACTTCAATATCTAGGGAGATAATTAAAAAAGATAATAGAATTAATTTATCAATATCTGTCACTACAAGATCAAAAAGAAAAGGTGAGAAAAATAAAGTTGATTATTATTTTATAAAAGAAAAATATTTTAAAAGCATGATTCAAGAAAATAAGCTAATGGAACATGCTAATGTATTTGGAAATTTATATGGGACTCCAAAGCAAGAGGTAATAAATTCCTTTAAAAAAAATAAGGATTTATTATTTGATATTGATTGGCAAGGATACCAAAAATTAAGAGAAAGTGAATTTGATGTTATAGGTATTTTTATATTACCCCCCTCAAAAAAAGAATTAGTTAAAAGATTAAATAAAAGAGGAAGAGATACTAAGCAAGAGGTTCTTGAAAGAATAAAACTTGCAGAAAGCGAAATATCTCATTTTCTAGAATATGATTATATTCTCATAAATGAAAATTTAAAAGAAAGTGTAAAAAAAATTTTGAGTATAATAGAATCTGAAAGGCATAAAAGAGAGAGAATTATTAATTTAACAAAATTTATTGATAAGTTCAGGTTTTAAACTTTTAAATAAAATAACAAAATTTTCGAGAGTTAATTGATCAACTCTTTTTTGATGAATTTCATTATTTATAAACTTAATATTATTTTTTTTCAAAATTGTTGATATTTTTTTTCTTTTATTTACAAATATCATTGATTTAAATTCCGAATATAATTTTAAATCACTATAATTAATTAATGTTGTTTTTTTCTTATTGAAAGTTAGTACTGTAGAGTCAATTTTTGGACAAGGATAAAAAGAATTTTTTGAAACATTAAATTTTTTTTTTATATTATAAAAACATTTAATTAGACAATTTAAGTTATTTAATTTTTCAGAAATCAATCTGTCAGCAAATTCCTTTTGAAACATTAAAATCATCATTTCAAAATGATAGTAGTTATTAATTTTCACTAAAATTTGAGAAGAAATATTATAAGGTAAATTTCCAAAGATAATTGATTCATTATTTAATAAGTTTTTTTTTGAAAATTTTAATATATCCTCATTAATAATAT
>PAHR01000009.1 GCA_002705265.1 Pelagibacteraceae bacterium | reverse complement strand
TTAAAAATATTATCTGAAATTAACTTGTAATAATTTGAATTTTTGTAATGGTATGAACAAAGTTTTTTTTGATTTATAAGATACCATGAGTCTTTTTGTTTAATTTTTAAGCCAAAAGGGTCAGAGTTGAACAATGTTTTATAATCTATCATCTAATTTTTTTAATTCGTTATAGCTTATTTTGTTATTTGGTGTTCTTGGTAAATATTTTAACTTAATTAGCTCAAAAGAGCTAATGTTAAGGTTTGTAATTTTGGAAATAACATTAATTAAATTTATCTTTTTATATTTTTTTTCTACAAATATAAAAATTTTTTTGTTGTTACTTAGACAAGCAATTTTATAACCTTTTTGACTCATAAAATTTTCTAATGCACCAAGATCAACTCTATTCCCAAATATTTTTGCAATTTTACTTATTCTACTCGTCAAATAAAAAAAACCATCTTTATCAAAAAAACCCAAATCTCCTGTTTTTAACTTATAATTTTCTTTATTGGGTTCTATAAGGTCCTCATAATTTTTTGAATATCCCATAAAAACATTTTTACCTTCACAAATAATTTCCCCCTCTGTTAGAGGTTTAAATATTTTTTTTCCTAAGTTATCGACTAAATAGATTTTATTTCCTGGAGTTCCTTTACCTATACTACCTAATTTTTTTTCAGAAAACTCAGGTTTTAAATAAGATATTCTTGGAGATGCTTCTGTTTGTCCATACATTGAAAAAAACTTCAAATTATTTTTATCGCAAAATTTTATTATTTTTTTCAACATTTTTTTCTCAATTTTTCCACCAGCATGGGTTAAATATTTTAATGTATCAATTTTAATATTCTTTAATCCAATTTTTAATAGTATTTCATAAGTATAGGGTACACCATTAAGTGAGGTGATCTTGCTACTTTTTAAAGTTTTCCAGAACTCTTTTTCAACTAAAGAATATTTAGAAATTATGACAGATGCCCCAACTTCCAAATGAGTATTAATTACCGAGAGCATATAGCTATAACTGATAGGTAAATTTGTTATAGCGGTGTCTTTGTTTGTAAGTTTTAAATATTTTATTATAGAGTCTGTATTATGTTTAAGATTGATTTTAGACAATTTAACAAATTTAATTGACCCCATGGATCCTGATGTCGATAACAAAAGAGATAAATTTTTATTAAGTTTTTGCTTTCTACTTTTTTTATTTTTTAATAAAATTTGATCAAAAAAAGTATATTTTTCAGAACAAATTTTTTTGAATATATTTCCTTTTTTTTTTGATAAAAATACATAGTTTGGTTGATAATTCTTAAATATTTTTAGAATATTTGAATTGGTAGTTTTTGAGTCTATTATTATTGCTACTTGATTATTTAGAGTACAAAATATGTATGCAAGTAAAGAGCCAATAGAATTTTCCGAAACAATTAAGATGAGACACCTATTTTTTATTTTTTTTTTTAACTTATCTGTTTCTTTTAAAACTTCTTTGTAAGATAAATTTAAATACTCTTGATCGATAATAGCAATTCTCTTTTTGAATTTTTTAAAAGATCTAAATAATCCCATCTTAGAATTTTATTTTTTCTTGAATAGCTTAATTATTTCTTTTGTTATACTATCAGAATCTAAACCGTGATTTCTCAATAGATAATCATAAGTTCCTGTTGGTCCAAATTTATCTGGTAATGAAATTGAAAATAATTTTGTTTTAATTTTATTTTTTAAAATTTTTTCAGCAATTACGCTGCCTAAGCCACCAACAGATGTATGTTCCTCAATTGTTATAATTTTACTGTATTTTTTCAATTTACTGATTACTTTTTCATCTATTGGTTTTAAGGAGACAACATTTACAAGCTCAACAGCAATATTCATCTTCTTCAAGTCTTTAACTGACTGCTTAATTTGACCCAATATTGATCCATAGGAAAGGACCAATATATCCTTCCCTTTAGTTATAGTAATATTTTTCCCAAATTTATATGCATAATTTTTATCATACACATTTTTTGATCCAGGTATTCCAGTTAATCTTATATAGCTAGGGCCCCTATCATTTGAGGCATAATCGTCTAAAACCTTTCCTAACTCTGCACAGTCAGCAGGACATGTAATATTTAGATTTGGAATTGTTCTCATGATAGCAATATCTTCTAATCCAAAGTGACTATTTCCCAAGAAACCCATTGATAAACCACTGCCTAGAGCAACAAGATTTACATTCTGCTTCATGTACCCAAGATTCATTCTTATTTGTTCGCTAGCTCTCATTGAAAGAAAAGGAGCAAATGAGGTAACAAAAACTTTAAATCCCTCGTCGGCAAGACCTGCGGCAACACCAACTAAATTTTGCTCACTTATACCTATAGAAATATATTGTTGAGGAAATTCTATCTTAAATCTAGCAAGACCAGAAGATCTTCCTAAGTCTGCACTTAAAACGATTAATTTTTTATTTTTTTTTGCTATATTCATCATAAATTGACCAAACATAGCTCTAGGTCCCATCCTAAGCCATTGTTTTGCATCTCTTGAATTGAAATTCATAAGCTAATTTTTCTTTATTGATTTTATAGACTCAAAGTAAATATTTTTTGTTAATCTTCCATGATGCCAATCATTGTTATTTTCCATAAAACTGACACCCTTACCTTTCACTGTTTTTGCTATTATTGCTGTAGGTTTAGTTTTTGAGCTTTTTTTAAATGCTTTTATTAATGCAGAAATATTATGACCATCACAACCATTAACATTCCAACCAAAACCTAACCATTTTTTTTTCATTTCTTCAAAAGTCATCATCTTATTTATAGCTCCATCATTTTGATGACCATTACAATCAACCACAATAAACAAATTATTTAAATTATTTTCTGTAGCTGTTATTGCTGCTTCCCAAACAGATCCCTCGTAACACTCACCATCTCCAACAACAACTATAATTGAATTATTATTTTTTTTCTTTTTATATGAAATAGCTAAACCCACACCAAATGACAAACCTTGCCCTAAACTACCATTAGAAGTTTCTACACCTAATGATTTATTCATTATGGGGTGGGCAATAAACTCACTTCCATTTTTTTGAAATTCAAAAGCTTCTTTTTTTTTTACAAAATTTTTGCAATATAAAACAGATAATAATGCTAGAAAACCATGGCCTTTGCTTAGTATGAATCTATCTAAAGGTTTGGAGACTTTGATATTAAAATTAGAGTATATTACAGCTAAAATCTCAGCCATTGATAAAGCTCCACCAATATGAGATGGTTCACCACTATTGTAGCTAATATCTAAAATAGTTTTTCTAATTTTATGACTTAATTTTCTGATTTTATTTATTTTTTCTAACACTCCATTCCACCATCCATGAATATTACTTGTCCATTTATATATTCCGAATTTTTTGACGACAAATATAGTATTAAATTAGCTACATCTATTGGCTCACAAACTTTTTTCATAAAAGATCTTGAAATTAGCTTATCTTTAGATTTTGGATCCATCTTTTTTAACATTTTTGTATTCGTAGCATTTGGACAAATTCCGTTTACTCTAATTTGATAATTAGAAAATTCGTTTGCCATAATTTTCGTAGCATGCATTAAAGCCACTTTACTACATCCGTAAGCAAGAGTGCCTCTATCGGCTATCTTTGTAGTTACAGATCCAACGTTGATAATTGATGATTTTTTTGAAATTTTTAAATATTTTAAAACTAACTGAGTTAATCTAATTTGAGAAAAAAAATTAATATCAAAAATTTGTTTTAAATTTTTTTGAGAAGTCATTTCTATAATTGATCCTGAAGCTACTCCAGCGTTATTAACTAAAATATCTAATTTTTTAATTTTAGAAAATGTTTTTGTGACATTTGTCCTTAACTTGTTTTCATCTGTTAAGTCTGATTCTATTATTGTAACTTTTTTTGGTAATCTTTTAATATAATTGTTAAATTTTTTATCAGATTTTCTAATAAGGCAAATAACATTTGCATTATTTTTTAAAAATAAATCTACTATTTTTTTTCCAATGCCCCCATTAGCACCTGTAATTAAAGCTGTTTTACCTCTGAGCATATAAAATTTAATTTCTAAATATTTTTTTTTTGTATTTAACTTCTTTTAATAATTTAATCATATTTTCTTTTTTTACATTTTTTAAGTCATCTCTTTTCTTTAATTTTAAAGATTTTATAGCTGAATTTGAGGTAAAATAGATTTCTATAATGTCTGAGCCTAAAATTTTTACACAATTATCCCAATTTTTTTTTTTACTTAAATTTATTTCTCTCTTTTTTAAATTATCTAAAAATTTATCATTATTTAATCTTTTTATAATTTTCTCAACTTTAACTGCTTTTGTAAAACAAGGCATATAATTATCACCCGGAATCATAGTGTTTAGAATTAATTTTAAATTTTTTTTCATTAATAAATACTTACTTAATTTTGAACTCATTTTTTTTTAATTTTGTTAAATTTTTTTTTATATAATCAGATATCATTAAAGATACAGCCTGGACAGTTGATGCAATATTTACACCTGATGATGAGGGAAAGATGCTACTATCAATAATAAATAAATTTTTAACATCATGGCACTGACCAAATTTATTGACAACAGAATTTCTTTTAGATCTTCCCATTTTTGCTGTACCAGTAAGATGCCATCCAGTATTCCTAACCGGCCCAAAAGCGAATATCTCTTTTGCACCAGCTGTTTTAAGTAATTTTTTACATTGCTTAATACCGTGAGAAAGCATTTTTTTTGTATTTTTAGACAATTTATAATTAATTTTAATACCAGGCATTCCACTACTATCTTTATTTTTATAATCCAATTGAATACAATTATTTTTATTAGCTGTATCTTCACAGATTACTGCTAAAGGTATGGTGCATCCATAATAATCAAATAAGTTTTTAAAAAAAGAATTACCGAAGTTTATTTTCTTAAATTTTTTTAGATAATGAAAAGACTCTATTGGACCTGTAGATTTTAAAAGTTGAATAGTATATCCTCTCTTAAAACCTCTCTTTTTGTTAGTTTCATAAAACTCATGACTGTATAGTGCGCAGCCTTCAGCCCCTTCATTTGTTGCTAAAAATTTTTTGAAGTGACCTTCGATATATCCAAGAGGATGTAGCATTAAATTTTTACCTAATTGGCCTGAACTATTTGCGAGTCCTTTAGGATATCTTTTACTTGAAGAGTTTAATAAAATCCTTGGTGTTCCAATACCATTAGCAGCTAATAATATTATTGATGCTTCTAAAAATATTTTTTTTTTATTTTTTTCTAAGTAGATAACACCTGTTGCTATATTTTTTGATGATACTTTAATCTTTAAAACTCTGGAGTTTGGCTTTACAATTACACCATTTTTGATTGCCTTGTTTAAATACATTTCAACCGCGGTAGGTCTGATCCCTTTTTTTAATTTTTTTGATTTTTTTATAGCTGAATAAGAAGGCCACCAATGCCAACCAAGTTTATTGAAAGCTTTTGCTAATAATTCTCCTGAATACCCAATATTAAGAGGTGGCAGTAAATTCTTAATTTTTGGATATGCTGGATCTCCCGTGAGGCCTGAAACACCAACCATTTTGTCATTTAAGTTATAATATTTTTCTAAATCATAATAATTAAATAGCCAATTAGATCCTATATTATCAATTTTTTTTGTATAAAAATCTGAAGGGTGAAATCTGGGGTAATGTCCAGAATAAATTAGAGTTGAGCCACCAACGGCATTATAGTTTGCTATTGAAATTGGAGAATTGTCACTATTAATGGGATAATCTGAGTGCAACTTTCTATAGTTTGGATCAGGATTGAAATCGTTTAATTTATTTATTTCTCTATTGATACTATTGAATGAGTATTTTTTTTTATTAATTAAAGGCCCTTGCTCTAGACAGGTTATTTTTAAATTCAATTTACTCAAATTCCATGCAGAAGCAGCTCCTGATGCTCCGGTTCCTATAATAAGAATATCCGTTTTTTCGTTTACCATTACAGTGATTATTTTTTTTTAGGAATATATTGGTCTAAAATTTCTGGTATTGTAATAGTCATTTCTGCTTCACAAGCTATTTCGCCATCAACAATTCCTTTACCCAGTCCTTTACAAAGACCTCTTTTCCAAGAAAGCACTTTAGTTTCTATTTCTAATTTTTCTCCTGGTAATATTTCTCTTTTAAACTTTACTGTATGAGAAATTGCATGTGTTACTTTTCCTTTATTGCCAGGTAGAGTAGTAATAGCAATAGTCAACATTTGGGCTAAAGCTTCTAGCTGGAGTGCCCCAGGAACATTTGGATGCCCAGAAAAATGGATTGGAAAAAACCACTCGTTATTAGTAAAATTCTTGTAACCATTTGCCATTTTTCCTGGAATTACTTTAGTCACATAATCAATCATTAAAAATGGATATCTGTTTGGCTGATAATCTAGTAATTCAAGACTATTTAATGTTTTTTTTTTCAATTTACTAAATTTTAATTTTATATTTTTTTAAAATTTTTTTCCCATACTCATACGAACTAAAGTCAATAATATCATCCATTTCTAATGTTATATTAAAAACTTCCTCAAGCAATCCAATCATCGACATGTGTCCAACAGAATCCCACTGAGGAACTGACTCATATTTAAGTTTTTTTAATTTTTCTTTTTTTACCTTGAAGGATTTCATAAAAATTTTATCATATTTATCTATTAGCTTGTTTTTCATTTTAATTTTAATTAATTTTTTAAAGCATATCTTATATTAGAATTTTTTTTTTCCCAAATTAAATTTTTTTATAATTCTGATAATATCTCTCTAAATTTGGTGTAGTGATATTGGATTCTAAAATATTTTTATTTTTTTTATTGGGTCTGATATAAGAGATTAAATCCTCAGAATTTTTTTTAAGATCTTCATAAAAGAGAGCAGAAGCTTCTTTGATCTTTAATTTAAAAGTTATAAAGTCTTTATACTTATAAAATTTAGCTATCTTTTGTTTTAGAAAAATTTTATTACAATTCATAGTCATACCTGAAAACTGACAGATTTCATTTTTTCTGGCAAAAAATGAATAATTTTTTTTATACGTATTATTTCTTCTGTTCGTATAATTAAGTGAAAATTTAAGATTAAAACGATAATCTACTTTCAATAAATTTTCTATATAGTGTATGTGAGTTAATGACCGACTATAGTGGTGCCCTAAAGTAACAAGATCAAATTTGTCTTCAATAAAATATTTCCATAAAGAATTTTTTGCTGTTGCATTAGAATAAATAATTTTTTTGTATTTTTTAGAATTATTTCCAAAACATAAAAAAGAGTATAGAGGATGATTAGTTCTAAAATTAGAGTATTTTTTTAATAAAATATTTCCAAATAAGCCACTTTGTCCTGGACTTTTTACGATATCAAATTTTTTTTTTC
Source organism: Pelagibacteraceae bacterium (assembly GCA_002705265.1). GTDB lineage: Bacteria > Pseudomonadota > Alphaproteobacteria > HIMB59 > HIMB59 > HIMB59. The sequence continues at coordinate 2,668 of PAHR01000009.1, read as the reverse complement.
TTACACAATCAAAATTAAAAACTGGAATTACTAAATTACCTTTTTTTCCCAAGTAAGATAAAAAAAACATTAAAAGTTGATCTACAATTTCATAACGATCAACTTTTTTTATATCTAAAAGCTCGTATAATTTGAAGAAATCTAATCCTAGATAGATGTTATTTCCTTTTTTAATTTTTAAATTTTTTAAAATATTTTCTAGAATTTTTTTTTGATTAGAATTCATTCAGTAACAAATTTAAAAATTTATTTAAATTATTGATTTGTTAGATTTATTTAATATTGATATTGATTAATTATATTTATAATATAAGTCAAAATATTAATAATAATATTATATAATTTCTTGCCAAAAACCTAAATTATGTCAAAAGTAAATATTTAAAATTTTATAAATTAATTATTTATGAGTAAATGTAAAATTATCGCTGAAATTGGCTGGAATCATATGGGGTCTGTTGAACTTGCCAAAAAAATGATTGATGCTGCAGTTGTTTCTGGAGTTGATTTTTGCAAATTTCAAACTTGGAAAGTTGAAAATTTAAAAGATGGACCCTGGAATAATGATGGTAGAATCGACATTTATAAAAAAGCTGAATTATCTGAAGACAAACATGTCGAATTAATTGAATATTGTAAATTAAAAAAAACAAAATTTTTAACTTCAATTTTTAACATTAAAGATTTAGATTTTTTATTAAGATTAGGTCTCAAGACTATAAAAATTCCAAGTCATGAGATTTATAATTTGGAATTAATAAAGAAGTGCAGTGAAAATTTTGATCAAATGTTTATATCTGTAGGAGCTTGTTCTTGGAAAGAATTTGAAAACTTACTAAATTCTAATTTAGATTTGAATAAGATATATTTTATGCATTGTGTGTCCTCATATCCACTAGAAGAAATGAATGTAAATTTTCCAAAGTTAATAAAAATAAAAAATTTACATAATAAAATTGGATATAGCGGCCATTTACATGGTATTGATGATGCTATTGCAGCAATAAGCTTAGGTGCTATGGTTGTTGAAAAACATTTTACAATTGATAATGACTTACCTGGTAGAGATAATAAATTTGCAGTATTGCCTGAAGATATGAAAAAAATTTGTGATTATAGAGATAGTTTTCATAACATGAACATAGACAGAGGATTAAACGTCCAGGAATGTGAGTCAGACATAAATAAAAATTATAGAGGAAGATGGTCAAAAAATTAAATAACTTTTCCGTAATAATAAGAACTAAAAACGAAGAACAATGGATTGGCCATACAATACAATCAGTTTTAGATCATTTATTTAAACCAGAAATTATTATCGTAGATAATAACTCTTCTGATAAAACTCTTGAGATTATAAATCAATTTGCTCAAGACCCACTTTTAAATAGCAATTCAAGTAAATATACAAAAATAAAGATATTTAATATCGACAATTATAGTCCTGGAAAAGCTCTTAATTTAGGTGTTAAAAAAAGTTCAAAAAAAAATATTTTGATAATTTCGGCTCACTGCATACTAAAAAAATTTTTTGAAGAACAAATATTAAAATCATTAGAAAAAAATGTTTGTATATTTGGAGATCAAATTCCTGTCTATCGAGGAAAAAAAATTACAAAAAGATATATATGGAGTCATTTTTCTAATAAAAAAAGTACAAATATGTTTTCCAAATTAGAAAATAGATATTTTCTTCATAATGCTCTTGCAGTTTACAGGAAAGAGATACTTAAAAAATACCCATTTGATCCAAATCTTACTGAAAAGGAGGACAGGTATTGGGCAAATATGATTGTGAAAAAAAAAATGAATTATTTATATGAACCAATGCTTGTTGCAGAACACCAGTATACTGATAATGGAAATACTTGGAAAGGTATAGGATAATTTACAAGTATAGATGTAAATTTTTATTCATTAATTAAATATAATTTAACATAATAATTTTTTTATCAGATAGAGAATTAAAAAAATCGTTTACCTAGCTTTTATAAATTGTATATAAAATTGAATGATTTATTAAATAGGTATAAAAATTTTAAAAAATGAAATCTTTAAATAAAAAAAAAACTCTTTTAGTAATAACAAAAATAGACTCCATAAAAGGGTTATTGGCTAAGTTGAAAAAAAAATATAATGTTCATTATTTTCCTGATGCTTCTCTAAATCAATTAAAAAGAATAAGTGAAAATGAAAAATCAAAAATTTCTGCAATATTTACTAATCCAAATAGATCAAAAATAAAATTAGATCAACACATTTTAAGAATGTTTTCTAATTTGGACTTAATTTGTACTGCCTCAACTGGACTGGTTCATATTGATGTTGATCTATGTAAAAAAAAAAATATTCATGTAATAAGTTTAAGAAAAGACTTAGATGTGTTAAAAAATATTTCATCTACTGCAGAACTTGCTTTTTTATTAATGATGTTAAGTATTAGAGATGTAATTACTTCTTCCAAAGATGTCAGGAAAGGTAACTGGGATTGTGAAAAATTTGTTGGACGGCAAATAGACCATCTCAAAATTGGCGTTATAGGATTTGGTAGATTAGGCAAAATGTTTGCAAGTTATGCATCAGCATTTAATGCAAAAGTTTATATACATGATCCAAATATAAAAAATACTTCATTTTACCCTAAGTACAATTTTACATCTTCCATATA
>PAHR01000008.1 GCA_002705265.1 Pelagibacteraceae bacterium | reverse complement strand
TTTTCCTAACCTACCGAAGCCACTAATTACTTCGTCGAAAATAAGAAGTATATCGTGTTTTGTGCATATCTCTCTAATTCTTTCTAAGTATCCTTTTGGTGGTGGGTAAACTCCACTCGATCCCTTGACTGGCTCAAGTATAATTGCAGCAATGGTCGAAGCATCATGCAATTGAACTAAACGTTCTAAATCTTCAGCTAGTTCTGCACCGTGTTCCGGTTGACCTCTAGAATAAGAATTTAATTCAGGTAGGTGAGTGTGTCTAATATGGTCAACTCCAGATAATAAAGAACCATAGTACATTCTATTCTTAACCATACCACCCACAGATATTCCAGCAAAATTTGTTCCGTGGTAACCTTTTTCTGATCCAATTAATCTTGTTTTGGAACCTTTACCTCGACTTCTTTGATATGCCAGGGCAATCTTTAAGGCACTTTCAACCGCCTCTGATCCTGAGTTAGAAAAAAAAACGTGATTCATTCCTTCAGGAAAAATTTCACTTAATCGATTTGCTAATTCAAATTGTTTAGGGTGTCCAAATTGAAAAGGAGGTGAATAATCCAGTTCCTCTAGCTGTCTTGCAACTGCTTCAGTAATTTTACTTCTCCCATGTGAGGCATTACAAGCCCAAAGTCCAGCTGTTCCGTCCAAAATAAGTCTTCCATCATCGCTTGTGAAGTGCATGCCTTTAGCGCTTACAATAATTCTCGGATCCTTTTTAAAAGCTTTATTTGGAGTGAATGGCATCCAAAGAGACTCTAAGTTATTTGGTTTCATTGTTTTCCTTTTAATTCTAGACGAAATCCTATTATTAAATTTTTTTACTTCAACAATATTTTTTTTACTTAAACATTTATGAGTGTATATTAAGGAACTTGAGATCAAAACCATCAAATTTATTACCTGTTAACTTCGAATTAAGCAAAGAATTTGATGATATTGCATCACAAATTGAGAGTTCCAATGACAACTTTTACATTACTGGAAAAGCTGGGAGTGGCAAATCAACACTTCTGTCATACTTTCGTTCTATAACTAAAAAAAAAGTTGCAGTTTTGGCTCCCACAGGCGTCGCAGCAATAAGAATTAAAGGACAAACTATTCATTCATTTTTTCGATTGCCGCCTAAGGTGATTCAAACAAAACATATTAGAAAAGTTTGGGATGAGGAAATCCTTTTAAATCTAGAAGTACTAATTATTGATGAAATCTCTATGGTTAGGGCCGATGTGCTTGATGCAATTGACTATAGTTTAAGAGTTCATAGAAAAAAATTAACAAAACCTTTTGGAGGCGTCCAGCTAGTTGTTTTTGGTGATTTGTATCAATTACCTCCAGTTATTAATTTTGATGAAGCTGATATCTTACAAAGACTTTATCCAAAAGGAATTTTCTTTTTTAACTCAAATATTTTTTTAGACTGTCATTTTAATAAAATTGAACTTCAGCATATTTATAGACAAAAAGACGATTATTTTATTGAACTTCTTAATGGGATAAGAAATGGATCAATTTCTAATTCTCAATTAGAAGATTTGAATCAATCAGTTACCAATAGAATAAAAATGGAAGAAGGTAAAATAATTCTTACAACTACTAATGCCCAAGCAAATAAATTTAATCAAGATTATCTTGATCTAGTATCGGGAGAAGAATTTGAATTTAAATCTCAGGTAAACGGAAATTTTAATAAAGAAATTTTTCCAACTGATGAAATTCTTAGATTAAAAAAAGGGGCACAAGTTTTAATGATAAAAAATGATCCAGAGAAAAGATGGGTTAATGGATCTATTGGAAAAATTTATTCAATAGCTGAAAAAATAATAAAAGTATTTATTAATGGAAAAATATATGAGGTTAGAAAAGAAAAATGGGACCGTATTCAATACCGCTATGATGATAATAATGATGAAATAAATGAAGAAATAGTAGGTTCCTTTAAACAATATCCAATGCGTTTAGCTTGGGCAATTACAATTCATAAAAGTCAGGGGCAAACATTTAATAAAGTAATTATTGATATCAGTCGTGGTGCCTTTGCAGAAGGTCAGCTATATGTTGCTATGTCTAGATGTACAACATTAGAAGGTATTGAACTTGTAAAGCAAATCAAAAGATCTGATATTAAAGTTAATGAAGATATAGTAAATTTTCAAAATTAAATATGTTAAGAAAAATAATTTATGCAATTCTAGTATTTGGTGTTTTAGGATTTGGTTTATTTACTATTTCTACATTTGAAGAACAGAAGTTAATCAAAAAATGTCAAAATCAAAGCGACACAAAAGGCGGCATCACTGCTTGCATAGAATATCATCAAAGTTTAGAATCCTGATCGATGCTTTATCTTGAAGATAATTATAAAAAAGAATTTCAAACTTCCATTATTAAGACAATAGAAAATAAAATTTTCTTAAAAGAAACTTTCTTTTATGCAAGAAGTGGCGGACAACCTGGAGATCAAGGAACAATAACTATTGAAAATAAAAAACTAAATGTAATTGATACTGTCAAAGAAGAAGGTTTATTTGCTCATATAGTTGATCAAGAAGTAAATATATCTGAAGGAACTTTAATTTCTGCAAAAATATTATGGGAAAAACGTCATCGACATATGCGTATGCATACAACAATGCACTTACTATGTTCCGTTTTACCATTTTATGTAACTGGAGGGCAAATTGGTTATGAAAAAAGTCGTATAGATTTTGATTTAGGTGAAAATAAATATGATGTTCAAATTTTAGAAAGTCAGATAAACAAATTAATTGAAGAAGATCACATGGTTTCTTATCAATGGATAACAAAACAAGAACTAGATGCCAATCCCAGCTTAGTCAGAACTTTATCAGTTCAACCCCCTAATGTTTCTGGCAAAATTAGATTAGTTAAAATTGGTGAAATAGATTTGCAACCTTGTGGAGGCACTCACGTTAAAACCACTAAAGAAATTAAAAAATTTAAATTTATTAAATTTGAAAGTAAGGGTAAGCAAAATAAAAGAATACATTTCAAGGTCGAAGATTGAAAAAAGCATCAATATTTGATTTTTTTTTGCTTATTTTCTTAGCAATAATTTGGGGGTCAGCATTTTTTAATATTAAAATAGCTTCTTTATCTTATACGCCCTTAACCATTGCCCTAGGAAGAGTTTTTTTTGCAGGCCTTCTTTTAATTCCTTATTGTTATGTTAAAAAAATTTCAATAAGTTTTATTGGCAAAGAATGGAAATTACTTGCTGCAATTGGCTTAATAAACTTAGCTTTACCATTTTTTTTTATTTCATATGGAATTTTTAAAGTTCAAAGTAATACAGCTGCAATTTTGATGTCAACTGCTCCAATTTTTGCTACTGTTCTTGGTCATTTTTATACAAAAAATGAAAAAAATTCTTATTTAAATTCTGCTGGAATATTTATAGGTTTTGCTGGAATTGTTTATCTTTTCTCAGATAATTTGTTAATTAATAATTCAAATATTTTCTCAGCAATAATTATTATTCTAGGTCCTTTGTGTTATGTTTTGGGGGGTCTACTAACTTTAAAACTTTCAAATAAAAAAAATGAAGATGTAACAACATCTATTTTAATATGGGGTTTTATATTCTTACTACCAATTACTTGTATTATTGAAAAACCATGGAATTTAAATCCAGATTTTAATTCCACAATTTCATTAGTGTATTTAGGTTTTGTTCCAACCGCTTTTGCTTGGTTACTCAGATTTTATGTTTTAAAAAAAAATGGCTTAGTTTTTCAATCTCAAGTAGCATATCTGATACCTATTTTTGGACTTTTATTTGGTTATTTATTTTTAGATGAAATTATAACTTATAAAATTGTTTTATCACTAATTGCGGTTTTATTAGGAATTTATTTAGTTGAAAGAAGTAAGTATGGGAAAAGTGACCAATAGTATTTTTAGACATTTCATATATTATCACCAAAAATGAACTCAAATAATAATATTATATCCATAAATAATATTTCAAAAACCTATCAAGATAACTTCCAAGCTTTAAAAAATGTTAGTCTTGATATAAAAAAAGGTGAAATCATTGCTCTTTTAGGTCCAAATGGGGCTGGAAAAACTACCTTGATAAATACAGTTTGTGGAATAGTAATTCCTTCAAAAGGATCAATAACTGTTGATGGCTATAGTGTTTTAAAAGAACCAAAGAAAACAAAATCTATTATAGGGTTGGTTCCCCAGGATGGTGCTCTAGAAGCTTTTGAAACAGTATTTAATAATGTTTCTTTTAGTAGAGGTTTGTATGGAAAAAAAAGAAACTCATTACATATAGAAAAAATTCTAAAGGATTTATCATTATGGGATAAAAAAGATAATAGATTAAGAGAACTTTCAGGCGGAATGAAAAGAAGGGCTTTAATAGCCAAGGCATTATCTCATGAACCTAGAGTGTTATTTCTCGATGAGCCTACAGCTGGGGTTGATATTAATTTAAGGCAAGATATGTGGAGAATAGTTAAAAATTTACAAAATGAAGGGGTTACTATTATCTTAACTACACATTATATTGATGAAGCTGAAGCAATCGCAGATAGAGTTTCAGTAATTAATAATGGAGAAATTATTCTTACAGACAATAAAAAAGATTTAATAAAAAAAATGGGTCATAAAACTTTAGACATAGAGTTACATGATAATATAAAATATATTCCTAAGTCTTTAGATCAATTTAACCTATTGATAGGCAAGAATACTAAATCACTTTGTTACACTTATGACACAAAAGCAGAAAGCACAGGTATAACAAATTTACTACAATGCATTAAAGACGCAGGACTGAAATTAAAAGATTTAAAATCCAATCAAACTTCTTTAGAAAAAATATTTATAAAATTAGTGGAGGAAGATAAATGAACTGGATAGGAGTTTGGGCAATTTATTTACATGAAATGGATAGAATGAAAAGAACAATTATTCAGAGTATATTATCACCTGTAATTACAACTTCACTTTATTTTGCGGTTTTTGGAACCGCAATTAGTTCAAGAATCTCTGAAGTAGAGGGTATATCTTATGGTTCATATATTGTTCCTGGGTTAATTATGCTTACTGTATTAACTCAAAGCATATCAAATGCATCATCAGGTATTTTCTTTCCTAAGTTTTTAGGAACTATAAATGAAATTTATGCAGCTCCTTTATCTCCGATAGAAATTATATTAGGTTACGTGGGTGCGGCTACCACAAAATCAATAATTTTAGGATTACTAATCTTTGCTACAGCACATCTTTTTGTTCCTTTAGATCTTACTCATCCATATTTGATGTATTCAATGTTACTATTAACTTCTCTTACTTTTAGCATAGTTGGCTTTTTAATTGGATCTTGGGCTTCAAATTGGGAACAAATGAGTTTAGTGCCAACAATTGTTGTTACTCCATTGGTTTTTTTAGGAGGATCTTTTTATTCTATCTCATGGCTTCCAGAATTTTGGCAAAATTTGTCTTATTTTAACCCTGTTTTGTATCTAGTAAGTGGATATAGATGGTCTTTTTACGGTCAATCAGACGTTAATATATATATTAGCTTATTGGTCATATTTTCGATTCTTATTCTATCAATAACTGCTATTACAATTATGTTTTCGAAAGGGTATAAAATAAAAAGCTAAATAAAACGCTCTTATAATTATTTTTACCTGAGTATTCTTTTTCTGCATAGTTATTAAAACTAATTAGCATTTTTGTAATTTCTTTAAATGATATTTAATATTTAAATAACATTAAAGAGGTAATAATGAAATTAATAACAGCAATTATTAAACCCGACAGAGTTGAAGCTTTAAGAAAAGCCCTTAACAAAATAAATATTCATGGGCTAACACTTACAGAAGCTAAAGGATATGGACGTCAATTAGGACATACTGAAATGTATCGTGGAGCAGAATATGAAGTTCATTTTTTACCCAAATGTCGAGCTGAAATTCTTGTTGAAAAGAGCAATCTAGAACAAGCAATTTCTACCATTACTGAAGCAGTAAAATCTGGAAAAATAGGTGATGGTAAAATATTTATTACTGATGTCTCCGATGTTATTCGTATTAGAACTGGAGAACGTGGAGCAGAAGCAATTAGCTAAGGAGAATATTTTAAAATGAAATTTATATTAATTTTTACTTGTGCTTTATCTGTAACTAATGTTAGTTACGCGGCAATCGAGCCAGAAGTGGCATATATACTTAACACCTTTTTTTTTATATTTTGTGGAATTTTAGTGATGTTTATGGCACTAGGTTTTGCAATGCTTGAAGCAGGATTTGTTAGAAAGAAAAATACGTCTGCAATTCTTTTAAAGAATATAGCTTTATATTCAATAGCAGGAATCATGTTTTATTTTGTTGGTTACTCACTTATGTATGTTGATGTAGGTAGCTATATAGGTTCATTCAATGGTGTTTTTTATAGCCCTACTTCAGAAGAACTAGCTCTTCTTAACGGTGCTGAAAATGTAGAATTAATAGCAGGCACAGGATATTCAGCTCCTTCAGATTGGTTCTTTCAAATGGTATTTTGTGCTACTGCTATATCTATTGTTTCAGGTGCTTGTGCAGAAAGAATTAAAGTATGGCCTTTTATGATTTTTGCAGGAATTATGACAGGAATCATTTATCCTATTTTTGGTTCTTGGACTTGGGGTGGGGGCTGGTTAGCAGAAATGGGTTTTTCAGATTTTGCTGGTAGTACGATCGTTCATTCAGTTGGTGGTTGGGCAGCTCTTACAGGTTGTTTAATCCTAGGTGCTAGAAAAGGTAAATATAGTTTAGACGGTAAAGTTAATCCTATAGCTGGAGCAAATATGCCTTTAGCAACACTTGGAACATTTATTCTATGGTTTGGATGGTTTGGCTTTAATGGCGGATCTCAACTTGCCATGGGTAGTGCTCTTGATGTGTTAGCAATCTCTATAGTTGTAGTAAATACAAATATTGCAGCGTGTGGTGGAGTAGTTGTTGCAATAATTTTATCTCAAATAATGTTTAAAAAGATTGATTTAACTATTGCTTTAAATGGAGCAATTGCTGGACTTGTTGCTATAACTGCTGGTCCTGATCTTCAAAATCATTTCGTATCAATGATAATTGGTGGAGTTGGAGGTGCATTATCAACATTTGCAATCCCTTTAATGGATAAATTTAAAATTGATGATGTTGTCGGCGCAATACCTGCTCACTTGATAGCAGGAATATGGGGTACTCTTGCAGTAGGTATATTTGGAGGCGGTAGCATTGTTACTCAATTAGTTGGTGTCCTTGCAGCAGGAATTCTAGTTGTTCCATTAAGTGCCATTTTCTTTTTAATTCTTAAAGGCACAGTTGGCTTAAGAATATCCGAAGAAGATGAAGCTATAGGAATGGACTCTGCTGAGCTTACAACAGAAGCTTATCCAGAATTTAAATAAAATATTATTTTATATCTAGGGTGTTAATTCGCCCTAGAGATATCAATCAGCAATTAGATCAATTTTTCAATTTTACTAATAATTTTCTCACTATCAGGTTTTGTCATTGATGACCAGCCATCTACTAATTCACCTTTTGTGTTGAATAAGAATTTATAAAAATTCCATTTTGGAGATTTTTTATAGTCTTCTTTAATCCATTGATAAATTGGATGGGCGTCTTCTCCTATAACTTTAATAAGCTCCGTAATTAAAAATTTTGTCTGATAATTTACTAAACAAAATTCTTTTATCTCTTCTTGATCTGAAAATTCTTGATTAAAACTATCAGAAGGAGTTGCTATAATAATTAAACCCTTATCCTTATATTCTAAAAATAAATTCGCTAAGTTTTGATATTGGCCTGTAAAACCACATTTAGAGGCAGTATTAATTAGCAGAATAGGGGAGCCCTTAAACTCGGAAAGATCTATAGGATTTCCATCAATATCATCGATTTTAAAATTATAAATATTTTTTGCCATAATGTTACTTGAGCAAAAAATCAGTAATAGAAAAAATGTTATTCTTTTAAATATTACTAAATTAAGCACTCTTATCTATTTACTTAATTATTTAATTTTAGATCTTTATTTAGTTCTTCTACTTAATCCTTTTTTATCTAATTTTATATGTAAATAGAAGTCTTTCTCTATTTGTGGCCAATTAATATCAATACCTAGGCCATTTTTATTAGTGGGAGATACCAGTCCATTGATATCTGTTCTAATAAAATCTATTGATCCATGTTCATGGTCTTTAAAAGGGACCACTTGCTCAAAATATTCACAATTACTATTACTTAGCATTATATGAAGATTAGCGGCTTGGCCTAAAGGAAAAGCCCATGATTGAAGTTCAACATTCATATTTTTTCTTGAAGCCATTTGCATGATTTCTCTTGTGATTGTGGTTCCGCCTACATAAGTTGCATCAATTCTCATATGATCATATACCTCTTCATCGATTGTTTTCTGAAGCAAATTTTTATCTAAAATTGTATTTCCAGCACAAATAACCGGAGTATTAATATTTTTTCTAAGCCATTTATAGCTTTCAAAATCTGTATCTACAAAAGGAGCCTCAAACCATACAAAATTTAATTCATCTAGTATCTTCCCTAGTCTAAGGGAATCATCTCTACTGTAACGTTGCTCACAATCAATCATGTATTTTAGATTTGGAAAAGTATTGCAAACTTCTTTTACCAATCTTGTGTCAAACTCAACATCACACCAAGTATGAAATTTAATAGTCTGAAATCCTTGACTAGATAAATCATTAACAAAATCTAAATACTCAGAAATTTTTTCAAACAAAGGAGTTGAGGCGTAAGATTTCATAGAGTTTCTTTTAGCTCCTAGAACCTTATAAAGTGGTAAATTTTCTGATTTAGCGTAACAATCCCACATTGCAATATCTATAGGACTTACTGCATTTGGATTTAATCCCACACATCTAGTTAACATATGTTTTGTAAGTTTTTCTCTATCGTTAATCGACTTTGAGAGTACTTCTGGAAAAAGGTTTTTCATAGCTTCAGCTAAACTATGATCATAGCTATGCTCAGTAGGAACTAATACGCCCCCAACCCCTTCAAGTCCATTTTGAGTTATAATCCTTACAATGACATTTGCTTCATACATCGGAGTCATATCTTTAGCCCAAGTAATTTGAGGAGCATCAGTTTTACATGCAAATACCTCAATTTGATCAATTGTTAAGGAGCTCATAGTAAAGAATAGAATTAATTATTTAAAAATTCTTTTTAAGTGCCTAAACTTCCCATCAGTTGAGTCAAAATCTAAGTAACATCCTTGAAGGTGCCTTAGACCCTCATTTGAATCATAAGAAGTTCTTCCATGAAGCAATCGGTGATTATCGAACATCATAATATCACCTTGCTCTAATCTAAATTTTAACTCAAAATCAGATGAGGTGTAAAGATCAGAAAGTATTTTTCTGGCCCTATAAAAGGAGTCTAATCTTGTTTGATCCATAGGAGGAACATACTCGACTCTTGTGCTATATCTTACTTGCTTTAAATCATTATCCTCATCTAATTCAATTAACTCTCCCCAATTTTGTAAAATAATAGAGCTATCTTTAAATTCAAATCTCACTTTAGTTGTAGTTAGGGCATTAAAAGCTTCTAAATCATGATTTCTTAAGTAATCCGCAACTGAAAAACCATCAACTAGCGTTGAAAAACCTCCACTAACTTCGTTTTTTAAACAATGAAGAAACTGAATTCCTGGAACAGGCATTCTATAAGGGTTATCAGTATGAGGGGGAAGAGCTATAGGCTTATAAGCTAAATCATTTGGATTTGGTTTAGACATGACATCAAAATACATTCCAAAGTTTGTTGATCGCACAGGCCCAATACTATTTACAAATTCTAATAAGTATTGATCAGTAGTAGGTACATTTTTGATGATAACAAAACCGTAAGTATAAAATTGATTTAATAAATCAAGCATGGATTGCTTTTCACTCATATTTTTTTCAAAATTTATTTTAGGAATACCATTTAATTTAGAATCCCATAAAACTTTATTAGGTAGAGGTCCTTTTTTTAAACTTGCTCTATCAATTTCAAAATATAAATCATTAACATGATATTTAGTGACAACTCCATCATCAAACTCTACATCGAGAATATCATTTTCAATTTTTGCAGACTGAATTTTTAAATCAATATTTATAGAGGAAGGCTCATAAAGTCTTTGATGAGAATCATTATCAACAAATTGTTCTCCTTTCACTCTTTCTCTTAGCCAGACAGGATGCAGTTTAAATTGTTGATCTTCGTGAGTAACATTAATTAGATAATTATCTTCGACTGATATTTGCATACCGAGCACCTCATATGTTTTTCGAGATTTATTTTTTTCTAAAATAGAATTAAAGTCAATTCAAATTATTTGATCTTAAATATAGCCTCTATTTCCACAGAAATATTAGCTGGAAGAGATATGACTCCAACTGCTGCTCTGGCATGAACCCCTTTGCTACCGAATATCTCTAACATAAGGTCTGAGCAGCCATTAATGACTTTTGGTTGATCGTAAAACTCTGAATGACAACAAACAAATCCATTTAACTTAACTACTTGTTCAACTTTGTCTAAGGAACCAATCTCGCTTCTAAGTGCTGATAAAATTGCAAGCCCACATCTTTTTGCATGATCTTGCGCAGTATTCACGTCAATATCTTTTCCAACAACTCCTGTAGCAAAAGAACCATCTTCCATTTTAGGCCCTTGGCCAGAAATATATGCAAAGTTGTCTACAATTAAACATGGAATATAACTTCCAATAGGCTTTGTAACTGAATCTAGATTTATATTTAAACTTTTTATCTTTTCTTCAGGTGTCATCTTCTTCAGATCTCATTATAGACTCATCAGTTGCCATTTGTACACCCATAACAGAGGCTGTTCTCGGTACAATGATTGTCGGTCTATTTTCATCAACAAACTCCCTCTCTCGTCCAAGCTTAACTCTGTATAAGCAAAAAGGAATCAGTACAGTGTAAATAACAATTAAAAAAATTATAAAACCATAAGGTCCAAACAAATACATGAAGAATGAAGCTAATAAAGGACCACATGAGGCACCAATTCCGTTAATAACTGTTATGGTTGCGCTAGCAGATACCATCTCATCTTTTTCCATAAAATCATTCATATGTGCTATAGAAATTGAGTAGATAGGAAAGGCTATAGCGGCATGCAAAGAAACAAATGTAACCAATAGCCAAAAAGATAGATGACCCAAAGAAAACACGAGAAGAACACTTATTAAAGAACCTATGCTAAGATAAGTAATAAGGTGTCTTCGATCTATTCTGTCAGAAATCCAGCCTACTGGGTACTGGGATAAAGCCCCTGCTAGGTTATTTGCTGAAATTAAAATTGAAATTTCAAAGATTGTTAAATTAATTTTAGCTGCAAAAACAGACAAAAGTCCAAACATTGTCCCAAAAATAGTCCCCATGATTAAACCTCCAATAAAAGCCAATGGTGATTTTTCATAAACCTTCTTCAGTGAAATTCTTTTAGGTACACTAAAGTCGGGAGCTGGTTTACGGGTCATTAAAATAGGAACAAGACCTAAAGAAATTAAAACTGAAGCTAAAATATAAAGATGAGCGTTAAGAGTTGGAGACATATTAATTAAAAAGAAACCAATACCTTGTGATAAATATAAAATAAAAAAATAAAAAGATAAAAGCTGACCGCGTGTATTATTGTCAGCTCGATCATTCAGCCAACTTTCACAAACTACATAAATTCCAGCCATTGAGAAACCTGTGATTAATCTAATTATTGCCCAAGCATAAGGGTTTATAAACAACCAATGGAGGAGGATCGCCAGTGAGGCCAAGGAAGCAAAAGCGGCAAAGATTCTTATATGACCAACTCCATTAATAAGATTTGGCATCATCATAGAACCAACTAAATATCCAACAAAATATCCTGTAAATATTAGACCTGTAGCAATTACATTAAATTCATATTCTACAGCATTGACTCCTAAAAGAGTGCCTTGTAGACCATTAGCCATCATAATAAAAGACAGACCAAAAAATAGAGACCATGAATTTAATACTGTTTTAAACATTAAGGCATAAATAATACTTTAAATTATCTTTGCAATAAGAATTATTGGCTAAAAGGTAAAGAAGATATTTCTACCTTATAAGTAGAGTTATCTATGACTAGATCTTGAATTCCTTTTTTAGATTGGAATTCTTTATTGATCATTGTAATACCTAAACAACATTTAAATTTAGGAGAATATACTAATGATCTAAGTTCGCCAATTTTTTCACCATCAAAAAAAATAGGCAAATGATGATTTAAAGAAAAATATTCACTATAAATTTTTATACCAGTAAGACTTTGTTTAATTCCTTTGGAAGCAAGATTTATTAAGTGATCTTTAGCTAAATATTCAATTTCATCGCTAAATGACACAAAATCATCTAGACCACATTCTAAAATATTATCTTCAATCGTCATATCATTACCATAAGATAATAAACCACCTTCAATTCTCTCAATTAAATTAGGACATCCAGCTCTAACATTTAAATTTTTTCCTTGATTCATTAGCTCTCTATAAAGTTTACGTCCTTTTTCATTATCATTCACATAGATTTCAAAACCACCTTGTTTAGACCATCCTGATCTTGAAATCAAAAAAGAATGACCATCAAAAACAAATTTGTTAAATCTAAAAAATTTTAAATCTAAAATTGTTGGACCAAAAATTTTTTCCATTAATTCAAAAGATTTTGGCCCCTGAACGGCAAGAGGATTAATATTTGGTTCATTAATTATTACTTCTAAATTCAAACCAGTAGCCAATCCCTTTGCATATAAAAGAACATCTGAGTCAGCAATAGAAATCCACCATGAATTTTTATCTACAAGCATAATTAGAGGGTCATTTATAATAAAACCTTTTTCATCAATAATTGGTGCATAGTAACATGTACCTTCTATTGCTTTTGAAAGATTTCTACAAGTCATCATCTGAACTAATTTTGAAGAGTCTGGACCAGAAATTTCTATTTGTCTTTCAACAGAAACATCCCAAAGTTGAACAAAATTCTTTAGATGTTCGCAATCATCTTCAATGCCTTCAAAGACAGTTGGCAAAAGCATGTGATTATAAACAGTATAACTTTTGACTCCTTGCTCCTCAATTAGATCCGTAAAAGGAGTAGATCTCAGTCTTGCCGATTTAGATATAGAGAACTGTTTAGTCATTTTTCTTTGACAATTAAACATTTTTCAATCAGATAATCTATTCAAATCTCATTTAAAAATTTATAATTTTCGAATAAACTTTTAATATAATGAGCAGATTTAAAAGCAAGTTTCTAGATAGGAAAATTGCCCCTGGTTTCTCAAGTCAGGAAAGTGATTTACAGTTATCAAAAAATTTAAAACCTCATTTTTTTGAAGAAAAAATTAATTTTGATAGATTGAGACTTTACAGATTAAATAGAGTAAGAGACCAGCTTACATTAAATAATATAGGAGCTTGTATACTATTTGATCCAATAAATATTAGATATGCGACTGATACTAGAAATATGAGTTTGTTTACTATGCATAATAAATCAAGATATGTTTTTATACCCCAAGATGGACCTGTAATATTATTTGACTACCCAAAATCAGAACATCTCTCAGAGGGAATGATTACTATAGACGAAATTAGAGAAACAGAAACTTGGGATTTTTTTTCAAATGGTAATAATTATGAAAAACAAGCCAAGGTTTGGGCAGATAGTATCAGTTCGTTAGTTAAAAAATATTCGCCCGATAATTTCAATTTAGCTATTGATGTTAGTGAGCCGATAGGAATCCAGTACCTCTCAAACCAATTTGGACTTAATATAAGCAATGCACAAAATCTATTAGAACTTGCAAGAGTTATAAAATCAGAAGATGAAATTTGGTGTATGAAGGCAGCAATTAAAGTTGCCGAACTTGGAATGTTTGCAATGAAAGAAAATCTTACAGCCGGTATGACCGAAGAAGAAATTTGGTCTTTTCTTCATAAAGTAAATATTGAAAAAGGTGGAGAGTGGTTTGAAACTAGATTGCTCAATTCAGGACCAAGAACAAACCCATGGCTTCAAGAATGCAGTAATAGAGTTATAGAGCGAGGAGATCTTGTAGCTTTTGACACTGATATGATAGGTCCTTATGGCTATTGCGCAGATATATCTAGAACTTTTGTTGAAGGAGGTATTTTTTCAGAAGCACAAAAAGATTTATATAAATTAGCAAAAGAAAATATTGATTTTAATAAAGATCTAATACAGCCAGGGTTAAGTTTTTTTGAATTTGCGGAAAAAGCTTGGAAATTGCCTGAAAAATATTTCAATAATCACTACCCTTGCATTATTCATGGAATTGGAATGTGCGATGAATGGCCATTTGTTAAGTATCATAAAAATAATTTAAATCAAAATTCTAAAGAAATATTTAAAGAGAATATGACCATTTGTATTGAAACTTATATAGGAGAAGTTGGAGGGATAGAAGGCGTTAAGCTAGAAGATCAATTTTTAATAACAAATTCAGGTATTAAACAATTATCAAAATTTCCATTAGAACTTGTATAAGTTAAAAATATTAAAAAATATAATTAATCATTATCTGTTAATCCAGCTCCAGCTCCGCTTAGCTTTCCTTCTGATTCTTCTACGAAAGTTTCTAAAGACAGTTTGTATAAATCATTATATTGATTTTTTTCATAAGAAGGTTGACCGTCAATGGATTTGATGGAAATTGAGTCAACTAAGCTAGGAAAAGGTCCTTGAGTATTAATTACAACAGATTGATTATAGTTTAAAACTATATTTATTTCGTCAAATGATAATTGTATTTTTTGACCAATTATATTGGAAACCCTATTAAGTGTAGGAATTAAAAGTAATGGGTATGCTATTTTGGAAAATCGAATATCTTTATTTTTTAGAAATAATTTTTTACAGTCATCTAAAATTGCAACAGAAGTCTTGATGGGACAAAAAATATTTTCAGATTTATTTTCACCAGAATTGATTAAAGATAAATTTTCTAATTTATTTTTTTTAGAATATGCAAGATAGTCATGAAAGGTTTTTATACCTGGAAGACCAATCATCTCTAAAGATCGAACGGCTTTACCAATCTCTTCAGCAACCCCCCAACTAAAACCGCTAGCACGAGCAGCTCGCTTGCAGGTTGTTTCAATTTCATAATAAGACTCCATTTTAATTTAAAGATCTATAAGCCCAACTATCATCAGAAAACTTCATTTCATGAGGTAGGGGCGCTCCTTGATACATTGTTATTCGTAACCAAAGATCAGAACGAGGATCAAATCGAACAGCACCAAAGTAAGATAATTTTAATCTTAGCATATCAATTGGAATAATAGTATCGGCGGTAGTATTATCCTGGATTTCAGAATAGGGGAATTTTTCACATATTAGTACTCTTCGAACAACATATCTAAGCTCTTGGTTAGATAACAAAAATTCAGCAATTGTTGCGTTTGATTGAAATTTTGAAATTTCTAGATAGAGTTTTTTGATATCTCTAGCAATAGCTAGGGGTAACTCATTTTCAGAACCATCTTCTTCAAATCTATTAGAAAGTCTTGGTTCTTGTTTGTTTTTTGAATAATACCAAAAATTTGTAATATTCTCTTTTTCTTCAAAATTGACAGGAATTAACCATTGATAGTAATTTTCAATAATTTTTTTGATGTCTTTAGTTGGCCTAGAACCCTCGATTGTAAAATACTGGTCTTCATCAATACTCATGTCATGACATAGAGGCTCTACTAATTCTCCATAAGGCTCCATCATTAAAGAAACAATAAATTCTATTCCCTCATCTTCCATGTTGTCTGAGACCCATAAATACACTTCATTCCAAAAAAAATCTCTAACTGTTAAATCATTAAAGTAAGCTTTAAAATTTTTTAAGTCTTTTTTTAGGCTATTATTTTTTTTTGTTTGAAATTCACTATCCGTTACCCAAGTTTCCATATTATTCATTGACTGATCAAGGTACTTTTGAAATACACCAATATCTTCATTGGATACTTTATGAATAGATCTTATTATTTGTAGTGCTCTTTCTCTTGCTGAAATCCACTGATGAAGAAGAGTGGGATGATTTACTATAAAGGGAGCCATACCAAGGCCTGTTGAATTTCCTATACCGAGATTTCTTGCTATGTCATCGTCTAATTGAACAGCAGTTGAAGGGTTTTTAGCTTTAGCAGTATGATTGACCTGATCAATTGTAAACTTTCTTACAAAGTAAACTAACATCATCTCTAAACGAAATGGCCCTTTGAGCTCAGGTCTATCAGATACTCTAAATCGATCAGCTAACCCAAATTTTCCAGACCCATAAACAGCAGTTGTTCGGTAGAGATAACCAACCTTAGATAGAAATTGTTTATCAGGTTGTTTCCCCTCTGCTAATGAATTAACAACGTGCTCAAAAGTTCTCACAGACTTATTTGCCCTCGATAAAGCTAATTCTTTATATGTAGTTCTACCTTGTTCTTGAAGAGGAACATTATTTTTTAATCTTTGAATATCTTCTTGTTTAGGAATTCCATCAAATAAAACAAATGAGGAATCCCATTTAGTAGCTATTACACGATCTGATCTCTCAGAAGCATCAAGATGATTTGCAAAACAGATTAAAGAGTAACTTTTTTCTTTAAAATTTAGGGAGTAAACAATCTCTCCGTATCCACTACTGTCTAGATTAAAATACTCTGTTTTAAATTCCCAATCTTTAAATTCACGTATAAAACTTCTTAAAAAAGATAACTTAGATTGATGAAAAGACCCTAGTCTAGAAAGCCTCATGATCTCCGAAGCTGGTCTTAATTCAACAAACTGTTTGTTTTTTATTGCTGTTTTCATTGATCAAACTTTTTATAAAAATTATACCAATTATTGCCAAGAATATTGTTTCTTTCTATCTCGTTAAATCCAACTTTTTCTAATCCTTGATCTAAATTATGAAATCCTCTAGCGTCTTCAAACCATGACGGTTGAGGTGGAAAACCAGCATTATCAGCACTTCCTTCTCCAAAATCCTTAGTTTTCGTCCATGTGCCGTTTCTCATCCATTCAACAACAGTGTCTGGGTGTCTAATACAAAGATCTGAGCCAATTCCCATTTGTTTAGTACTAATAAGATCTGTTGTTTTTGCAATCATTTCACAAAATGACTCTACGCTACAATTTTCTGCACCTTTGAGGTGATGAGGATAAATAGAAAAACCAATCATACCCCCAGAATTATTTAACTCTTTTATAACGGTATCAGATTTATTTCTTAATCCTTGATGCCAAAAAGATGGGTTTGCATGGCTAACAACAATTGGTTCTTGGGATATTTCTATGGCTTCAAGAGTTGATAATTCTGCTGAGTGAGACATGTCAACAATCATTCCAACCCGATTCATTTCTTTTATAACCTCTCTCCCCATTCTAGTAATACCAGTATCTTTTTTTTCATAACAACCAGTTGCTAGAAGAGATTGATTGTTATAAGTAAGTTGCATAAAAAGAACACCTTGTTTTTTTAAAATTTCGACATAGTCGATATTATCTTCAATTGGAGAGCAATTTTGTAATCCAAAAAAAACTGCAGTTTTATTTTCTTGTTTGGCTTTTTCTATATCTTGAGAGTTAAAACCCTGAAATATTAAAGAAGAATAATCTTCAAAGTATTTTTTCCATTGCTCAATGTTAATTTGTAATTCATCAAAATCTTCATGATAACAAATAGTTGCATGAACAGCGTCAAGTTTTGCTTCATGATTAATTTCAAATATTTCTTTAGACCAATTGCAATATTGTAAATTATCTATTTTGTAGTTCACTAGATCTTGCCAGGGCTAACGTAAGTCGTCTTCACATGAGTAAAAAATTCATGTGCATAAGTTCCTTGTTCTCTTGGACCGAAAGAAGAAGCTTTCCTCCCACCAAAAGGTACATGATAATCCAATCCGGCTGTAGGAAGATTAACAGTAGTTACCCCAGTTTTGATATTCTTCTTAAAGTCAGATGCCTTACTAAGAGATTTAGTAATGATGCCACTAGATAGACCAAATATTGTGTCATTTGCAACTTCAAGTCCTTCTTCATAAGATTTTACAGGAATAACACAAGCTATTGGGCCAAACATTTCCTCTTGATTAATAGTTGTTTTATTATCACCATCAATGAAAAGAGTTGGTTCCATATAATGACCTGGTGTTTTCATATTCATAGGACTTCCTCCGTAGGCAAGCTTGGCTTCTTTTTTACCAATTTCAACATAATCAAGATTTGACTGTAATTGTGTTTCACTTGAAACTGGCCCCATTTGAGAACCTTCTTCTAAGGCATGTCCTACTTTTAAGGCACTAATACTTTCAATTAGTTTTTCAATGAACTGTTTATAGACTTTCTCATGTACGATTAACCTAGATGAAGCAGTACATTTTTGACCTGTTCCTCCATAAGCGCCATTAGTTGCACAAGCAACAGCAATATTTATATCGGCATCATCCATAATTAATAACGGATTTTTTGAGCCCATTTCTAAT
>PAHR01000007.1 GCA_002705265.1 Pelagibacteraceae bacterium | reverse complement strand
AATCCAAATATTGAAAAACATCATTGTTAGAAAAAATTTCTTTTCTGGTTAGATAAAAAACAACAAGAAAAACAAGCGCAGTTGTACACAAATCGTTAAAATTAGATTTATCTAATTTTGATTTAGGGTTAATTAAAATTACATTTTGATTAATTTGATCACATTCATGGTGGTCAATGATCAATAATTTTGATTTATTTTTTGTTATTATATCTTGTTCAATAATACTATTACTTCCACAATCTAAAAAAATCACATGTTTATTCTTTTCTAATAGTTTCTGAATAGCTTTTTTATTAGGACCATACCCTTCTGTAATTCTATTAGGAATATATACTTCTACTTTTATATCAAATTGTGAGAGGTATTTTTTCAAAATAGCTGCAGAACAAGCACCATCCACATCATAATCAGAAAATATACCTACTTTTTTTAAATTTTTAATCTCTTCAAAAAATTTTAATGAACTATTGATGTTTTCTAACTTTTCAATTTCATTAAAACTAATATTGTCCTTTAGTTTTGAACTTAAAAAAGATTTAATATTCTTAACTTCTCTTTTTAGTAATAATTCTGATAAAATAATAGATATATTGTTTTTTTGTGCTACTTCAAAGGTATTTGATTCAAATTTTTTTTTATTGATAGCCCAAGTTGTTTCTAAAAAACTTAATTTAATATTCAAGATTTTTTTTATTAAAGTTATGGTTTCCAACTATATGTCTTATAGTGCCTGTTTTAGACCTCATAACTATTGAATGAGTTTCTCCTGTAA
This sequence comes from Pelagibacteraceae bacterium, assembly GCA_002705265.1. Lineage (GTDB taxonomy): Bacteria > Pseudomonadota > Alphaproteobacteria > HIMB59 > HIMB59 > HIMB59. Next base: position 11,165 of record PAHR01000007.1, on the reverse strand, counting down.
ATTTATTTGTTCTTACTCCTTTTAACATTGTACCATCAGTGACCCCAGTTGCTGAAAAAACAATATCGCCAGACGCTAAATCTTCTAAAGAATAAGTTTTATTAAAATTATTTATATTTACAGCAAGTGCTCTTTTTTTTTCATCTTCATTTTTAAATATTAACTTTCCTTGCATAAATCCACCTATACATTGAAGCGCTGCTGCAGCTAAAACACCCTCAGGCGCTCCTCCAATTCCATAATACATATCTATATTATTTTCTGGTAAAATTGATGAAATAACAGCACTAACATCTCCATCGTCAATCATCTTAATTCTAGATCCTAAGCTTCTAATTTCTTCAATATAGCCCAAATGTCTTTTCCTATCTAAAATGCAAATAATGATATCCTCTATATTAACTTTTTTATACTTTGCTAATTCTTTTATATTTGTTTTTATATCTTGCTCTAGTGAAATAACTTTATCTTTTTTGGAAACATTTGATGATATTTTTTCCATATAAACATCAGGGGCATTTAAAAAACCTCCATCTTGGGCTAAAGCTATTACAGCCATGGCATTTTCTCCGCCCTTAGCAGTGATAGTTGTTCCCTCTAATGGATCAAGAGCAATATCAACTTTGGGACCACCTTGTCCAACTTTTTCTCCAATATATAACATAGGAGCTTCATCTCTTTCCCCTTCACCTATAACAACAGTGCCTTCAATTGTCATTGAGTTTAGAGAACTTCTCATAGCATCAACAGCAGCCTGATCCGCTAACTTCTCATTTCCTCTTCCAATATACTTAGCTGCTGCTAAAGCCGCAAATTCAGTAACCCTTACTAATTCTATTGCTAAGTTTCTATCCAATATTATCTTCAATTCTAATTGTAGATATTTCTTTTTTTATATAACTATTTTTTTTAAGTAGTTTTTTAATTTCATTAATTTTTTTATCACTAATTAAATTAGTAATTATTACTAATGGAACTGTATTAGAGTCGTAAGGATTTAATTGAATAATAGACTTAATGGAAATAGATTTTTTAGCAAAAAAATTAGCTATAGATTTTAAAACTCCTACCTTATTTTGAACAGAAAATCTTAAATAATAAGACCTTTTTCTTGAGCTTGTATCTACAAATTTAGCTAATAACATTGAGTCATACTTTGTATTAAATACATTGCTATAATCTTTGGAGATATAATTCATTAGGTCTGAAATAATTGAGGAGGCTGTCGGATAACCTCCTGCTCCCTTACCAAGAAGACTAGTTTTGACAAAATTTATTCCTTCAATTATTGCAAGATTATCTTCAAAATTAGTATTAGATAAAAGTGATTCCTGCTTAACAAAACATGGAGCGACAGAAGCAAAAAACTTTGAACCAATTTTTTCGCAAATAGATAATAATTTAAGTTTATAACCCAATTGGAGACCATAATTTAAATCAATTAATTTAATATTCTCTATACCGTCATAAGACATTTCTTTAAATTTAAATTTTTTGCCAAATGAAAGATTAGATAAAAGGGTAAGTTTATGAGCTGCATCCTTTCCTGATAAATCACTTGATGAGTTCTGTTCGGCAAAACCATTTTTTATTGCTAAATCTAAAGATTCCTTAAAGCTAATTTTATTAAAATACATTTGAGATAATATATAATTTGTTGTTCCATTAAAAATTCCGTAAATAGAAGTTATATTTTTTGGCAGAATAGACTTAGAAATTGTATTAACAACTGGTACTGATCCTAATACTGCCGCCTCAAAACCTAAATATAAATCATTACTATCAAATAAATTGAAAAAACTATCTCCTTTTTCTGCAAGTTGGGCTTTATTTGCAGTAATAAGTGAAACTTTTCTTTTTAAAGCATATTTATAAATTGAATTTACAAAAGTATCTGTTCCTCCTACCAACTCTATAATTATATCTATATCAAGAGAGTTTAAGGACTCAAGATCATCAATCCAAAAATATTTTTTTACATCAAAAATTCTTTTTTTATTTTTATTATTAGCTTTAATTCCAACTATATTGATTTTAGTATCTTTAATAACATAATTATTATTCTCAATAATTTTTACTAACGAGCTGCCTACTACTCCTAATCCTATTATTGCTATATTAAGATTGTTTTTCATCAATCGTTTCTACTATTTCTTCCTTTCTTAAATTGCTTTTATCAGTAAATTCCTCAAGTTCCAATTGATGATCAATTAATTTATCATCGAAGTTTTTGAAAGAATTTTCACAAGAAGAGATAAACAAAAAGGATAAAAGAATTAATAAAAAATTATCTTTTAGAGAACTGGAAACTTCTTCTGGCTTTTGCTCTACCATATTTTTTTCTTTCTACAGTCCTGGAGTCCCTAGTTAAAAAACCATTTTTTTTTAAAACTTCTTTTGTATTTGGATCTATTTTTGTCAGAGCTCTAGCTATTCCATGTTTAATTGCTCCAGCTTGACCAGACATACCACCGCCTAATACAGTTACCTTAATGTCAATTGAATCTAATTTTTTGGAAACTTCTAGCGGTTGATTAATTATCATTCTCAATGCATTATCTTTAAAATAATCTTTAAGACTTTTTTTATTAACAAAAAACTGTCCTGTTCCATTTTTAACCCAAACTTTAGCTATTGATTCTTTTCTCCTACCAGTACTGTAAATCATATCAGTCATGTATTTCATTCTTTGGGTTTAATTTTAAAAAATTTATTTCTGTTGGGTTCTGTGATTCATGAGGATGACTATCACCTTTGTAAACTTTTAAACTATTTTTTATTAAATGCCTAAATAATGGAGTATTAGGTAGCATTCCCTTAATTGCACTTTTAATTAAATAATCAGATTTATTTCTATTCTTTAATTGATCAGGGGTTGTTTCTTTTATGCCTCCAGGATGCCCGGAGTGTCTATAATATTTTTTATCGGAATTTTTTTTACCAGTAAATTTAATTTTATCAGAATTGATTATTATAACTCCGTCACCTACAGGTAAATTAGGAGAATAATGTGGTTTATTTTTTCCCTTGAGTATGATTGATATTCTTGAAGCTAATCTACCTACAGAAACATTCTCAGCATTAATCAAATGCCAATTTTTCTTAAATTGATCTTTTTTTAATATTGATGTTTTCACGATATGGGGAATATAAGTAAATTAATATAAAAATCAAGTTTAATAGAAAAAAACGAAGGTTTTTCTTATAAAGTAGGATTATTTCTTATTAATTTGAAGATTTAAGTATGCTTAGAAGCTTCTTAAGCTCTACAGAAATAGATTTGGTTGAAGGATTAAAATTATTGGTATTTTGAAAATGCATATTGATTCCGTCTAAAGTTAGTTTTTTTATATTAATTAAATATTTAATTTTCTTTAATATTAAATAATTCTCATAGTTATAAAGTCTATGTCCTGATTGCGTTCTAAGAACTTCAAGCTTATCTATTTTACCCTCCCAAAATCTAATTGTATGTTTTTTTTCTTGGATTAACTCAGAAATTTCATCAATATTAAAAAATTTTTTCTGCATTATAAAATTAATTTTAATGATTTTTTAAAAGAAACTACTTTTCTAGATTTTATTATATATTCTAATTTAGACTTTGGGTTTCTACCTAGTCTCGTATTTTTTTGCCTAATGTTAAAAGAACCAAGAGAAGAAATATTAACATCATTTGACAAAATTAAATCAGACCAAAGTGAAATTATATTTTCAATTTTTTTATAAGCTAGTGTATAAGGTATGCCAAATTCATTACTTATTTTATTAGCAAAATCTTCTCTTGTTATTTTATCTATTTTCATTTTTTAATTTTTCTAATAAATTAGATTGTAAAGATTTAACAGCAAAACCTATAGCATTTAAAAATGCATATTCATCTGAATTACCATGGCTTTTTATTACTATTCCATTTACACCAATTAATATTCCTCCATTAAAGTTCCTAGGATCAATTGAATCTTTAAAGGATTTAAGATTTTTTTTTAGAAAGAATGTTAAAATTTTTGAAAAATTATTCGTAAGTAGTTCTTTTCTTAGAGAATCTGTTATAAATTTTGATATGCCTTCTGCTGTTTTTAAAGCTACATTTCCTGTGAAACCATCAGTAACAATTATATTATTTTTTGTATTAGTAATCTCATTTGCCTCAACAAAGCCATTGTAATTAATAATCTTTTGATTTTTTAAAATTTCATGTGTCTTCTGAATTACAGAATTACCTTTTAATTCTTCAGAGCCAATATTGAGTAAAGACACCTTACATTCACTATTAGGAAATAAAATTTTATAATAAATGGAACCCATAATAGCAAAATCAACTAAATTTTTTTCATCACACTCTGAATTAGCTCCTAAATCCAAAACACATACTGGGTGTTCTTTTGAAGGAAAAAGCGAAGCGATTGCTGGTCTTGATATATTTTCTATTGTTTTTAAAAAAACTTTTGAATATGCCATCATGGCTCCGGTGTTACCAGAAGATATTGTAGCTTGAAATTTATTGTCTTTTAAAGCATGAATTGATTTAGATAACGAACTATTTCGGTATTCTTTTTTCATTGATTCAGAAGGTTTTAAATCTCCACTAATAAATCCTTCAGTAAGAATTATATTAGAATTATTTTTTAACAATGGATAATTTGATATAATTGGATGAATAATTTCAGATCTTGAATATAAATTAAAAATTACATCCTTATTTTTCTCGAGATATAATTGAGATCCTTTTAATACAGAATTAGGAGCTAAATCACCTCCCTCAACGTCTATATTAATTATAAATTTGTCGTTGTTCATTTGAGTTATTATTTGCTATAAGTAAGTTATATCTTATATGTTTTTATTGTGAATAAATTTAAAAAAAATATTAGTTTATTGGCTATTTTATTATTTTTTCTCATAAGCTTTGGCTGCTCTAAGCAGACTTTTTATTCTGGAATTTCTGAAAATAGTTATAAATATTTATATGATAACTATGAAAATAATAAATTTAATAAAAGTGAGATAATTAATTTAATAGGCCCCCCAACAGTTAAAGAACTAGATGGAGACCTATGGGTATATAATTCACTAAAAGAAAAAGGTAATGAGACTTTTAGGAAAATAATTTATAGAAAAACTATTAAATTATATTTTAAAGATAGTGTCTTATACAAAGTAGTTGAAATAAATATCTAAAATATATTCAAATGAACAACTATACCTAACAATAGTATTGAGACAATATTAGTTATTTTAATCATAGGATTTACTGCTGGGCCTGCAGTGTCTTTGTAGGGATCTCCTACTGTATCTCCCGTAATTGAAGCTTTATGAGCTTCACTATTTTTTCCACCTAAATTACCATCTTCAATATACTTTTTTGCATTATCCCATGCACCGCCTCCAGCAGTCATTGAAATTGCAACAAAAAAACCAGTAACAATAACACCTATTAATAAAGCTCCTAAAGTTTGAAATGCAGTATTAGCTTCTCCAGTTAAGTAGAATACTCCAAAGAATACTACTATTGGAGATAACACAGGAAGTAATGAAGGCAATATCATTTCTTTAATTGCAGATTTTGTTAAAATATCGACACATCTTCCATAATCAGGTTTAGCGGTACCTTTCATAATTCCTTTTATTTCTCTAAACTGTTTCCTAACTTCTTCAACAACTGATCCAGCCGCTCTTCCTACTGCAGTCATGCTCATAGCACTAAATAAAAATGGAAGTAAACCTCCTAGTAGTAATCCTATAATCACATAAGGTTCTGATAAATCAAAGCTTACATTGAAAGCTTCATTGCCTTCCTTTTCATAAAAGTATTTCAAATCTTCTGTATAGGCCGCAAATAAAACCAATGCCCCTAATCCTGCGGAGCCAATTGCATAACCCTTGGTTACCGCTTTTGTAGTATTACCAACTGCATCTAAAGCATCAGTTACTTTTCTGACTTTTTCAGGTAAAGCAGACATTTCAGCAATTCCACCTGCATTATCTGTAACTGGTCCATAAGCATCTAAAGCAACAACCATTCCTGCTAAAGCCAACATAGAAGTAACAGCTATAGCAATACCAAATAAACCTCCAGTTGCGTATGTAACTCCAATGCCTATTACAATTATAAGCACAGGTATAGCGGTAGATTCCATACCCATTGCTAAACCTTGAATAATATTAGTTGCATGACCTGACTCAGAAGCTTTGGCTACACTTTGAACCGGCCTATAATCAGTACCAGTATAATATTCTGTTATAAAAACTATAGCTAATGTTATAGCTAATCCATAAACAGCACATAAAAATAAATCCATACCATTAACAAATATATCTCCTATCGCAAAGTGAGTACCAAAGCCAATAAATTGCTGGGTTATCACAGCGAATAAGAAAATGGAAATTATTAAAGTTACAAAGAAACCTTGATATAAAGCTGCCATAATTGAAGAGTTCTTGCCTGAAGTAAACACAAACTTTGAGCCAATAATAGTTGCAAATATACTAGATGCAGCAATTAAGAGAGGATAAATTGTTAATGAAGAAACTTGACCTTGAAATATTATTGCCAATACCATTGTAGCAACTATAGAGACTACATATGTTTCAAATAAATCAGCTGCCATACCTGCACAATCACCTACGTTATCTCCAACATTGTCAGCGATAACAGCTGGATTTCTAGGGTCATCTTCTGGAATATTTTTTTCAACTTTTCCAACTAAGTCTGCACCAACATCGGCGCCTTTTGTAAATATACCTCCCCCCAATCTTGCAAATATAGAAATAAGCGAAGAGCCAAATCCGAGAGCAACAAGAGGTTCTATTAGTTCTCTTCCTCCTCTACCAAACCCATAATGAAGTGCATAAAAATATCCAGCAATTCCAACCAAAGCTAATCCAACAACTAATAATCCTGTTACTGCTCCTGAATTAAATGCTACTGATAAACCTTTTTGAAGAGACTTAGTAGAAGCTTGTGCTGTAATTACATTTGCTCTTACAGATACATTCATACCTATATAACCTGCCAAACCTGATAACACAGCTCCTATGAGGAAACCAACCGGAACATCAAATGTGTTTTCAAAAGGAATTAAAAAAAACGCTATAAAAATAATTATTCCAACAATGGCAATAGTTTTATATTGTCTGTTTAAATAAGCACCCGCGCCTTCTTGAATTGCTTTAGCAATGGTTTGCATTTTTTTATTGCCTTTAGGCAAGCTTAAAATTTGGTTTGTTGTAAATACGCCGAAAAGGATAGCTACAATAGCTGCTCCAAGAACTAATTGAATATACTGTATATTGGACATAGGGTAAGTTGTTATTCTATTTTAATTTTTTTTCAAGATACTTTTTAACGATTTTATCAATCAAATGATTAAAAAAAGATACTTCTTGTTTAGTCAAAAAGTCCTTAGAAATATCGATATATTCATTAATAAGTACTTTTTTAAGATTTGGGGATAATAAATATTCTGAAAAAAAAGAATATAAGAGGTAAGTACTAACTTTATTATATTTTTCTGAATCTGATTCTTTACAAGCTTTCTTAATAAGATCTAAATTATTAGAATAACTTTCATAGAGTTGTTTTAATTTTTTTTTGTTAAATGGTTTTTTTTTTAAATTACTACTTATAAAACCATCTAAATTGCTTTCATCTGAGTAGTCTCTTTGGAAGATAAATTGAAAAAAAAATAATCTAGAGTTTCGATTTATTTTATGCATTTAATTATTGATAACATTGCTTTAGCAATTTCAATACCTTTGTTTTTTTTTCCAGAAGTTCTCTTAACTGCTTGAGACTTATTATTAACATTTAAAATTCCATTAACAATAAATGTATTTTTATTATTAATAGAAATATCTAATAAAGATTTTGCTATAGAATTTGATAAAACTTCAAAATGATAAGTTTGACCTTTAATAATACATCCAACAGCAATAAATAAGTTTGTTTTATTTTTTTTAATTTTATAATTAATAATTTGTGGTATTTCAAAGGCACCTGAAACAAAAGTAACTGAATAATTTATTTTATGTTTGGTTAAAACTTTTTTAATTGAATTTAATAAAGGATTTGTGATTTCTTCATAATAATTTGCTATTACTATTTGAATTATAAGTTTATTAATTTTTGTCATCTATTATCTTTTCAATTCCATTTACTGTAATACCATAAATTGATAAATCGATACCTTTATAATTTGAATTAGATAAAATTGTAATATTATTAATTTTATGGTGCTTAATCATTTGTGCGCCAAGACCATAATACTTAAATTCTTCGTCTAAGCCTACTTTAATGGAATCAAGAATTGGATTATTAATTAAAACTACAATACCAGATCCATTTTTTTTTATTTTTTCTAATGACAGTTTAAAATCATTGGTTTTTGGATTATCTAAATTAAGAATTACATCATCAAAGCTTTGCATTGGGTGAACTCTAGTTAAAATATTTTTATCTTTTTTTACATCTCCTAAATGAAGGGTGGCATGCTTAGAGTTATCTAATGAATTTTCAAACATTGTTAAAATAAAATCCTTTGTAATTGGATTTTGAAACCAAAAATCCGAATTCGAAGAAATTTTATTAATAACTAAATCATTATTAAATCTATAAGCAATTAAATCTCTTATTGTTCCTATTTTAAGGTTATGTGTTTCTGCGAAATTTAATAAATCTGGCAATCTTGCCATGTGCCCATCATCTTTCATTACTTCGCAAATTACTGCTGATAAATTTAAATTTGCAAGTCTTGATATATCAATAGCAGCTTCGGTATGCCCAGCTCTAGTTAAAACACCTCCGTCCCATGATATCAATGGAAACATGTGTCCTGGTGAAGTAATATCACCTTCCTTATAATTTGGGTTGATAGCAGCATGAACTGTCGTATTTCGTTCAAAAGCAGAAATACCAGTTGTAATATTTGTACTTGCTTCAATCGATACAGTAAATGCTGTTGTTTTTTTTCCCCAATTTTTAGGATTCATTAAAGGAAGTTTTAGTTTTTTTACTCTTTCTTCGGTCAAACACAAACATATGAGACCTCTTCCAAATTTAGCCATAAAGCTAATTGCTTCAGGCGTACATTTTTGTGCAGGAATTATTAAATCTCCCTCATTTTCACGATCTTCACTATCGACTAAAAGAAACATTTTTCCTTTTTTTGCATCTTCAATAATTTCTTCTATTTTTGATATTTCAGTCATTGTATTATTTATTTAAAGAATATCTTGCTAACATATCTACTTCAATATTAATTAGATCATCAGGCTTAATATTTTTAAAAGTGGTATTTTTAAAAGTATGGGGTATTAACATAAGCTCCATATAGTTGCTTATGACTTTGTTTATTGTTAGAGATACTCCATTTAATGAAATAGATCCTTTTTGAGCAATAAATTTTTTTAAATTTTTTTTATAATTTACTTTTATTAACCAGCAATTTGATATTTTTTTTATAGACTTTAATTTTCCAACATTATCAATATGACCAAATACAAAATGCCCTGATATTTCATCTCCTAGTTTTAAGGATTTTTCAATATTAATTTCCATCCCTTTACACCATTTGTAGGCATTAGTTTTTTTAAGGGTTTCTGGTGAAACATCAACTGAAAATGTGTTTTTATTTTTAATAGAAGTAACAGTTAAACAAATACCCGAGCAACAAACAGAAGATCCTAATTTATTTTTAGTTATCTTGGATTTTATTAACACTCGACTAAAATTATTAATTTTTTGTATAGATACTATTTTACCAATATCTTGAATAATTCCACTAAACATCTGTATTCTTATAAACTATTATTTGGTCTTTTCCGTAAAAATTATTCGAAATTTCTTTCAAATTTTTAATTAATCTAAAGTTAAATCTATATTTTGAATTAACATTATGTATTATTTTTTTTGATAAAGTCAAATAAACTTCATCAAATATTTTATATTTCAAAAATAGCTTAAAAGTTGAAATACCACCTTCAATTAACAATGAATTAATATTTAAAATTGAAAGTTGTCTAAATAAATTATCTTTTAAATTATTAGTATCTGACACATGAATTGTATTTATTAAGTTAGTATTGTTAGTTTTATTACTAATTTTTTTTTTAACAAATACAATTTTTTTTAATTTTTTGTTTATTCCTTGAAGTCTACAAGTTAATTTAGGGTTATCTGTGATTAAAGTGTTATATCCTACTGCTATAGCATCATGTTTTAATCTTAAGTGGTGCATATAATTTTGTGTCGATTTTGAAGTAATATTTTTTTTATTTTTATCTTTTGAATATCCATTTTTAGATAGAGCTAGTTTTAAAGTTATATAAGGTCTGCTTTTTAACTTATTTATATAAAAAAATTTATTTATTTCTTTAAATTTTGAGTTTTTATTATTTAAAACAACTTTATGATTTTGGTATTTGAGAAAAAGAAAACCTTTTCGATATATAAAATTATTAGGATCTAAAGAGTCAATTACAATTCTTTTTATATTATATTGATGTAATAATTTTGAACAAGAATTAAGGTTCTCTTTGTAACAAGGTTCTAAACTTACATAAGCGGTTAAGTTTTTATTTTTATTATTTTTTTTAATTTTTTTCAATGCTGTTAATTCAGCGTGTGGATTTCCATCAATATTTGTTAAACCAAAACTAATAACTTTTCCTTTTGAATCTTTTGTAAAATCTACTATAAGGCATGCTACTGAAGGATTAGATTTAGTTAAACCTAAATGTTTTAAAGATAGGTTCTGAACAGAACGTAAATAATCTAAATCTAATTTCGAAAGCAAAACTATTTTTTATCAATAGACCCAAGAAATTGTTCAAAATCTTTTGCTTCCCTAAAGTCTCTATACACTGAAGCAAAACGAACAAAAGCTACTTTATCAAGTTTATGTGATCCCTGCATGACTAGTTCACCAATTACGCTCGAGCTAATCTCATTTTCTCCCCTACCTTCTAATTCTCTAACAATTTTAGAAATGAATTTTTCTTTTGTGTCAAAGTCTATCGGTCTTTTCCTAAGAGCTAAATCAACAGATTTAGTTATTTTATCTCTATCAAAGATAGATTTTTCTCCATTTTTTTTGACGACCACAAATTCTCTATATTGAATTCTTTCAAAAGTAGTGAATCTTTCCCCACAAACACAAAGTCTT
>PAHR01000054.1 GCA_002705265.1 Pelagibacteraceae bacterium | reverse complement strand
GCAGCTATAGTTAGTTCAGAATCTGTAATTTTACATTGTGTACCGTTATTTCATGTTACTGGCAGTCACGCAGGATTATTAATGTCAATTTTAGTAGGAAGAAAAATTGTCATGATGAAAAAATGGGATGCTGGGTTAGCTCTAAAGTTAATTGAACAGGAAAAAGTAACTGATATAACTGGAGTTCCTACTCAGACTTGGGAATTACTTAACCATCCTGAGAGATTAAATTATGACCTATCTTCTTTAAAAACTTTAGGTGCTGGTGGTGCCCCAAGACCTGCTGAGCATGTGAAGCAGTTGGATGCTGAGTTTGAAGCAAGGCCTGCTATTGGTTATGGCTTATCTGAAACTAATGCATTGGGTGCATTGGGTGGTGGCGATGAATATGTGAATCATCCTGATTCAACAGGAAGGGTCGTTCCACCAGTTACTGAAATTAAAATTGTTGATGAAGATTGGAATGAATTACCTTTAGGAAGTGTTGGCGAAGTGGCAATCAAATCGCTTGGTAATATGATTGGTTATTGGAAAAATCCTGAAGCTACAAAAGAATGTATGAATGATGAAGGTTGGTTTAGATCAGGCGACCTTGGTAAGTTTGAGGGCCCATTTCTATATATCTTAGATAGAGTTAAAGATATTGTTATACGTGGTGGTGAAAACATTGCCTGCCCAGAAGTAGAAGGAGCAATATACGAACATGATGATATTCTTGAAGCTTGCGTATTTGGAATTCCTGATGAGAGGCTAGGTGAAATTCTTTGTGCTGCTATATATCTAAGAGAAGAATCAAAGCTTACTATTGATGAGCTTCAATTATTTTTATCATCAAGGCTTGCAGCTTTTAAGATACCTGTAAATATTCAGTTTATGAAAACCAACCTTCCAAGAGTGGGCTCAGGTAAATTTGATAAACCCTCATTAAGAGAATTATTTATTAGTAATTAAGAATAGCTAAAAATAGCTAAAAAATACTTTATCTTTTTAAAAAAAAGAGTATAAATATTGAGGGATAACTAAATAAGAGAATATGTCTCAAAAGATTTTAATAATAGAGGACGAGCCTGATATAAGAAAAACCCTTGAATATAATATTAGTAGAGAGGGTTATGAGGTTATTTCTGCTTCTTCACTGTCTGAAGGCAGAGAAAAGCTGGAATCAGTTTCTTTTTCATTATTGTTGCTTGATTTAATGCTGCCAGATGGCTCTGGCTTAGATTTATGTCGAGAGCTTAAACAAGATAAATCCTTATCTTCTATGCCCGTGATAATCCTTACAGCAAAAGATGATGAAGTTGATAAAGTTGTTGGTTTTGAGTTGGGAGCAGATGATTACGTCACAAAACCATTCAGTGTTAGGGAACTTATTCTTCGAGTAAAAGCTGTTTTAAAGCGCGGTGAAAGAAAGTCGGATAATATGGAGGTTCAAAGGCAATTTGGAGAATTAAAAATAGATGTTGATTCTCATGAAGTGTTTGTCAATGATGAACAGGTTAGCTTAACTGCCTTAGAATTTAAGTTACTTCGTCAATTGGTTGATAGAAGAGGTAGAGTACAATCAAGAGATCAATTGCTTTCAGATGTTTGGGGTTATAGCTCTGATGTAACCACAAGAACAGTTGATACTCATATTAAAAGGTTAAGAGAAAAACTTGGTGATATGGGTAAATACGTCCAAACGATTCGTGGTGTCGGCTATAAATTTACAAGAACTCCTGAGTAATTAGATGGGAATAAGATCCCGAATTTTTTTTATTGTATTTGTATTGCTGTCCATAAGTATTGCGGTAACTTATGAAGTTGCTGAAAGAGATCTTAACAATACTTTTAAACAAGAAACTTTAAATGAGCTTGAAAAAAAGGCAAATCTATTTGTTATATCGGTAGGAAGTTTAAATAGATTTGATGACATTAACGCAGCTGACCTTTTTGCAAATGAACTAGGAAGTGCATCAAATTCTAGAGTTACTTTTATAAAAAATGATGGTCAAGTTATTGGAGATTCAGAATTAGATTCTGATGAAATTAGCATTATTGACAATCATGTAAACAGGTCTGAAGTAGTAGATGCATTAAAGAATGGAACAGGTTGGTCATCAAGATATAGCAGTACTTTAAACCAGGATCTTTTATATTTTGCGATTCAAGATAATGAAGATGCAAATCCCAATATTATTAGAATATCTGTCCCAATTACTTATATTGATAATATTACTGATACTTTAGGCTTATCTGTACTACTATTATTTATTGTTGTTTTTATTGTATCTGTAATTGCTAGCGGTGTTTCTGCAAACTATTTATATTCAAATATTCAAGAATTAGCAAATGTAGCTTCTAATATATCAAAAGGTAAAACAATATCAGATGACATAGATGCCTTGCCAACACAAAGAGATGATGAGTTTGGAACAGTTGCAAGATCCATTAGTCAATTATCAGAGGATTTAAAAAATCAAATAAAGATTATTGCTAAACAAAGAGATCAGTTTGGTTTGGTTCTTGATGATTTAGGTGAGGGCATTATTGTTACAAATAAGAAGGGCAAGGTGGTATTTACTAATGAACAAGCCTCAGTAATTTTGAATACGGAAAATCTTTTTGAAATGAATATAAAGGAATTTGATATACCAGCTCTTAATTATTTATTTAAAAGAGTCAAAAATAAAAAAAGAGCGGACATTGAATTTGAAATTGAAATAAACAGAAGAACTACAAAATGGGTCCTTGGCTCAATGAACCAATCCAAAACAACAGGTCAATTTATTTTGGTTCTTCATGATATAACTCAATTAAGACAATTAAACTCCATGAGAAGAGATTTTATTTCAAATTTATCTCATGAACTTAGAACACCTGTAAGTGTTATTAGGGCAAACTCAGAAACTTTGCTAGATGGGGCATTAGAAGATAAAAGAGAAGCAAAGATTTTTTCTAAGGCTATATTACATAATGCAGAGAGACTGACATCTATGGTTTCTGATTTAATTGATTTATCTAGGATTGATTATGGTGATTTAAAGTTAAATATTGTTGAAGTTAATTTAGATAATTTTATTAAATCTTTTATCGATTCAATGAAGAGCGTCATTAAGAAAAAAGATATTTATATTGAATATCAGCCTAGGCATAAAAAAAATATCATGGCTGATGTTCAAGCTCTTGAAAGAGTAATGAATAACTTAATAGATAATGCATTTAAATACTCACCAAAGGGCTCAGTAATTGAGATATCGACTATTACAGATAATAATCATATAAAAATAAATGTTGCCGACGAAGGAACTGGTATTTCAGAAATTGATCAAGAATATATTTTTGATAGATTTTACAGGACTGCTTCAGCAAGAGCTTCTGAAAATAAAGGCAGCGGATTGGGTTTAGCAATTGTTAAAAACCTTATAAATAGTCTCAATGGTGAGGTAGGTGTTTCAAACAGACCTGAAGGCGGCTCAATTTTCTGGTTTACTCTTCCAATATATAAAAAATAAAGTATCTCAGCTTTACTTAGATTTCTTTTTAAGCTAATATGTCACACAAATGTCACATAAATGTTTCATTATTGAAATATTGGAGTAAATATGATTAAAAGTATTTGGGATAAATTTCATTCTTTCATGAAGGCCGGAAGACTTACTGAAGTTATGGAAATATCTGGCTTAAAATAAATTAATAAATAGCCTTTTCATATATTTCTACAGCCAATTCCTCCTTTTTAATTATCAATTAGTTTTTCATTAAAATTGTGGTTTATCAGCTACAATTAAAAACTTACAATATGAATAACTACATAATTATAAAAAGACTTTTCTTCACGCTGCTTTTAATTACAGCAATATATTTTTTATTATTAATTACTAATTCTTTTATCAACAAGCCAGTTATAAAAGATATCAATATCATGAATCTAGATGAAATTAATATCTCTGAATTCATAAATCAACCTGATAAAAATATTGTTACTACTAGTAATAATGAGATTAAATTTGAATATAAATTAATAGGTATTCGAGCCGGAGACAATGATTCATCAGTGATATTAAAAAAAGCTAATAAAGAATATTTAGTAAGAATAGGCGAGACCTTGGATAATAATTATGAACTTGTTGAAGTGTTACCCAATACTGCAGTATTTCGTAATGGTCAAAAAATAGTTAGAATTGAGATAGAGGACATCAAATAAATGAAATTAGCAAAACAACTATTTTTAATATTTTTTTTATTTCTTAGTAGCGTTAATAATGCTGAGTCGCAAGAAACCTATATCCTAAATTATGAAGATGTTGATATTAAAAAAGTTACCCAGGATATAGCACAATTTTCAAAAAAAACTATTATATTAGATCCAAGAGTTAAGGGCAGAATTTCAATTTATTCAAATGCTAATCTAAATAGAAATCAAGTTTGGGATGTGTATCTTAGAACTATACAAGTTAATGGATTTAGCGCAATTTCAGAAGGAGGTTTTGTAAGAATTGTCCCTGATAATGAGGCCACAAGAGATAATAATATTTCGTCAATTTCTTCATCAGGTGATTATCAAACCTCAGTTATTCCTCTTGAAAATAGATCAATTGAAGAAGTATTGCCAATGATAAAACCAATAACAGGTAGACAGGCACATCTTTCAAGCATAGCCTCAATAAATTCTATTTTAATTGTTGATAGAGTAAGTAATGTAGAGAGAATTGCAAAACTGATAAGCGATTTAGATAAAAATAATTCAGCAATAATATCGATAATTAAATTAACAAATATATCATCTATTGAAGCTGCAAGAATACTTGAAAAATTGAAATCTCAAAATAATCCAACTTTAAGTAAGTTTGTTGCGATTCCGTTCACACCTTCAAATTCAATCATTATTTCAGCAAATGAATACGTAACTGCAAATATCAATCAAACATTAAAATCTTTAGATAGAGATGTTAAGTCTGATGATTCTATTGATGTTGTATATTTAAAATATGCAAAATCTTCAGATATTGCTGCGATTCTTAATTCTGTTTCAGGAAGTTTTATGTCAGATGATGATGGTATAAAAACAGTTATAACTCACCATGAGAAAACTAATTCACTTATCATTTCATCTGCAGAATCGAATTTAGCAACTATAAGAAATATTATTTCTCAACTTGATATTAGAAGAGCTCAGGTTTTAGTAGAAGCTATAATTGTTGAGCTATCAGAAACTGCTGCAAATTCACTTGGTGTTGAAACTATTTTTAATGGAACAGATAAAGATAGTGTTCCAATTGGTGTAACTCGTTTTGGTGGATCAGGACCAGATTTATTATCTATAGTTGGTTCAGCAGCAGATGAAACTGATGTAAATTTATCATCAACAGCATCAGCTTCATTATTGAATACGCAAGGTTTAATAGCTGGGTTTGGTGATTTAACTCCTGGCAAAGATAACTTTGTAGGTATTATTAATGCAATAACTCAAGATTCAAATTCAAACATACTAGCAACTCCATCACTTATGGCAATGGATAATGAACTGGCCACATCTATCATAGGTCAAGAAATCCCAATAACAACAGGTGAAAGTTTAGGAACTAATAATTCAAATCCTTTTAGAACCACATCAAGGCAGGAGGTTGGTATTAAGTTGGAAGTAACACCTCAAATTAATGAGGGAAGTTCTGTTGTTATGCAAATTAAAATTGAAGTATCAGGTGTTGCAGGTGTTCCTATGAGCGGCATAGATATTATTACTAATAAAAGAGCCATTGAAACTACAGCGCTTGTTGATAATAATCAAATTATTGTCCTTGGAGGACTTGTTGATGAAGATACTCAAGATAGTGTTTCAAAGGTACCAGTTCTTGGCTCAGTTCCAATTTTAGGTCGGTTGTTTCAATCTTCATCTAAAACTACGGTTAAAAAAAATCTAATGGTTTTTTTAAGACCAACAATAATAACTGACTCTCAGTCAGCAACATCAGCTTCTAGTGATAAATATAACTATATTAAAGCTAGACAAATCTTAACTGGCGAATCTCAACAATTAATTGACTTAACTAATCCAAAAGATTAATAAGCGATGCCAAGTTCAATTATAGATAAAGAAAAATTTAATATTCTTCCCTATGATTTTGTAAAAGAAAATCAAATTATTGCATCGCATAAAGCTAGTGGCTATGAAGTAATTTCTCCAAATAAAATTACACCAACCTTATATCATGAACTCTACAAGTTTTTAAAAGCTGATTTTAAATTTAATCAATGTAATTCTGATAAATTTAATGAGCTTTTAACAAATACTTTTACTGCTGATAATACAAGCAATGATATATCTGAAGAGCTGTCTGATGAGTTCGATCTTCAATCATTTGCAGGATCAATTTCTGAAACAGAGGATCTTTTAAGCGGAAGTAATGATACTCCAATAATTAAATTGATTAATGGCGTTATAAGTCAAGCTATTAAAAATAGAGCTTCTGATATTCACTTTGAACCATATGAGAACAAAATTATAATCAGGTTCAGGATTGACGGCATTCTTAGAGAGGTTTTATCACAAGACAGTAAAATATCTTCTGTGCTAATCTCAAGAATTAAAATTATTTCAGGATTAGATATTTCTGAAAGAAGATTACCCCAAGATGGAAGAGTTTCACTTTCTCTTGGTGATAAGAGTGTTGATGTTAGGGTTTCTACATTGCCTTCATCGTATGGCGAGAGAGTTGTTTTAAGATTATTAGATAAGCAATCTGCTCAAATAAATATTGATGACTTAGGCTTACCAAAACAAATTTTATCTAATTATAAATCTTCATTAAAAAACCCAGAAGGAATAATATTATTTACAGGCCCAACTGGTTCAGGAAAAACTACAACTCTGTATGCAGGTTTAAGGTTTTTAAGTGACTCTTCACAAAACATTCTTACAGTTGAAGACCCGGTAGAATATACTCTCGAAGGTATAGGGCAAACTCAAGTTAATTCAAAAACAGGATATACATTTGCTCAGGGTCTAAGAGCAATTCTTAGACAAGACCCCGATGTAGTCATGGTTGGTGAAATGAGAGATATTGAGACTGCACAAATTGGTATACAAGCAAGTTTAACAGGGCATCTTGTCCTCTCTACAGTTCATACCAATAGTGCTATTGCTGCAATTACTAGACTTAGAGATATGGGTATTGAATCTTTTCTCTTGGCATCAAGCTTAAGAACAATAATATCTCAAAGGCTTGTCAGAAGATTATGTTTAAATTGCTCTTTTGAAGAAGAGCCTACTAAAGAAGTATCAAAGTTATTTGATCTAAAACATAATCAAAAAATATCTAATTCAAGAGGATGTGAACATTGCTCAAATACTGGATATCAAGGAAGGATTGCAATTGCTGAATGTATTCAGGTTGATAAAGAATTAAAGGAGATGATACACAACAACTCATCTGAAAACCAAATAGCTAATTATGTATTTAAAGATAATCAGTCAATAGATCAGGCATCAAACGATCTTTTAATAAATGGAATTACTTCAGCTGATGAGCTTATAAGAGTTGGAAATTTAAAAGAAGATGCCAACATATAGTTATACAGCTATAAACAATAATGGATCAAAGAAAAAGGGTATCCTGAGTGCAACATCTGAAAGAGAAGCAAGAAAATTTATTAAAGATTTACAACTGACTCCAATAAACGTTTCTCTTTTAAAAAATAAATCATCATTTAGAACTAAGATAAAAAACAAGGATATAGTTCTAATGACTAGACAATTAGCCACTCTGCTAGAGGCAAACACATCAATTGTTGATGCTTTAAAAATAACCGCAGATCAGTTAAATAATAAAGACTTGATAAATATTATTTTAAATTTACGAGAGGATGTTGTCCAAGGAAAAAGGTTGGGTCAGTCTATGAAAAAATATCCAGATGTATTCAATAATACATATTCATCTTTGGTTACTGCTGGAGATTCTTCTGGGAATTTAGACGTTATATTTGATAAATTAGCAGATTATTTAGAAGAAAGTGCATCGATAAGACAAAAAGTGATTTCTGCGCTGACCTATCCAATTATTTTGATAGGTTTTTCTATTATTGTGATATTTGCTTTATTAACCTTTGTCTTACCCCAAGTAATTAGTCAGTTTGTAAAAGCAGGGGCAGAATTGCCTTTAATCACAGAGTTGTTAATAGGACTCTCAAACAATATTTTTATAATAATTATATCTATGCTATTGCTGGTTTCTGTAACTGTTTTTGCTTACAGACGATACACTTCAGATATTGATAACCTTATTCATTCTCACAAAAAATTTTTGACATTACCGCTTATAGGAAACTTTATTTTAATATCTGAAATTGAAAGATTCTCAAGCACTATGGCTCTTATTATGGAATCTGGAACTAATTTAGACATTGCAATAGAAGAGTCCTCAAAGGTTTTTAATAATAAATATTTACACCATATTGTAATGAATGCAAAAAAAGATGTGGTGGAGGGGAAAGATTTTATTTTTTCACTTAATAGGTCTGGAATATTTCCAAGTATATTTATACAGTTAATTTCCAGTGGTTATAAGTCCGGAAATTTGGTAAAAATGTTCCACAAATCATCTGATTTCTTAAGAAATGAAATAGACTCAAAGAGGTCTATATTTTTATCGCTTATCGAACCATTGGTTATAATTTTTATGGGAGGTTTTATAATGTTGATTGTTCTAGCTATACTAATCCCAATAATGCAGATGAATACACTTTCATTAGGATAGATTATGAAAAGATACAAAAAAGGATTTACGTTAATAGAGTTAATGGCTGTTCTTGTAATACTAGGTATTTTAGGAACTATAGTCGTAGTTAATGTTGCTCCTGTCTTTCAAAGAGCTAATCTAGAAAAAATTAAAGCAGATATGGCGCAAACTGAAAAAGCATTAGAAATGTTCAAATTTAATGAGCTTCAATATCCGACAACTTCTCAGGGATTAGAGGCTCTTATTATTCCAAATAGCGGTCTTAAAAATCCTTATCTATTTCCAGAAGAGGGTTATATTTCTTCAATTCCCTTAGATCCATGGGGTCGTGAGTATCTTTATGAATTCCCACCTCGTAAATCTAAGAAATTTGATTTGTATACTTTAGGAGCTGATGGCATGGAGGGCGGAACTGGTGAGGACACAGATATCGGTAACTGGATGCAATAACTTTAAAAGTGGCTTCACTTTAATTGAAATTCTTGTTGTTCTTGTCGTTATAGGTGTTACTTCTTCCTTAATATTTTTAAATTTTAGTTCAGCAGTTTCTATTTCAAAAAATCAATCCACATTTAGTAAATCTTTTAATTATTTGTCTGAGGAAAGTATTATCACAGGTGATGTGGTAGGCTGGCATGCCAATAATGAAAATCAGTTCTCTTATTTTCTAGATAACAAAAATCAAATTCTTACAAAGATTGAAAATCCATTTTTAAGAAATTGGCAAAACCTTGCGAATTATAAAAAAACTTTTAGATCATCAGATGGATCAGAAATTGATTTTGAATTGTACGATTCAAACATACCATTACTTATATTTTATCCTTCAGGAGAAAGTTCAGGAGGTTTTATAAACATATACTTTGACGAGTTTATTCAAAAAATTGAAATTAATTCCAATGGAAATATCACATCACAAATTATTAACTATTAAACGAGGTTTTAGCTTAATTGAGATAGTTGTAGCTTTAGTTATCTTAAGCACTTCAATACTTGTTCTATATAATTTAATACTATCTACAAGCCTCTCTATATTTAATTTAGACGATCATTATCATTCTAAAGAGGTAGCAAATAATCGAGTTGCTTTGCTACATACTATTGAAAAGCCCTCGTATGGCAATACTCGCTCGGGTTATATGAAAATGGGTGGCAAAGAATGGCAATGGCAAGAAACTTTTGAATCAGGAAATTCCGAAGAGCTTATAAAATATGAAATTTTGATTAAAGAAAAGGGTGCCAATCAATATTCATATAGATCTGAAGGGTTCTTAATTAATGAGTAATAAAGGTTTTACAATTATCGAAGTTTTGATATCGCTAGTTATTTTATCAATGATAGCAATAGTTTCATCTAATATTCTAAAATCATCACTAGATACAGAGCAGGAGACCTCTCTTCAACTCAACTCAATCAAGGAGCTTAATTTAGCCTCAACTATTTTTAGAAGAGATCTAAGGCAGATAGTAAACGTTAATTCAAAAGATTTTTATGGTAACAACCTTTCTGGTACTTTGATAAGTCAGATTAATTCACAGAGCCTTATGTTTAATTCAAATATCAAGTCTTTATCTAATGAGGTATCTCCAATTAAAAGAATCCAATACGAACTAGATGACAATAACCTTATTAGAAAACAGTATTTTTCATCTAATCCATATGGTCAGGATGACTTCATAAAAATTGAGTTAATAAAGAATGTCGATAATTTGAGCTTTTCATTTTTTCATGAAAATTCATGGCATGAATCATGGCCAGTTAGCTCAGTTACATCGAACAAAATCCCAATCTTAGTCAAAATTGAATTCATAAAGAAAAATAAAGAATATTCTTGGATTGTTGATCCAAATATATCCCATGTATTATAGAAGTAAAGGAGTTGTCTTAATATCTGTACTGATGATAGTTTTATTACTTTCATCGGTAGCAGTCTTAATTGGTAATAATTATTTTGTCTCATTCAAAAGAGCTCAATATCAAGAATTTCAAAATGTATCTTTAAATATATTTAGAAACATCGAATCTCTAGCCTTAAGAAAAATAGATAATGAATTAAGATTTAATACTAAAGTTCATTCAAAGAATAATGCATTATTTACAAACGATTTTATATTTGAATTAAATCAAGGAGTTGTTACAGGGAAAATATATGATGCATCTAATTGCTTTAACATCAATGCTATTGTTAAAAAAGTTCAAAATGACTTCAAGCCAAACGAAAAAAATATTGAAGTTTTTAAGAGGTTAATGATTATTAATGAGATTGACCTTAATATAGTAGATGAAGCGATAGATCAAATAATTGATTGGATTGATAAAGACTCAAACCCAAGGGCATACGGTCTTGAAGATTATTATTATTCAGGTCCTCTAAACAACCCACAAGAATATACAGCTAGCAGATTATTTTATTCTGTTGCTGAGTTAAAAAGCCTACCCGCAATCAAAACTATAGGTTGGGATTTTTTTAAAAATAACTTTTGCGCTTTGCCTGATAATTCACTGGAAATTAATATTAATACATTAAAGATGAGTGATGATCTGCTACTCGCCTCTATATTTAGAAATATGTCATACACAGATGCTCAATATATTTTAGATAATATTCCTGAAGAAGGCTTTAGTAATATGACGGATTTAAAAAGAACTTTTCCATCTTATAATTTTGATAGTGGAAATACACATATAAATTTTTCTTCTTCTAATTTTTCGTTGCTGACAACATTTACTTATGAAAATTTTTATTCAGAGTCTATGAGCTCAATATATTATGGTGCTAATAACAATAGCTATATTGTCTCAAGAATTTATAATGGTATTTAAATGAATTTTTATATAGCACATATTCTTGATACCAATTTAGATAGAATTAATTTATATAATGTAACTGATAAAATTAGCTCTAAAAAGATTCTTAATTCTATAAGTGATCTTGAAAAAATTAATGATGCTGAGCTACTTCTTGTTCTAATTCCAGCAACTGAGGTTACTTCATACCCATTCGTTAAAAATGAATCTTTATCGGATCAGATTAATATTGCTAATTTTATATCAGATGTGGAAATAAACTTTATTGATTCAGTTTCTGAAAATGAATATTTTTTAAAAAATGATGCGGCCTTTGTTGTAAATAAAGTCTTTTTAGATAATCTAAATCAGCACTTAAGCAGTTTAAGCTATAAAGTTTTTGTAACTCCAGAGTATCTTATTAATTTATATGAAAACTCAGATGTAATTACCGAAATAGATGATAAATTCATCTTCTTATATAAAAATAATCATGGTTTTTCCGTTAATAAAGAAAGTCTTAATCAATATTTAGATTTAGTTATAAATAATAACCCTAATTACGAACCTAAAATATTTAGTTCTAATAAAGAACTAAACAATAGGTTTAAATCTGTTAATTATAGCCATGAGTTTAATTTTAATGATGTAAGTAAAGATTTAGTTAGCACAGTACCTAACTTTTTTAAAATTAATATGTCACTTAGTTTCTTGATTAAAAAAATGAATTTCTCAAGAACACAAATACTGAGTTCAGCTTTAGCAATATTATTTTTAATTGTTAGTCCATACCACCTTATACAAACTAATATTAAAGATACTAAGTTATATAATCAGGCTACCTTCGATATTTTTAACTCCATCAGCACTGATATAAATAGGGTTGTAGCTCCAAGAAACCAAATAGATCAAATTTTAAAAAATATCCCTGAAAAGAATCAAGCTAATATTGAATTGCCAAATCTTGATTTATTTTTTAAATACGGTGAAAAATATATTTCCGATATATCAATTGATGTTACAAATTCATCTGCAAAAGTAAAAATTAACTCAATGCCTTCATTTCAATTTAATATTTTAAAAACAAGCATTGAAAAATTAAATATTTCAATTTTAGAAAACAGCATAGAGATTAAAGATGGAAGTGTTAATGGGGTCCTAACTTTGAGGTATCAAAATGTCTAATTTTTTTCAAAACCTTCAAGAAAGAGAAAAAAAATTACTCCTTTTATCTTTGTTCCTTTTAATTTTACTACTTCCTTTTTTCTTTATTAAAAATATGCATGAAAACTACTCAAGATCTACATTGAATTTAATAAAAGCAAAATCTGATTACGAATATGTTTTTAATAAAGTTTGT
>PAHR01000006.1 GCA_002705265.1 Pelagibacteraceae bacterium | reverse complement strand
TAAATATTATAAACTTTATTTAAAAGACAAAAAAAAAGCAAAATACTTGGTTTTTTTAAAGTCTTTTATAACTTCCTATTATTTAAAAAACTTTGGCTTTGATTCAAACACAGTTCCTGTATTAGATTTGCCAGAAAATAATACATCCTTATTTATTAAAAAAAGAACCTTTGGTCCAAATCTTTTAATTTCAAAGGTTTTAAACGAAATAATTATTCTTAATACTATTAATCATGGATTAATACCTGTTATTAAGCATATCCCAGGACATGGCGTTACTTCAAAAGATAGTCATAAAGTCATCCCTAAATCAAATCACAAAATGTCAGAATTAAGCAAACATTTTAAATCATTTAATAATTTTAATTATTTACCTTTAGCTATGACTTCTCATATTGTTTATAAAGCAATCGATGATAAGAATATAGCAACTTTCTCTGAAGCTGTTATCAATAAAATAATTAGAAATAAAATAAATTTTCAAGGACTTCTTATGTCTGATGATTTATCTATGAAAGCAGTTAATTATACTCCTGAAGCAATTTGCAATATAGCTAATAAAATTGATATCGATATTTTGTTAGATTGCTCTGATGATATTGATAGATATATTTATTTTTCTAAAAATTTTATACCTAAAAACAGATATAAAAAATTTATTAAAATTAAACAAGTATGGCATTTAAAATCTAACATTAATCAGAGCATTAATATTGATAAATATAGAGATATTTATGATAATATGATTTAAATTCATGGAATCTAATTTACATATAAGCATTGATCAGTTTGATGGTCCTTTAGATTTATTGTTAGATTTAGTTTATAAAAATAAATACGATATCGAAAAACTACCTGTTTTAGACTTATGTAATCAATATCTTAATTTTATTCAAAATATAAAAAATATTAATTTAGATATCGCTTCAGAATACCTATTAATGTCTGCTATTATGATATTTTTAAAATCAAAATTTTTATTGAATAAAGACAAAGAAGAAGAAGTAAAAAAAATAACTAGATTTATAACTAATAGATTAACTATTTTAAAAATTATCAAAAAAAATTCTGAAGATTTGTTTGATTTGCCTCAATTTAATCAAGAATTTTTTTCAAATAAACATAAATATAAACTTAAAATTGAAAAATCTTATATAATTAAAGATAAGCTTTATGATCTATTAAAAGCTTATACCAATGTATATAGAAGGAATCAAAATTATACTTTAAAATTTTCTTCAATTAAACTTTTTTCAATTAAGGATGGAAATAAGGTATTAAATGATAAAATTTCTAATTTTGATGATTGGTTTTCTTTAGAGAGCTTAATGCCAGGAAATATTAAAAATAAACTTTTAAATAAGTCATTTATATCGAGTACTTTTGGTGCCGGGCTTCAATTGGCCAAGAAAGATGATAGTAATCAAAAAATTCTTGTAATTAAACAGGCCAAACCATTTACTGATCTATATTATAAAAAATATGAATGATACTTTACATAAAGTTGAAGCTTTGATTTTTGCTTCTAATAAACCTATCAAAGAAAATGAAATTAAAAAACGTTTGGATATCAATGAAGATATTTCACAACTTCTTAACTCCCTTTCTGAAAATTATTCTGAAAGAGGTATTAATTTAAAAAAAATTGGAAATGGCTGGATGTTTGTAACTAACGATACCTTAAGTGATCTTTTTCATGAAAAAAAAGAAGTAAAAAAAAAATTATCAAAACAGGCCATCGAAACACTATCTATAATAGCTTATCATCAACCTATAACTAAGGCAGAAATTGAAGGAATAAGAGGTGTTGTTATTGGCCAAGGTATACTAGACACCTTTATGGAATTAAATTGGATTCAACCTGGAGGAAGAAAAGAAGTTCCAGGAAGACCCATCCTTTGGAATACTACAGATGATTTTCTTCTTCATTTTGGTCTTGGAACCCTAGATAATTTACCTGGCATAGAGGAATTAAGAAGTTCTGGCATATTAAATGAAAATTTTTCATCTTTAAATATCGAAGAAGTATCGGAGAATTTGGATCAAGATGTAGTGCTTGAGGAAGAAGAAGAAAATTTAGATGACTTTTCTCAAAGTCAACTTGATAATACTCCTAATGATACTTAATGTTCAGAACTTATCGCATTCATTTGAAAAATTTTTAGCTTTAAATGATATAAATTTTAAAATAGAAGAAAATTCTATAATTTCTATATTAGGTCCTTCCGGTTGTGGCAAAACATCTCTTTTAAGACTAATTTCTGGTCTTGAGCGAATACAAAAAGGAAGTATTCATTTACATGATAAGTTAGTCGCTGATAAAAAATTTCAAACTTCGCCAGAAGAAAGACCAGTTTCTTATGTCTTTCAAGATTTTGCTTTATTTCCTCATATGACTGTTATTGAAAATATTAGGTTTGCTACAAAATCTCATAAAACTAAAACTCAATTTTTAAATCAAATTATTTCTTTAACTAAAGTAGATAATTTTTTAAATCAATATCCCCATTCATTAAGTGGTGGGGAGCAACAAAGAGTGGCTCTAGCAAGATCTATAGCTTCTCAACCTAAACTTTTATTATTAGATGAACCTTTTTCAGATTTAAATGCATCTTTAAAAAAAGAAATAATTGATGATACTCTTCATCTTGTTAAAAGTTTAGACTCTTCAGCAATAATTGTTACTCATAATGCTGAGGAAGCTATGTTCCTAAGTGATAAAATAATAGTAATGAATAGTGGTAAAATAGTTCAAATAGGAACTCCTTTAGAAATATTTTATAAACCAATAAATGTTTATGTTGCTTCTTTATTTGGAGAAATAAATAAGTTCAATTCTATAGTGAATAAAGGTTATTGTTATACTCCATTAGGTAATATAAAAGCTGAAAATTTTAATAATGGCGAAAAAGTAAAAATAATAATTAGACCAGAAGGATTAAAATTAAATAAACAACCTTCACCGATACTAAGCGATATTAATGGAATAGTTGTAGATTCAAAGTTTATTGGTACTCATGCTATAATTCATCTGACAGTATCTGATAATTTAGGCAAAAAATTTCATATTCATAGTAAAGTTTCCGGAGACTTTCTTCCTTCTGCAGCAAGCTCAGTATCGATTGATATTGACAGTAAATATGTATTTATTTTTAGTAGAAATTAGTTTTTAAATAATATAATTTATACTAATGGGAACTTTTAGTATTTGGCATTGGATAATTGTATTAATTATTGTTCTTCTTTTATTTGGTAAAGGAAAAATTCCTTCTTTAATGTCTGATATGGCTAAAGGTATTAAGTCTTTTAAAAAGGACATTTCTGAAGAAGAAGTAAATACAAATAAATCAGAAGAAAATCAAGATTCAAAAAAGGAAGATTAAATGTTTTCTTTAGGTTGGATGGAACTATCCATCATCCTAATAATTGTTGTAATTGTCGTAGGACCAAAAGAAATTCCAACAGTAGTTAGATCCATTAAATCTATTATGTCTAAACTTAAATCTCTTTCTAGAGAATTTAATTCTACAATTGATGAGGTAAGCCATATATCTGAAATCAAAGATATAAAGAAAGAAATACTTGACACTAAAGAGACCATTTTAAAAGAAGGTAAGGAATTAGATGATTTTGTTGATGTTAATAATAAAAATATATTAAAGAAAGAGCAACAAGATGGAAAATAATGAAAATGTTCAAAGTATGAATTTTTTTGATCATATAAAAGAACTTAGATCTAAATTATTATATTCAATTATATTTTTCATTTTTTCTTTTATTGTTTGTTTTTATTTTTCCAAAGATATCTTTGTATTTTTAGCTAAACCTCTCACAGATATTTTGGGAGAAGGAAATGGTTTAATTTATACTGCATTACAAGAAGCCTTTTTAACAAATGTTAAAGTCGCTTTTTTTACCGCAGCTTTTGTTTCATTCCCTTTTTTTTCTTATCAAATATGGACATTTATTGCTCCAGGTCTTGTTGCTAAAGAAAAATCAATATCTTTACCTACTTTAATAGCTATACCTTTTTTATTTATATTAGGGGCTTCTTGTGTGTATTACCTTATATCACCTATAGCGTGGAAGTTTTTTTTAAGTTTTCAATCTTCTCAATCTGATGTCATTAATATTACCTTACAAGCTAAAATGAATGAATACCTTTCTTTAATGATGACCTTTATATTTGCTTTTGGTTTAGCTTTTCAATTACCTGTTATTTTATTACTTTGTATTAAATTTGGAATTTTAACAGTAGAGCAATTAGTAAATTTTAGAAAATATGCTATTGTTATATCGTTTGTGTTTGCAGCAATTATAACGCCTCCTGACCCTTTTTCACAACTTTCATTAGCTTTACCAATAATTTTACTTTACGAATTATCAATATTAATTTCTAAATTTCTAAATAAGAGAAAATCAAATAAAGAAGATGCATGATATAAATTTTATTAGAAATAATCCTAATGATTTTGATAAATCACTTAAACTTAGAAATATCAAGCCAAATTCTTCATTAATTCTTAACCTTGATAAATCTAAAAGAGATCTCTTAACTACTTCTCAAGAACTTAGATCTACTAGAAAATCATTATCTTCTGATTTTTCTAAATCTAATGAAGAGGATAAAAAAAAACTTCAAAAAGAAGTTCATAAAATTAAAGAACAAATAGATCAAATTGAAAGCAATCTTTTAGAAGTTGATATTAAAATAAAAGATATTTTATCTTCATTGCCTAATTTACCAGAGGAAGATGTACCTTATGGAGAGGATGAAACTAATAATAAGCTAATTAAAACATCTGGTGATATACCTAGTTTTGATTTTGAGCCATTATCTCATTATCAATTAGGTGAAAACCTAAAAATGATGGATTTTGACCAAGCTTCAAAAGTTTCAGGTGCACGTTTTGTTTATTTAAAAAAAGATCTAGCTAGATTAGAAAGGGCTTTAGCTAACTTTATGCTAGATATACATACGATAAATAATGGCTATCAAGAAATTATTCCTCCTAATTTAGTTAAAGATGAAGCTGTTTATGGGACTGGACAATTACCTAAATTTGCAGAAGATCTATTTAAAACTGAAAATGATCATTGGTTAATACCAACAGCTGAAGTGCCATTAACTAATATTGTTTTAGATTCAATTCTTTTAGAAGAAGAACTTCCAAAAAGATTTACTGCTTGGACTCCATGTTACAGATTGGAAGCTGGTTCAGCAGGTCGGGATACAAGAGGAATGATGAGACAACATCAATTTTCTAAAGTTGAGCTTGTCTCAATAGTTAAACCTGAAGAGTCTAAAAAAGAATTAGATAGGATGCTTAATTGTGCAACTTCTATTTTAGATGATTTAAAAATTAGCTATAGAGTAATGTTATTAAGCACTGGAGATATGGGTTTTTCTGCTAAAAAAACTTTCGATATTGAGGTTTGGCTTCCTGGTGAAAACAAATATAGAGAAATCTCTTCATGCAGTAATTGCGGTGATTTTCAAGCTAGAAGAATGAATTCAAGGTATAAGACCGTAAATGGAAATGTTTTTCTTCATACTCTTAATGGTTCAGGTTTGGCTGTTGGTAGAACTCTTATAGCTGTTTTAGAAAATTATCAAAATAAAGATGGTTCTATTAATATACCAGAAGTTTTAATTCCTTACATGAATGGGAAAAAAATTATATCTTCAGTTTAATTTTATTTATAGAACAATAATTTTTAAAAAATTGAAAAGCAGATCTTCCTGTTCGATTCCCTCTTGAAAAAATCCATTTTAATGATTCTTTTTTTTCTAGGTTATTAAAAGTTATATTGTGAGAAGCAAAATAATTTTTCACAATCTCTAAATATTCTTCCTTTGTTATGTTATGAAAGCTAATCCATAGACCAAACCTATCAGATAGAGATACCTTTTCTTCTATTCCTTCATCTTGAGATATTGCTGTAGATCTTTCATTATCTATCATATCTCTTTTCATAAGATGTCTTCTGTTTGAGGTGACATAAAATAAAACATTTAAGTTATTATTGTAAAAAGATCCTTCTAAAATAGATTTAAATTGAATATAGCTTCTATCATTTTGTTCAAAAGAAAGATCATCAATAAATATAATTACTTTATCTTTAAAGTTATAATTTAAAAAAATATGAGGGAGATCATTTATATCATTGCTATTTACTTCTAGTATTTTTAAATTTTTATTTATATTAATGGTATCTTTCAAAACACCTTTTAATAAAGTGCTTTTTCCGCTACCTCTTACTCCCCAAAGTAAAGCATGATTGTATGGCAGGTCTGATAAAAAAGATTTAGTATTTTGTTTAATTAAGTCAATTTGATGGTCTAATCCTTTAAGATATTTTAGATCCATGACTTTACTGATGTCAATTTTGTTAAAATCATTCTTTGAATGATTCCAGCATAATATATGTTGATTTTTCAATTTTATATTGACTTCGCTCTAGTTTGTTGAGATTTTATTGTTTATTTTTATATATTAAAAGGATTTTATAATGGAACAATTAACAGGAATATTACCACTTATATTAATTTTTGTTGTTTTTTATTTTTTATTAATTAGACCACAGCAAAAAAAATTAAAAGATCACAAGAATATGATTACTAATCTAAAAAAAGGAGACAAAGTAGTAACTCAAGGAGGAATAATGGGGACAATTCACCATATTAATGATGATGGTTCTTTGTTATTGGAAATAGCTGAGAATGTTAGAGTTAAAGTAGCTAAGGGAATGATTGCTGATTTATCTAAATAACTTTAATTGTAATTTCTATAAATTACTTACAACTTTTTAAAACTATGTACATTTTTAAAAAATGGCGACTATGGACTGCTTTAATTATATTTATTTTTTGTATATTTGCTATTAAGCCAAATTTTGATAACTCTAACAAATTAAATAAAATTAATTATGGCTTAGATATTCAAGGAGGGTATTCTTTTCTTCTTGAACTTTCAGAGAAAACTTTTGAATCAAATCTTTTGTTAAAAATAGCATCTGAATTAGAAATGAGCCATTCTATTAACTCCAAAATAATTGATAATTATATTTTAATTGAAACCAATGAAAATACTTCAAAATTAAATAATCAGCTTTTACAAATATTAGGTCTTGTCCTAGAAGATAAAAGCGACTCTCTACTAACATTAAAACTTAATGAACAATACTTAAAAAAATCTATTTCTGACATGACTTTAAATGCTGTAGAAATTATAAGAAACAGAGTTGATTTTCTGGGAAATAAAGAATTATCAATACAAAAAACTGGTCTGAATAAAATTTTATTAGAAATACCAGGAAATTTAGATAACAGTGTAAAGGATATTATATCAAAAACAGCTAAACTTAGCTTTCATATTGAAAAAAATTCATATGTAGACACTATGTTATTAGAAAATTTTGAATCAGGTGAATCTGTAAGAGTTTCAAAAAGACCTTCTATTACAGGTGATTATTTACAAGATGCTTCATTAAAATATGATAATAACTCACCAGTAGTTTCTTTTTCTTTAAACAAATCCGGTGCTGAGATTTTTTCTGATTTGACTTCACGTAATATAGGAAAAAGAATTGCTATAGTCTTAGATGGAAGTTTGATTAGTGCTCCTGTCGTAAGAGATACTATCCCAAATGGTAATGGTACTATTTCTGGTAATTTTACTAATGAAGAAGCTAATAACTTGGCTATTATTTTAAAATCTGGTTCTCTTCCAACTGATATAAAAATCATTCAAGAAAAACAAGTTGGACCATCTTTGGGTAAAGAAGGTGTTTCCAAGGGCATATATGCTTCTTTGATAGCTTTAGTAGCAATTACTATATTTATGATTATTTACTATAGAGTTTCAGGATTATTTACAGCAATTTCAATTATATCTTGCTTGCTACTTTTATTCTCATTGATGTCAATTATGAATGCCACATTAACTTTGCCTGGAGTAATAGGCATTGTACTTACAATTGGAATGTGTGTTGATGCTAATGTTTTAGTTTATGAACGTATAAAAGAAAATTTCAAAAACAAAATAGAAGATCCTAAAAATTCAGGTTTTAACTCTGCTTTTATAACTATCCTTGA
Source organism: Pelagibacteraceae bacterium (assembly GCA_002705265.1). Lineage (GTDB taxonomy): Bacteria > Pseudomonadota > Alphaproteobacteria > HIMB59 > HIMB59 > HIMB59. Next base: position 16,523 of record PAHR01000006.1, on the reverse strand, counting down.
TTCTAATTTAACAACCTTATTTGCAGCCATATTTTTATTTGCCTTTGGTTTTGGTCCAATTAGAGGTTTTTCAATATCACTTATAATTGGTATTTTTTCATCTTTAATTGTCACTTATGTTATTTTAAAATTTTTTCTAGAGATTATTCCATTAAATAAAACTGGATTGAAACTAAAGTGATAGATTTTTTTAAATATAGAAAAATTTCTTTTTTATTTTCTTTAACTTTAATTTTGCTTACCTGTTTATTGATTTTTTTTAAAGGTCTAAATTTAGGTATAGATTTTAAAGGTGGTTTTAATGTAGAAGTTAGATCAGAATTAGATAATTCGGAATTAAGTAATATTTATAATAATATAGATTCTTCTAGAGAAGTCGTTATTAAAAAAGAGTTGTCTTCAGATGTTTATAGCATCAGAATTGAATCTGGAGAAAATGATAAAACTTTATTAGATGAAGTAAATAAAATTACTTTAAAATACCAGAATATAGAGCTTCTTATGTCTGAATATATAGAGCCCACTTTTAGTTCTGATTTAATTAAAAACTCAATTTATGCTCTTTTTTCTTCAATATTAATTATTGCCTTCTATATTTGGATCAGGTTTGATTGGCAATTTTCATTGTCAGGAATATTTGCATTACTTCATGATGTAATAATTTCTATAGGTTTTATGACCCTTTTTAATATTGAGTTTAATTTGACAATGATAGCTTCTATTTTGTTAATTGCAGGTTATAGCATAAACGATACTATTGTTTTATTCGATAGACTTAGATCAATTAGTTCGGAAGATAATATTAAAATTAATCTTTCTGAGATGATTAATAATTCTGTTAAGTTAAATTTAAGAAGAACAATATTGACTAGTTTTACAACTATATTGGCTTTAATTTGTTTAGTTATACTAGCTCCTGTAAACCTTACTGATATGCCGATTGTATTTATATTTGGAGTTATTATAGGTACTTATTCTTCTATTTTTATAGCTCTTCCTTTGGTTTCATTTTTTAATTATGAAGCTGTTTTAAAATCAAGAGATTCTTGATATTTCTTTAAATATAAGCTTGTAAAATTATTTTTAATTTTTAATAGTTCTTTTGTTGTGCCTGTAAATAATACTTTACCACCATTATTTCCACCTTCAGGGCCAAGATCTATTACCCAGTCACTTGAGTTAATTACATCATAGTTATGTTCAATTACTATTACTGTATTCCCAAATTCAACTAGTTTATGTAAAATTTGTAATAGTTTTTTGATATCATCAAAATGAAGACCTGTAGTAGGTTCATCAAGAATATATAAAGTTTTTCCTGTTTGTCTTTTAGACAATTCTTTTGCAAGTTTTACTCTTTGTGCCTCACCTCCTGATAATGTGGTTGCAGATTGACCTATGGAAATATACCCCAAACCAACTTCTTTTAATGTTTTTAATTTTGAATATACTTGAGGGTTAGTGGCAAAAAAATCAACAGCTTCATCTACTGTCATATTAAGAACATTATTTATATTCTTATTTTTATAATTAATTGAAAGAGTCTCTTTATTATATCTTTGCCCACTACATACCTCACATTTAACATAAACAGGAGCCAAGAAATGCATTTCAATTTTTTTAAGTCCATCTCCTTCGCAACTTTCACATCTCCCTCCTTTAACATTAAATGAAAATCTACCAGGTTTATAACCTTTGACTTTTGAATCAGGTAAATTTGAAAACCAATCTCTTATAGGGGCAAACAAACCAACATAAGTAGCTGGATTTGATCTAGGGGTTCTTCCAATTGGTGACTGGTTAATGTTTATAACTTTATCAATATTTTCTATCCCTTTTATAGATTTATAACTTAAAGTTTTGATAATTTTTTCATTCAATCTGTTATTAATTGCTCCGTAAAGAGTTTCATTTATAAGTGTTGATTTACCACTACCTGATACTCCTGTTACACAAATGAAATTATTTAATGGAAATTTTACAGAAATGTTTTTTAGATTATTTCCTGTTGCCTGATTTATTTCTATAAATTTTTCATTAATAGTTTTTTTTTTATAATTTTCATAACGATTTATAATTCCTCTTAAATAAGATCCTGTTAAACTATCTTTGTTTTTAGTAACTTTATTAAAATCACCTTGAGCAATTATTTCTCCTCCTTTTTTACCAGCAAATTTTCCTATATCTATAACATGGTCTGCTTTTTTTATTATATCTTCATCATGCTCTACAACTATAATAGTATTCCCTAAATCTCTTAGATTTTTTAAAGTATTAATTAATTTATGATTATCTCTTTGATGAAGTCCTATTGAAGGTTCATCCAATACATAAGTTACACCAGTAAGGCCTGAACCAATTTGACTAGCTAGTCTTATTCTCTGAGATTCTCCTCCAGATAAAGTTCCACTTTTACGAGAAATACTAAGATATCCAAGTCCTACTTTATTTAAAAAGTCCAATCTAGATAAAATTTCCTTTTTTAGTGGTTCAGCAATTTTGAGTAATTCTTTATCTAAATTGTTATCAAATTTAATAAACCAATCTCTAGCTTCTTCTATATTTAAGTTAGTAAGTTGAGATATATTAATATTTTGGATTTTCACACAAAGAGATTTTTCATTTAATCTCAAACCATTACATTTATTACATTTTTTTGAACTTCTGAATTTTTCTAACTCCCATTGCCTCCACCAACTTGATGTTCCTTTATAAATTTTATCCATAATATTAAGTAGTCCTTCAAATTGCTTATTACCATAAAGAATTTCTTTTCTAACTTTATCACTTAATGAAGACCATTCTTTATCTAAGGATTTATTTTTTTCAAATATTTTTTTTATTTTTGGGTATATTTTATATTGAGATTTTTCAGACCAAAATTTAATTGAACCCTCTAAAAAAGTAAGGTTTTTATCAGGAATCAATATATCTTCATCAAAACATTCTATTTCGCCCAAACCATCACAAGTACTACAAGCTCCATAAGGACTATTAAAACTAAATATTCTAGGTTCTATTTCGTCAATGCTAAATCCACTTACAGGACACATAAATTTATTTGAGAGTATGGTAACTTCATTTAAATCTATGTCTAGAACTTCAATACTACCATTACTTTCACTCAAGCAAATTTCAATACTATTGGCTATTCTTTCTTTATTTTCAACTCTTGGTATCATTCTATCAATAACAATAGATACTGAATGTTTAAAGTTTTTACTTAATTCTGGAATATCTTTTTTTTCATAAAGTTGATTATTTATATAAAACCTTTCATATCCTTTTTTAAAGTATTCCTCAAAAATTTTCTTATATTCTCCTTTTCTCCCTTTGATAATAGGAGACATAATTGTTATTTTTTTATTTAAGAATTTAGTTTGAACTTCACTAATAATTTCCGAACTTGTGAGTCCTTTAATTGGCTTTCCCGTTGTTGGAGAATATGGCACACCAAGTCTTGAATATAATACTCTCATATAATCATATATTTCTGTTACAGTTCCTACTGTTGATCTTGGATTTTTTGAAGTAGTTTTTTGATCAATAGAAATTGCAGGAGACAATCCTTCTATTTTATCTACTTTTGGCTTGTCCATCATATCTAAAAATTGTCTTGCATAGGAACTAAGTGATTCTATATATTTCCTCTGTCCTTCCGCATAAATAGTATCGAAAGCTAAAGTTGATTTACCAGATCCACTCACGCCTGTAATTACAACCAATTTATTTTTAGGTATTTCTAAGCTTAAATTCTTAAGGTTATGCTCGTTAGCATTTTTGATAATTATGTGAGTAAGAGGTGAAGTAGTTTTCATTAATTAAGTATTAAAAGCTTGCTAATTGTTATATATTTATAATATCTTTTAAGTAATAAATATATGGCTGGATCAGTAAATAAAGTAATTCTAATAGGTAATCTTGGTAAAGATCCTGATGTAAGATCAACCTCAAATGGAGGTCGTTTTGCAAGTTTTTCCATAGCTACCTCAACAAAATATAGAAATAAAGAAACCCAGCAACTTGAAGATAAAACTGAGTGGCACAGAGTCATAATTTTCAATGAAAAACTTGCTGATATATCTGAAAAGTACTTAAAAAAGGGCTCAAAGATATATTTAGAAGGTCAACTTCAAACTAGAAAGTATGAACAAGATGGTGTTACAAAATACACTACAGAAGTTGTTATTCCCAACTTTGGAGGTGTCTTAACTATGTTAGATAGCAGAAGCCAATCAGATTCAAATCAACAAACTGATCAAATCGAATCAGCTGCAGATGCTTCTGTTAGTCCAACTGAAGATAACTCTACAGCTTCAAAACTTGACGACGATATCCCTTTTTAAATAAATTAATTGGCAAAAAAAAAACAAAATAAAAGTAAGCAGTTAAGTGTATTAGATAATAAAATTTATCCAAGCATAGACATTACTGAAGAATTAGAAAACAGTTATTTGGATTATGCTATGAGTGTAATTGTTTCTAGAGCTCTTCCTGACATTAGAGATGGTTTAAAGCCAGTTCATAGAAGAATTTTATACTCCATGTATGAATCTGGATATCATCACAATAAACCTTATAAAAAATCTGCTAGAATAGTAGGGGATGTAATGGGTAAATACCACCCTCATGGAGATTCCTCAATTTATGAAGCTATGGTTAGAATGGCTCAGGATTTTACGATGAGATTGCCTTTAATTGACGGTCAAGGAAATTATGGTTCTATGGACGGTGATCCTGCTGCCGCAATGAGGTATACGGAAGCAAGGTTAGCTAAAGTTTCATCTTTTATGTTGGAAGAATTAGAATACGAAACCGTAGCAACTAGACCTAACTATGATGAAACTATGCATGAACCGAAAGTTCTTCCTTCTAAATTTCCAAATATTTTTGTTAATGGAGCAAGTGGAATAGCTGTAGGAATGGCAACTAATATTCCTCCTCATAATTTAGGGGAAATAATTGATGCTACTCTTTTACTTGTTGATGAACCTGATACAAGTTCTAAAAAACTTCATAAAATAGTAAAAGGTCCTGACTTTCCTACTGGTGGCATAATTTCAGGAAATGAAGGCCTCTTGTCTATGTATGAAACTGGGAGAGGTTCGGTTTCTGTTATATCTAAACTACATGATGAAAAAATTAAAAATAGAAATGCAATTGTTATTACAGAGATACCTTATTTACAAAATAAATCAAAATTACTTGAAAGAATAGCTGAAGTTGTTAATAGCAAAGTCATTGAAGGTATTAGTGATATACGAGATGAATCTAATAAAGAAGGAGTTAGAATTGTCATTGAACTTAAAAATTCTGCAATGGAAGAAGTTGTAAAAAATCAATTATTTCAATACACACCTTTAAAATCTTCTTTTAGCAGTAATATGCTAGCATTAAATGAAACTAAGCCTATAACTTTAAATTTACATGATGGCCTTTCATACTTTATAGATTTTAGAAAAGATGTAATTACCAAGAGAACTGTTTTCAAATTAAATAAAGCAAGAGAAAAAGCCAATCTATTGATTGGTCTTGCTATAGCTGTAAATAGCATTGATCAAGTTATTAGTTTAATTAAAAAATCTAAAAACCCTTTAGAAGCAAAAGAAAAGTTATTAGACAAAAAATGGCCAGTAAAATCTAACATAACTCAATATATAAAATTAATTAACCCTAATACAAAAGTCCAAGCTAATAAAATTCATTTAGATGAAAATCAAGCTAAAGCAATTCTAGAACTAAGATTACAAAAATTGACTGCTTTAGAAAGAGAAGACTTACTCAATAGTTTAAAAGAATTAACGGACGATATAAATGCTTATTTAAAAATATTAAACTCTAACAAGGAATTATTAAAAATTCTCAAGGAAGAATTAATTGAAGTAAAAACTAATTTTGCGACACCAAGAAAAACTGAAATACAAACTAAAGATTTTCAAGACATTGATACAGAAGATTTAATAATAGAAGAAGATGTTGTTATTACGGTTTCACATCAAGGTTATATTAAGAGAGTTACTAAAGATTCATATAAAATTCAAAAAAGAGGTGGCAAAGGTAAAAAAGCAATGACCACTAGAGATGAAGATTTTTTAGAACAAGTTTTTTCAGCTACAACTAGAGATACTATTTTGTTTTTTACTTCAACTGGTAAAGTTTACTCTTTAAAAACATATGAACTTCCACCTGGGACTCCACAATCTAGAGGGAAAGCTATCATTAATTTAATTCCAATTACAAAAAATGAAAAAATATCAAGTATTTTAAGATTGCCTAAAGATATAGAGGAGTTTGATAACTATAATTTAGTATTTGCTACCAGTCTTGGAAATATAAGAAAAAATAAAATGAAAGATGTTGCAATGAGTGGCTCTAGAAAACTCTCTAGATCAGGTAAAACAGCTATAAAATTAAAAATAGGCGACAGATTGATAGGAGTAATATCAGTAATCGAAAATGATGATGTTCAGTTAGCAACTACTAACGGTAAGTCAATTCGTTTTGCTTCTAAAGATTTAAGAGAATTTACAGGTTTAGGTTCTTCTGGAGTTCGAGGAATTAAACTATCCAAAGATGACAAAGTTGTTTCTATTTGCTCTCTAATTCATAATAAAATTTCTATTGATGTTAGAGAGTCTTATCTAAAGGCAAAGAATGAGGCAAAGAAAGATTTATCTAAAATTAATAAAAAGTTTCAAGAATTAGCTGAAAAGGAAGAATTTTTATTATGCATAACTGAAAATGGATACGGAAAACTTAGTTCTGCTTATGAGTATAGGATTACTAATAGAGGAGGATCAGGTGTTACGAACATTACCATAACTCCAAAAAATGGCAGGGTAGTTAAATCATTAAAAGTTAGTGCTGAAGACAACATAGCTTTAATTTCAGATAATGGTAAATTATTAAGATGTAATGTTGGAGATAATATCCGCGTAGTTGGAAGAGTATCTCAGGGTGTCTCTGTGTTTAAGGTTGATAAAAAAGAAAAAATAGTTGCTGTTGCTAGGTTAGAAGATACTGATGACTAAAATAGGAATCTATCCTGGATCTTTTGACCCTGTTACCCTAGGTCATTTGGATATAATTCAAAGAAGCATGAGTGTTGTTGATCGCTTAATAGTTGCGGTTTCAGATAATGATAGTAAAAACCACATGTTTGATAGTGCCACTAGAGTAAAACTTATTGAAGAGTCAATTTCTACTCTTAATGAAGGCCTTAAAGATAGAATTTCTGTAGAAAAATTTGACCATTTGTTAGTTGATTACGTTAAATCTAAAAAATCTAAAATCATAATAAGAGGATTGAGAGCTGTCTCAGACTTCGAATATGAATTTCTAATGACTGGTATGAATAGAAAAATAGATAATGATATAGAAACAATTTTTTTAATGTCTTCAGAAAAATACCATTTTATATCTTCTAGATTTATTAAGGAAATACATAGATTAGGTGGAGATATATCTAGTAGTGTTCCTAAACCAGTCCTTGATTTTTTAGAGAAAATTTGAGATGTTCAGGACTATTCTTTGAGGGCCCATAGCTCAGCTGGTAGAGCATCTGACTTTTAATCAGAGTGTCACAGGTTCGAATCCTGTTGGGCTCACCATACTTTAGGTGAGATTTACTTTATTCCATTTTTAAAGATGACATATCAATAACTAAACGTCCTGAAACCTCAGCTTTAGCAAGCCTATTAAAAGCGTCATTTATTTGATCCATTTTAATAATTTCACATTCAGGGTGAATATTATGTTCAGCACAAAAATTTAAAAGTTCTTGAGTCATTTTAATTCCACCAATAACGGAAAGAGATAGCTTATTATTACCAAATACCATTGGCATAGTAGTAAAATTTTCCAAAGAACCAAATTGTCCAACAATTACCATTTCTCCTCTAATATCTAATAAGGGTATGTAGTTACTTATGTCATGTTTAACTGGAACTGTATTAATTATCAGATCAAGTGAATTAGCAGCTTCTTTCATTTTTTCAGTATCACTTGCTACTAATACTTTATGTGCCCCTATGTCTAATCCCATTTGAGTTTTATTTTTTGAAGTAGTTAAAGCTGTAACAGTAGCTCCCATAGCGACTGCTAATTTTACAGCCATATGTCCAAGTCCACCTAAACCCATCACACCAACACGAGAACCAGGCCCAACTTTATGTTCTCTTAAAGGAGTGTATGTTGTTATTCCTGCACAAAGAATTGGAGCTGCTCTTGAAATATCAAGTGCCTTTGGAATGTCTAAAACAAATTCTTCTCTGGTTACAATGTGCTTTGAATATCCTCCATAAGTCATTGTTTTATCAATTCTATCGGGAGTATTATAAGTTTGAGTAAATGTATCCCTACATAGTTGTTCATCATTGTTTTTGCATTGATCACATTCCATACAACTATCAACCATCACTCCCACAGCAACAGTATCTCCAACTTTGTATTTTTTAACATCATTTCCTATCTCAATAACTTTACCAATAATTTCATGACCAGGTACCATTGGATATTCAGAAAAACCCCAATCATTTCTAGCTTGGTGTAAATCAGAATGACAAATACCAGAGTATAAGATTTCTATAGCAACATCATTTGAACGTAAATTTCGTCTTTCAAAATTAAAAGGCTCTAAGAGTGAATCTTTAGAGTGAGTAGCATAACCGATTGTTTTCATTATTTCACAATATATAAAATTAATTAATAAGTGAAGGTATCATTACTTCTAATCTTCTTGTATTATTACTCTAAATGTCCGTATACCTTAGAACTGAAAAAATCATTCCTGATTGGACTGATTATAATGGCCATATGAATCTCGCTTTTTATATTCATTTATTTGACCAAGGATGGGATGTTTTACTTGATAAGTTTGATATGGGAGGGGAGTCAGCTAAAAATCAAAAAAGATCAACTTTCGCTGTAGAGTCTCATACAAAGTACTTGAAGGAAGTTAAAGAAGGAGAAATGGTTGATATCAATCTTTTATCTTTAGACCATGATAGCAAAAGACTTATATATCAGCTCGAAATATATAACAAAGAAAAAAAATATAGAGCTGCTACTAGTGAAGTTTGTTCTGTTTATGTCAATTTAGAGCTTAGAAAGGTAGTTGAAATGGAAGACAACAAATTAAAACTTATAGAAAGTTTTATTATAGAAAATAAATCCAAGTTTAAACCAGAGAAACATTATCTTATACATAAACTTAAAAAAACATCTTAAATTCAAAATAAATTTTTACTTTAGTGTTGTTATATTAACTATATTACTTTTGTTTAAATTATTATTTTTTTCTATATAAAAAACAATATTTTCAGCAACTTCAATAGCCATTCTCTTCCGACATTCTAATGTTAAAGCGGCATTGTGAGGTGACATTAATATATTATCTAATTGAAATAATGGGTTATCCTGATCAGGAGGTTCTATTTCAAAAACATCAGTACCTGCAGCATGAATTTTTTTATTTTTTAAAGCCCAATAAAGATCTTTTTCATTAACGATACCTCCTCTGGCTGTATTCACTAAGATAGTTTCACTCTTCATTTTAGTTAAATTATCTTTGTTAATTAGATTTTTTGTTTTTTCATTTAAGGGCATATGAATAGTAATATAATCAGCAATCTCTATGCCTTTGTGAAATTCTATTTTTTTACAATTTTTTTTATTTATTATTTCTTCATTTATAAAAGGATCATAAACAAATACTTCTGTTTCAAAACCTAAACATCTCTTTGCTACTGCCTGTCCAATTCTTCCAAAACCTAATATAAAAATTTTTTTTCTATATAATTCATAAAAATCAGGAAGTATTCCCTGTTTTTTAAAACCACCAGATTTTACTAATTCATCAGATTTTTTAATATTTTTAGCCAAATACAAAAACATTGTCATAACATGTTCAGCTACACTTGCTGCATTAGAAGTACCTGTAATTGCTAGAGCTTGATTATGATTATTTAAATAATTTAAATCGACATTATTATATCCAACACCATGTCTAGATATTATTTTAAGATTATGACAATTTGCTAAAATATCTGAATCAATATTAGTGGTTCTTAATCCAATAGCATCAACATCAAAAAGCTGTTTTTTTAAATTATCTTTAGAAAAATCATTAATTTCAAAAACTTCATAACCAGCATTATTCAAAACCCTCCATCCTTCTTCATGAATTTTCCCAATCATAGCGACTTTAGTCATTGTTTTTTTATAAAGCAAAAAATTAACTAAACAATAAATAAGCCACATGAAAGTTTTTTTCGATATTTAAAACCTTGAAATAATAACTATTATAAACTATCTAATTTTTATGAATTATTTAAAGTAGGTGAAAGCATGAAAACAGTTCGACTAACTTCAGCTCAGGCATTATTTCGTTATTTAATAGCTCAAAAAACCATAATAAATGACAAAAAAGAACCTCTTTTTCCTGGGGCTTTTGGAATCTATGGACATGGTAACGTAGCATGTATTGGGCAGGCCATGGAGGAATACCAAGATCAACTGCCTGGCTATAGAGGACATCATGAGCAAAATATGGCTTTAACCGGAATAGGATTTACAAGAGCTATGAGACGAAAACAAATATTCATAGCTACTTCTTCTGTTGGTCCAGGTGCAACTAATATGGTAACTGCAGCTGCAGTTGCTCTAAGTAATAGATTGCCAATATTATTATTACCTGGTGATACTTTTGCTAGTCGTTTTCCAGATCCAGTTTTACAGCAAATTGAAAACTTTACTGACCCAACTGTTACCGCAAACGATGCTTTTAAATCAGTTTCAAGATATTTTGATAGAATAACAAGACCAGAACAAATTTTAGCTTCATTGCCTCAGGCAATTCAAATTATGTTAGATCCAGCAGATTGTGGTCCTGCTACTATAGCAATGTCACAAGATGTTCAAGCCGAAGCTTTTGATTATCCAGAAGTTTTTTTTGAAGAAGTTATTCATGAAATTAGAAGACCTCATCCAGATAAAAATCAAATTCTAACTGCAGCTGAAAAATTAAAAGTTTCTAAACAACCAATTATTATTTCAGGAGGAGGCGTTCTCTATTCTGAAGCAGAACAAGAACTTTCTGACTTTGCAAAAAAACATAATATACCAGTAACTTCAACAGTGATGGGAATAGGGTGTATGGACAAAGATGATTCAAACTATATTGGCAATATAGGAGGATTGGGAGACAAATCAGCTAATAATCTTTCTAAGAGCACCGACCTTGCATTAGCGATTGGAACAAAACTTTCAGATTTCACAACTGGATCTTGGGCTAATTTTGAAAGTAACGATTTTAAATTAGTTTCTATTAATACTGCTCGTTTTGATGTTACTAAACATCGAGCAACTCCAGTAATTAGTGATGCTAAAATAGGACTTCAAGAACTTTCAAAGGCTTTAGGTGATTGGAAAGCGCCAGAAATTTGGTCTGATAGAGCTATAAAAGAAAGAGAAGATTGGCAGTCTTATATAGACAAACAAAGTGGACCAACTAACCAAGAATTACCTTCATATGCCCATGCTGTAGGTGCTGTGTACCGTAATTCAGATCCTTCAGATATAGTTGTAACTGCTGCTGGAGGTTTAGTTGGAGAAGTCGTTCAAATTTGGAAACCAAAAGAAAGAAATACTTTTGAAACAGAATGGGGTTTTAGTTGTATGGGGTATGAAGTATCTGGAGCTCTAGGAATTAAAATGGCTAAACCAGAACAAGATGTTGTTGTTTTCATCGGAGATGGTTCTTATCTTTTAGCTAACAGTGATATTTATAGTTCAGTTATTTATGATAAAAAATTAATAATTGTGGTATGTGATAACGGTGGTCACATGGTGATTAATCGTTTGCAATTAGCAAAGGGTGGTAAAGAATATATTTGTAATCTTAGAGCTGCTAGAGCAAGTAATTTACAATTTGTCGATTTTGAAGCTCATGCTAAAAGCATGGGTGCTAACGGTGAAACAGTTACTTCGACTTCAGAATTAGAAGCCGCTTATAAAAGAGCTAAAGATTCCAATAAAACTTACGTCATATCAATTAAAACTCATGGATATGAGTGGCTTGAAGGATCCTCTTTTTGGGAAAGCCCAACTTCAGAAGTTCATACTACAACAGCTAATAAAGAAGCGTATAAAGATTTTTTAGTTGGAAAAAACAAACAACGTAAAGGTGTTTGATTTTTTTTGCGCTTCAAAAATAAAATTGCTTTAGTAACGGGTTAAGAGACTAAAATTATAGATCGTGTTGTAAAAACACTTTAAATTAAAAATCATTTTTTAATTTCATTGTAATATTTGATTTATATTCCTTACCCTTTATTAAAATTGGATTTTTAAATTTTTCTTGATTTATAGCATTAACATATTGTTGAGGCTCTATACAAATACCATAGTTAATTCCATAATTTCTATTAAATTTTCCATTATATATTTTGTTCATATTTCCTCCTGTATAAAATTGCAAAGAAGGTTGATCAGTAAATATTTCTACTCCCATTTTAGTAATTTCACTATAAACCGAAGCTACTTTTTTATTCATATTATTATCTTCAACTATATAACAAAGATCAAATCCACCTTCAGTTAACATATTTTGTTGAAGAGTTTTAAATTTTTTAAAATCAGTTTTTGTATTGGTTGTTTTTATTATATTGCCTGTTGGTATTGATTCATCATCTATCTCTAGAAATTGGTCAGATAAAATTTGAACTTTATGACCAATTATATTGTTATAATGAATACCATGGCCATGAAAATTCCAATAATTATGATTAGTTAAATTTACAATTGTATCTAGGTCTGTTTTTGCCCAAAATTTAATAATAATTTCGTTATTATTATTTAAAATATAATCAACTTCGCAGTTTAAGTTTCCAGGATATCCTTCTTCTTTATCTGGGGATAAATAAGCTAATTTACAAATAATTTCATTAGAACTTTTTTCTATATTAACAATATCCCAAACTTTTTTATTAAAACCTTCTCTTCCTCCATGTATATGATTGGAATTATTATTATTGAAGAGTTCATGTTTTTCATTGTTTAAAAAAAAACTAGAGTTAGATATTCGATTAGAAACCCTACCTATTATACAATTAAAATAACTATTTTCATTTACATAATCATCAAAATTCTTATAACCTAATACAACATCTTCTTTTTTATTTGGTTCATTTTTATAGGGAATTTCTATTCTATCAATATATCCGCCAAAATTGAAAAAGGATAAACCAAAATTATTATCGTTAGTTAATGAAATATTAATTATATTTTTATTGTTAATTGATGTTAATTTTTTTTTATTTATATGCATAATTATAAAAACAATAAAGTATTAAATAATTTAATTCAAATGATTGGTTATATTCTTTCCCCAATAGTATTTTTACTAATTTATATATTTTTCAACTTTTTAAATATACCTTTTCTTTCTATTTCTCTTTTATGTATTGTGGTTGGCTTAATTATTGGTCAATTATACAAAAACAAAATTAACATTTTAGAAGGAATTAATTTTACTACAAAATATATATTACAAATTGGTATTATTTTTTTAGGTATACGATTAAGTTTTATTGATTTACTTAATTTTGGCAAGGTAGCTTTACCAATTGTTATTTTGGTTTTTTTAATAATTTTTATTTTAAGATATATCTTTATAATAAAATACAATTCTTTATCTCAAAAAAATATTATTACTCTCATTAGTATTGGAACGGCAGTTTGTGGCATTACAGCAATAATGGCAGCTTCACCTTTTATTAAAGCTAAAGAAAATGAAATTTCTTATGCCACTATTACAATTTCAATTATAGGTATGATCTCCCTGATTTCTTATCCTTTTATTGGCTTTGAAATTTTTGAAGATAATTTTAAGCAAGTAGGTCTTTTTCTTGGCTCTTCAATTCATGATACTAGTCAAGTTATCGCATCTAGTATGATTTATTCTTCTCTTTTTAATAATGATCAGGTTATAGATGTAGCTATTGTTACTAAACTTTTAAGAAATTCTTTTTTAATTATCTTACTTCCTTATTTAGCTATTTCTTATTCTTCTATAAATACAAATTCCCATTTACAAAATATTAAAAATGGTTTTCCTTTATTTCTCATAGGTTTTTTATTTTTTAGTGTAATTAGAACTTCTGGAGATTATTATTTTTTGAATAGTATTAATGAAACTTGGAATTTTTTAATTCATTTGACTGAACAACTTTCTTTTATTTTTATAAATATTGCTTTGGTTTCTTTAGGTATCTCAACAAATATCATAGATATAAAGAAAATAGGGTTTAAGACTTTTTTTATAGGCTTTGTTTTTTCTTTAGTTTTATTTGGTATAAATTTCTTAGTTATTAAGAATTTTATATCTTAATCAAAATCAAATTTACAAATAGGAATAGGATTCATTTTATGGAGGTTTTTTTTTCTAATTTCTATATATCTAGATCTATTAATTGATTTTTCATCCATCATAGCTTTTTCAATTTCTTGATAGTTCAGTCCGACTTGATCTTGATCTGTCCTACCATCTGCCCAAAGACCATCTGTAGGATCTGCCTCAATTATTTCTTCAAGTATTTCTAATTCTTTACCCATATCCCAAACTTGTGTTTTTAAACAATCTGCTATTGGAGATATGTCTACTCCACCATCCCCATATTTTGTATAAAATCCTATTCCAAAATCTTCAACTTTATTACCTGTGCCTACAACTAAGCCATCATAATAAGTAGCTATTTGATACAGTGTTGTCATTCTTAATCTGGCTTGTGAGTTTGCAAGCCCGTGCTCAGATTGAAATTTATTCAAATCCTTTTTAAAATTTTCATAAATATTAGATAAATTAATATTTTCTTCTGAAATATTATTAAATTTTTTTTTTAACCATTTAATATGAGATAATGATCTGCTTTCTAGCTTTGGATGTTTTAATATAGGCATTGATACAGGTATTGTATTTATTCCAGTTTTAGCGCATAAAGTACTTGTTACAGCAGAGTCTATTCCACCTGAAATACCTATAATTAAATTGTTTTTATTGTTTTTGAAGCAATAATCTTTAATCCAATGGGTAATAGTTTCTACTCGTTTTTTTGGATTCATAATTGTTAATTCATTCAAATTGTATTTAATTATACCTTAAAATTGATCATTTTTGATATGCAAAATTATCTCAACTTATAGTATGATACTCATTATATGGAGGAAAAATATGAAAATACTTAATAATACTATTGCAGTATTTTTCTCTTTCTTGATTTTTAATTTACACGCTGCTCCACTTCAAAAAATTGGTAGTGGAGAAGGTGAATTAAATGTTGTGGCTTGGGCTGGATATCTTGAAAGAGGTGAAACTGTAGAAGGTTTTGACTGGGTAACTGGTTATGAGAATGATACTGGTTGTAAAGTAAATATTAAAACAGCAGGAACTTCAGATGAAATGGTTGCTCTAATGAATGAAGGTGGTTTCGATATAGTTACTGCTTCAGGTGATGCTAGTTTAAGATTAATAGCAGGGGAAACTGTTCAAGAAATTAATACAGATTTAATTCCTAGTTGGAATACCATTGACTCTAGACTTCAAAATGCAGAATGGCATACAGTTGACGGTAAGCATTATGGTACTCCTTATATGTGGGGTTCAAATGTACTTATGTATAACACAGAAACTTTTGGTGGTAATGCTCCAACAAGTTGGAATGTTGTTTTTGAAGAAACAACTTTAGCGGATGGTAAAAGTAATAAGGATAGAGTTCAAGCTTTTGATGGACCTATACATATAGCAGATGCTGCTATGTATTTAATGTACCATCAGCCTGACTTGGGCATTAAAGATCCTTATGAACTGACTAATGATCAATACCAGGCTTCTTTAAATTTATTAAGGCAACAACGTGAGTTAGTAGGTAGATACTGGCATGATGCTTTTATGCAAATTGATGACTTTACTAATGAAGGTTTTGTGGCTTCTGGTTCATGGCCTTTTCAAGTCAACTTACTTGTTGGAGCAGCACAGCCAATATCAAGTGTAATTCCCCAAGAAGGAGCTACAGGATGGGCTGATACCACAATGGTTCATGCAGAAGCAGCTAATGTAAATTGTGCTTATATGTGGATGGAACATCAATTAAGTTCAAATCTTCAAAGCGACTTAGGTGTATGGTTTGGAGCTGTCCCTTCAGTACCTTCTAAATGTGGAACTGGTTTGATGGATCCTGCTGCAGGCATTTATCCAGAAGGTGCGGATGCTTGTAAAATAAATGGAATCGATAATTTTGATAAAATTTATTTTTGGAAAACACCAACTTCAAATTGTAAAACACAAGATAGTTGTGTGCCTTATTATAAGTGGGTTACCGATTATATTGCTGTATTAGGCGGAAGATAAAATTATTTATAATTTATAGAGGGGAGCATTTAGCTCCCCTTTTTTTTGAATGAAAATAGCTTTAAAATTAGAATCAATTAATAAGTCTTATGGAGAAGTAGTAGCTCTTAAAGATATT
>PAHR01000005.1 GCA_002705265.1 Pelagibacteraceae bacterium | reverse complement strand
ATGATGGACACGATGATGAACACGATGAACATGATGAACATGATGGACACGATGATGAACATGATGGACACGATGATGAACACGATGAACATGATGAACATGATGGACACGATGATGAACATGATGGACACGATGATGAACATGATGGACATAACCATGGAGAGTATGATGCCCACTTATGGCTAGACCCTTCTAACGCAATTGAAATGGTTTTAGAAATATCACATGAACTTTCAGAACTAGATCCTGAAAACAAGGATAAATATAAGGCAAATGCTAATAAAACTATTGTAGGTCTCGATAAACTTATCAATGATGTTAATAAATCTTTGTCGAAGGATGTAAAATATAAATATATTGTGTTTCATGATGCCTATCAATATTTTGAAAAAAGATTTGATATTACCTCTGCCGGAGCTCTTACATTAAACCCCGACGTATTACCAGGAGCCCAACAGATAAAAGATATTCAAAAGCTGATAAAAGAAAAAAATATAAAATGCATTTTTTCTGAACCTCAATATAACCCAAAAATAATTGAGACATTGGCAAATGACACAAATATTACAACTGGTATAATGGATCCATTAGGAGCTTACTTGGACAAGGGTATCCCAATGTATAATGAGCTAATTATGAACATCTCAGATTCTGTAAAACAGTGTTAAGTTAACAAATTCTTTAACAATACATTAATTATAATATTTTAATTAATGTGATTATATGATCAGCAATGCAATAATGACACATGTTAAGTTTCATGCTACAAATTTGATTAATTTATTGATATTAATGATTAAGGAAAAAAATGAATTTAATTAATTTAGAAAATGCATCAAAAAAGGATCTAGATATAATTCTTAATGATTGTGGATGGAGGCAAACGAAACAAAGAGTTGTGCTGTTAAAAACAATTTTTAATGGAATAGATAAGCATTTCTCTGTTAATTCTATTGAGCAAGTTTTAAAAGATAATGGTAGTTTTTTTTCTTATACAACTTTATTTGAAAATCTTAACACTTTAACTGATAAGGGTTATCTCAAAAGATTAACTTGTGATAAAAGATATTTCTATGACACTAATACTTCAGATCATATACATGTATTTAATGAAGATGAAAATAAAATTTATGATTATGAAGAATATAAAATAATTCATAAAGATTTACCTATACCTGCGTGCTTAGACCTACTTAAAGAATATTCACTTGTAATAAATCTTAAGAAAAAATAGTCTTAAAAAACTTATACTTTCTTTTTTGAAAGTATTTACAAAAAAGTTCTTATAGTTCAGTAATACAATAATAAAATTATCTTATTTTGAAAAAATTTATTTTTTTGCTATTTTGTGCGCATTATGAGTAAATCACATTATATATTAAAAACTTTTTTTATATCATTACTATCTTTCGTTTTAATAAACCCAATTTTTAGTAATGAAAAAGTTTATGGTCCTTTCCCTGTAACTTTGAAAGGATATTCTGGCGACTGCACAAATACAGTATCGTATAGTGGGCAGATCGCACGTCACGTTCAACATGACAGTTTAAAAAAGCTATCTTCTAAAGGCGATCTTTCTGAAATGATGGCATTTTTTGATGGCTCTGAAAAAAATAAAGCTATTATAGCGCCAGCTTCAAAAGATGATTTTGTTATAAAGCAAACGCTTTTAAACGATATTTCATCAGGAAAAAACCTTTCTGGAAAAGCATATAAAGGTGTAGTGAATGGCTGGCCTAATGGAATGACAGGAGCTGAGATATTAGAATTTATGATTTTGAAAGCATCAGAAGCTGAAGGTGGAGTTGATGTATCAGTAGGATATAATTATCCACAATTAATATCAAAGTCCGCAATGGGTTTAGTTTTCTATAATCAAGCTGTAGATAATTATCTTGATGAAAAACTAGAGGCAGACACAAAGCCAAACAGCAAGCCTTATAAAGATGGAAAATGTTATACAGGCAAAGAACATGTATGGGATGAAGCTTTTGGATATTGGGGTGCAGCAGCACATTCTTTAACTTTAAGTGCAGAACAAAATTATAACATTGCTAAGAAAAAAGATATTGTTTCAGCTGATTATAATAAGGACGGTGTGGTCGATCTGAAATCAGAATATGTTTTCGCTCATGCTTACTACGCATCAAGTTTTGATAAAGGCGGTAAAACCAATTACTTTAATACTATCACTCAAGCTTTCTTAGATGGAAGAAATTTAATTACAGCAGCAAATGGAGAAGATTTGACTAATGCAGATAGATCAATTTTAAAGTCCTATGCTTGGCAAATAGAAAGTAATTGGGAGAAAGTTATTGCAGAAGCAGTATTTAAGTATGCTGGTGAAACATACGAAACATTGGTTAAACTTGAAAATGCAAGCGATGAAGATCTATCAAAATTATTTGGAAAATATCTTAAATATTGGGGCGAGCTAAAAGGTTTTTCAATAGCTCTTCAAGCTGGAAAAAACAACTTAGGCGAGACAGCTGTTAAGCTTAATAGAATGGTTGGTTATGGACCAATGTTAATGGATGAAACACAAGTTATTGGTATTGATTCTGATTTGAATTATGTAATGGGAAAAAATTATTCTTGGAATGAGAATAAATTACACATGCTTAAGATTCAAAAACTAATGGTAGATAAATTTGGTGTAAAAGCTAGATCTCATGATCAATTGGCTGATATATCGGATCTAGCTTCTAAATTAGGCAGTTCAGAATCAGCTGAAAATGACTAAGATTTTGGTTTTTAGGGAGTATGGATTTAACATACTCCCTATTTATCTTTACTAAATTAGGTTGGTCGCTACAAATAGACTCGCTACGCCCCGAAGGTAAGGGTGTAGGTTTAGCATTATGGAATTAATACTAGATCCTTTTTTAAATATTTTATCCCAATTCACGAATCCCAAAAAAAGAGTTTTTATCGTGTATCTTTTGGTATCAATATTAATTGCTTTAGTATGGTTATACTTTTATAAAAAAAAATCATTTATCAATTCTTTAAAATATATTTTTAATCCAAAGTTATTTTTATCTAAATCAGCAAAAAGTGACTATAAAATTTTTTTGATTAATCAAACAATAATGTTTTTTATTTCTCCTATTTTAATCACACAACTAACAATAGCTACAGCTCTTTATTACTATTTTCATACAATTTCATGGTTAAGCTCTGGGATGTTTTCTTATTTTCCGATTTATTTAGTGGTAACATTATTTACAATTTTTCACTTTGTTCTTGACGACTTTACAAAATTTTTAATACATCGCTGGATGCATAAATGGCATTTTTTATGGGCTCTTCATAAAGTTCACCACTCTGCTACTAACTTAACACCCATGACTGTTTTCAGAACACACCCTTTAGAAGGAATAGTATTTTCTTTAAGAGCGGTATTTACACAAGCCATTACATTATCTTTATTTATTTTTTTATTTGGAAATAAAGTTGATCTAATTACAATTCTTGGAGCTAACGTATTTATTTTTTTATTTAATATACTAGGTTCAAACCTAAGACATTCACACATAGGAATTAGATATTGGAGATGGTTAGAATATATTCTAATTTCACCTGCTCAACACCATCTTCATCATTCAATTTCAAAAGACCACCATGATAAAAATTTTGGCGTATCATTAGCAATTTGGGATTGGTTTTTTGGCTCTCTTCATCATTCAGAAGAAGCAGAAAAATTAACACTTGGTATTAGTAAAAAATCTAATGAAAACACTCATACATTAAAAAATTTATATTTTGGACCAATTAAAGAAATATTAAGTATTAGTGTCATTAAATTTAATAAATTGTTTAATTTTTATAAATCAATCTTTAAAAAAATTAAGTATTTATTTACGAAACCTAATTCAAAAAACTTTTATTAAATAAGATTTTTAATATTAATTTTTTTAATTATTTATTATTCTTAAATTATAGTTAATTTACATATCAGAAAAATGATAAATTTATTTAATAGTATTATCTCGAATAAAATTTTGGTTAGATTTGTAAAATTTACAATTGTTATACTTCTTTATATTTTTATATTTAATTCCCTTAATGCTAAAACGCTTAAGATTTATTCTGAGAGACAACCTTTTTTAATAAAACCTCTTATAGAATCTTATGAAGAATTAACAGGCACAAAAGTTGAATGGATTTTTTCAAAAAAGGGATTAGTTCAAAAAATAATTATTGAAAAAAATCGTCCAATTGCTGATATTTTTCTTTCATCTGATATTGCTCGATTAATTCAAATCAGTAATGCAGGGGCTACTATTAATATTCCAAAAATTGACTCAATACCTGATCATTTGCAAAGCAATGACTGGGTAGCACTTACTCAAAGAGCTAGAATAATCTATATAGCTAAAAACAAAAAAATAAAAAACATTAATTACGAAGATTTGGTAGATAATGAATTTAAAGGCAGGGTTTGTATTAGATCTGGCTTTCACCCTTATAACATTTCATTATTTTCTAGCTTAATGGAACAATATGACAAAAATTGGTTAAAAGATTATTTAATTAAATTAAAAGCCAATCTTGCAAGGAAACCCCAGGGTAATGATAGAGATCAAGTTAAAGCTATAGCTGCTGGAGTTTGTGATGTAGCTTTTGCTAATCATTATTATTATTTTAAGATGCTTGATAATAAGGATCAAAAAAAATGGCTTGAAGCAGCTGAACCAATATTCCCTAATCAAAATAAAAATGGTTCCCACGTTAATATTTCAGGAATTTCATTAATAAATGCAGATACAAAAAAAATCTCTTTAGAATTTTTAAATTTTTTAGTTAGCAAGGAAGCACAAGGAATTTATGCCAGTGATAACTATGAATTTCCTGCTAACCCATCTGTTTTACCAGCAAAAAATGTATCAGTATTGTTAGGAAAATCTAAATTTGAAAAAACATCACTCAAAAAAATTGCATTTAATAGAGATGAAGTAGTGGCAATTTTAAATGAAATAAATTTCGACGAATAAAATCTTATTTTATAATAGCCTTAGTTGAATTTATTATAGTAATAACTATCATAAATTTATGAATATTTTTTTAATAGGTATATTTATTATTACTTTCCCTTTAGTGGTTGCGGCTGAAAAGTTTCCTGTTTTTGAATCTTTAAAATTTAATGAAGTAAACTTAAGACACTATCCTGAAAAAGATGACCCGTATTTAAAAACAATTAAGTTCAAACTTACAAAAAAAAATATGCCAGTTAAAGTTTTAGGAGAATTTAATTCTGGAGGTAAGATTATTGAATGGAGACATGTTGAGCTATTTAACGGCATAGAAGGTTGGATTTATCATACTCAGCTTTCAGAGCAACGCACCTTACTTTTAAAAAAAGATAAAAATCTTTACCTTTTTAATTCTTTTCAGAAAGAGTCTTTTAAAACAAAAATTAAGGCCAAAATACTTTCTCCAAAAATTGTTAAATTAGAAAAATTAAAAAACAATATGGCAAAAATACAATTAAATCATGATGAAAAATTAATTTCCGGATGGATAATTATAGATGAAAGTGTTTGGGGATTATTTGATGAAGAAATTAACTAATCTGAAAGTTGAAAGCTAGAATGCCATTTCCTCAATATCAAAAAACTAATTAGTCTTATTAAGTTGAACAATATAATGCCTGAAATTGATATTAAAAAAACAGAAGCAAACATTTTTGGAATATCTAATTGATATCCTGATTCAATAATTCTATAAGCTAATCCACTATGACCAGATATAGGCCCTATTACAAATTCGCCAACTACAGCCCCTATTAAAGCTAAGCCACTGCTTACTTTTAATCCTGACAAAAAATAGGGCAGAGCACTTGGGATTACAACGTATCTCAAAATTTGAAATTTATTTGCTCCATATAGACGAACTAATTCTAAATGATTTTTTTCAGTACTTTTTAAACCGGACATTGTATTTGTCAAAAGTGGGAAAAAAGCAACTAGAAAAGCACATATTAAAGTTGCTAATTCTGAACTACTTACCCATATAGAAATTAACGGAGCTATAGCAATAATTGGAGTTACCTGGAGAGTGACAGTGATTGGCATGATAGACCTTTCAACAAATCTAGATAAGTAAAATATGATCGCTAAATTAAAACTTATTAAAACTGAAAGTAATAGCGCTGATATTGCAATCCTAAGAGTTGTTGCTAAAGAACTAAAAAGTAAATATGCGTTATGAATGATTGATTCAAAAATCATTGATGGAGGGGGTAATAGATACCACTTCATATTAAATACATGAAAAGATATTTCCCAAACAACAAATATAAAAATTACCGCTAATAAAGAATGAGTTTTTTTATTTGACATTTTGTGACCTTTCAAGTGAATCGGAAACAATTTTTGTTTGTTCAAAGAATTGTGGTGTGAATCGATAGTCTTCCATTTTTTCTTGATTAGAAAAATCAAATTCTTCAAAAATCTTACCCGGATATGATTGCATTACATAAATTCTATTTGATAAAAAAACAGATTCATAAATAGAATGAGTTACATATATAACAGTAAGATCTTTTTCTTTTTTAATTTTTAAAATTTCTTGTGAAAGACCAAACCTTCTTGTTTCATCTAAAGCACTAAAAGGCTCGTCCATTAATAAAACTTTTGGTTGAGTAACAAGGGCTCTAGCAATTGAAACTCTCATACTCATACCACCAGATAATTGTCCTGGATAATAATCTTCGAAGCCCTTAAGACCAACTAAATTAATTATATCATAGATTTTTTCATCAGCTTTATAGTTGTTTTCACCTAAAATTTTTAAAGGTAGTTTAATATTCTCGTATACATTTATCCAAGGTAGTAAGTTTGGTTCTTGAAAAACAAAACTTAAATTTGCAGGATTTTCAGGTGAATTTTGAAAATTAGAAGTTGGCCAATTAATTTTTCCAGATGTAGGCTTTAATAGTCCGCACATCATTTTAAGAATCGATGTTTTTCCGCATCCAGATGGACCTAAAATTGATAGAAAATCTCCCTGATATACTTCCAAATCGATATTACTTAAAGAATTTTGTTTAGATGATTTGAATTTTTTTGTTACAGAAGAAAGTTGAGCTATTAATCTAGACTGATTATTGTCTATATTTTTTTGTCTTTCTTTTTCTGTTAATAGTCTTAGAACCATAGTCGCTTTATATTAGTTAGAAAATTCAAGAGTGTAAGCTTTTTTATAATCTAATTCATTCTCATAAATGCTCAATTCTTTTGATTTTTCATAAAAATTTTTCCATCTTTCATCAGTCATTGAGCCAATTTTTATTCCTTCAACTTCTACAATATTATATTTCTTCATCATTTTATGTGCATATCTAAGTTTATCTGAAGGCATATCAGGATTTAATATTTGAATTAGTTTATACGCAGGTAATGGATCATCATTCAAAAAACTTATCCATCCTAATCTTGAAGCTTCTACAAAATTTTTAACTAAATCAGGATTGTTTTTAATTGTATCTAAAGAAGTTTCTATTGTATTAGCATATGCTGTAAAACCATGATCGGCTACTAAGTGTATAACAGGATCAAAATTAGCAATTTTTTTTATAGCAAATGGTTCGCTTGATAAATATCCTTGTTGAATAGATTTTTTGTCGTCTATAAAAGGTTGAGAATTAAAATTATAATTCTTTAAATTTTCATCATTTAAATTGTATTTAGATTTTATAAAAGGCCAAAAAGACATTCTACCAAAATTAGATAAGAAAATAGTTTTATCTTTAAATTCAGAAGGATGGTTTATATTTTGATTTGGATGGGACATCAATATTTGTGGAGTTTTTTGAAAAAAGGCAGCCACAACTTTAAAAGGAAGGTTTTGCTTGACATAATTAAGTGCTCCTGCGCTCCCACCTAAATTAAATGTTACTTGATCAGCCATAAGCATAGCCTTTGTATTTACCCCTGGTCCGCCAGGAATAATTTCTACATTTAAACCAACATCTTCATAATAGCCGTTCGCTATAGCTTGAAAAAATCCCCCATGTTCAGCTTGCGGAAACCAGTCAAGAGAGAGCTTAATTTCCTCAGTAGCATAAACCTTAAAAGATATAAATAGGATAAGAATACAAAGATTTATTTTTTTCATGTGAATTAATAATTTAATATTTATACAAGAAAAAATAAATTTAGATTATTTCCTTTTTGACACAGTTTTTACTGCTCTTTTTTTTATTGGAGGCATAATTATATTACATACGAAATAAGCACTTACAGCTGCTATCAATTGTATGAATATAAATATAATTGCACTTTCAGGATTAATACTTGCGTTTGCATTTGAAAATATCCTTCCTATTGCTACTGCTGGGTTAGCAAAAGCCGTTGAACTTGAATAGGTAATTGCAGCAAAGATATAAGTTCCAACAGCAAATGGTATTGCACTTGATTTTTGCTTTACAAGTAAATGAATTATCATCACCAAACCAAAAGTTGTTATAAACTCACTTAAAAATACCCCATTACCTTGACGAACAACATCTGAAATTGGAAAAGCAGAACTCTCGTACATTAAATTTGCTATTACTGCTCCAGTAATACCTCCAATAATCTGTGCAATGATATACTTAAATCCTTCTTGAGCATCCATATCCTTATTAATTAAAAAAGAGATAGTAACAGCAGGATTAAAATGTGCTCCTGAGATATTCCCAAAAACTAAAATCATAACCATTAAAGTACCGCCAATTGATAAAGCATGGGCAAGATGGGCAGCTGAAGGTTCACCTAAAATCTGCATTGCTAGCAAATTTGAACCTAATATAGCCCCTACTAAAAAACCTGTTCCTATAAACTCAGATAAGTATTTTTTCATTTAATTCCCCTTTAAACCTAAATAACCATATCAAAAAAAAAATTCTTTACTAAACAAAAATTGAATGGGATGTCTTTAGTCTACTTGCTCTAAAGCATTTTTTACTGTCGTAAATATTTGATCCACATGACTTTCATTTAATACAAGCGGCGGAGAAAACGCCAGTGTGTCACCATTTGTACGTACCATTAATCCCATATCCCAACATTTCTTCATAGTATTAAAACCCCGCTGACCAAGAGCACCTTCTTTGGTTTCGAGTTCTAAAGCTGCAATAACACCAATATTTCTTATATCAATAATATGTTTAGTGCCCTTAAGACTATGAGCGGCTTCTTCAATGACAGGAGCCATTTTTGCTGCATTTTCAAATAAGCTCTCTTCCTTATATATATCAAGTGTTGCCAGTGCTGCTGCACAGGCCACCGGATGACCACTATACGTGTAACCATGAAATAATTCGATTGGAGCATCAGCATTTTCAATCATAGTTTCATAAATGAAGTCTTGAACCACAGTTGCTCCCATTGGAATAGTTGCGTTTGTGATACCTTTTGCACATGTAATCATGTCAGGTGTGACACCAAAGTATTCTGATCCAGTTGCTTTTCCTAACCTACCGAAGCCACTAATTACTTCGTCGAAAATAAGAAGTATATCGTGTTTTGTGCATATCTCTCTAATTCT
>PAHR01000004.1 GCA_002705265.1 Pelagibacteraceae bacterium | reverse complement strand
TAATCATTGAGTTTAAATATCTGCTAAAAAATTTTGATGGACCTGTGATCACCATCTCTTTACTTCTTACTAATTCCTCATACCAAGTTTCAGGAGGTGGAAGCGAGTTTAGGTACTCTTCAGATTGTCTTGTTCTGGCAGTAAATAGATTAACGTACCCCTCAAGAGAAGGCTCAAAAATTACTTCTGGAGGGTAAGAAACAGCACTATCAACACTTTTAAATCCAGTTAGCACAATCCATGTGATTGGAATTAACGTTACAACCGTGTAAACAATAATTATAAAAGCTGCAATTTTTCTTGAAAATCCACTCGGCTCCATAGGTGAACGAGAAGTATCCATTACCTATCCTTAACCTTATTCATGACTTTGACATAAACATTTCCAAAGCCAAAAATTGTTACAAATAAAATGACTGCATAAGCTGAGCTATAACCAGTTTTCCATTTTTCAAAAGCCTCTCTTTTCAAATTCATCGATGTTAACTCAGTCATAGATCCAGGTCCGCCTCCAGTCAATTCCATGACCATGTCAAACATTTTAAAATTTTCTATTCCCCTAAATAAAAGAGCCAACAAAAGAAACGGTAAAACAGAAGGCAGTGTAATGTACACAAATTGTTGCCACTTACTTGCTCGATCTACTTCTGCTGCCTCGTATAAATATCCAGGGATTGATCTTAGTCCAGCTAAACAAATTAGCATCGTAAAAGGAGTCCACATCCATGTATCAACTATAACTATTGCCCATGGAGCTAGAGTGCCAGAACCAAGCATATCAAATGAACCAAAGTCATAAAAAAAATTAACTATATAGGTAAAAAGACCTACTTGAGGGTTATATAAATAACCCCAAAAAACTCCAACCACTGCAGGAGATAACATCATTGGAAGCACGATCGTCGTTGTTAAAAGCTCATTTCCCTTAAACTTTTTATTTAGTAAAAGAGCAAGAGATAAACCAATAATAATTTGAAGGGATAAAGTCCAAAACATAAAGTGAGCAGTAATTTGCATCTTTTCCCAAATAGCTTCTTTACCTAAAATTTTGTAATAGTTTTTAAGACCAACATTTTTGACAACTTGTGTAAGTTTGTTGGCATAAAAGTTTGTAAAGGACATTCTTATCGCGTAGATAAGAGGGTAAACATTGATTAAAAGTAACAAAATAATAGTAGGGGCGATGAATAGCCACCCAATTGCTTTATCTGACAGCCCCTTACTTTTAATCACTAATTTTTTCATTTTAATTTAAATAAGATTTTGATGGGCGGATATTACATCCGCCCAAACTAATATAATATTAAGTCTTAAAGTTTACCTTCAGACTCAAATACTTCTTCCCACTCTTCGATAATATTATCTAGAGCTCCCTTAGCAGAACCTTTGCCATTGACTATATAGTCATGCATATTTTCTTGCATAGGTATTAACAACTCAACAAATGATGGTTCTTGCCAAAAGTCTTTAACAATTCCCATTGAGTCTAAGAAGCCTTGAGCGTAAACAGCTGACTTTACAAAATCAGGTGATCCTAGTACGTCTTTATGACATGAATATCCACCAAGATCCCACCATTTCTGTTGAATATCTGGTTTAGCAAACCACTTAATGTACTGCTGAGCTAATTCTTTTTTGTCAGAATAATTTACAACAGATATTCCCTGGCCACCAAGTGTAGCTGCACAGATTTCTTGACAAGGGTTTGCGAAGAAACCTGTAACTCTTCCGTCTTTATCTCCCTTGGCAACACCTGGCCAGAAAGCATACCAGTTCATTTGAAATGCAACTTGTCCTGAACTATACGCATCTAAGTTTTCACCCATATAGGCATTTGAGTGTCCTGGAGGTGAGCAATCTTCATACATTTTTTTGTAGAAATCAACTGCCTCAACAACATTAGGAGCATTAAAGAAGCCATCAGAATGATAAGGATTATTTGGATCCTCATATTCCATTCCCCAAGCATACATAGCTGCAGTTACACCCATAGTAATACCTTCAGAACCTCTTTCTGTATTTAATGCTGCGCCATAACGAACTACACCATCAATTTCTCTTCCTTGAAAGAAACTACACATATCATGCAATTCAGTCCAAGTTTTAGGAACGCCTAAATCATAACCATGCTTAGATTTAAATTCGCTTTGTAGTTCAGGTCTATCAAACCAATCTTTTCTATAAGCCCATGCTAAAGCATCACCCATTAAAGGGAGAGCGTAATAATTTTCTGAACCTTTTGGCCAAGTTGAATACGCATAAACAGTAGCATCTGAAAAGTCATTCATTGAAATGCCTTCTCTATCAAAGAAATCATTTAGTTTAACATAGTGACCGTTTACTGCGCCACCACCAATCCACTGAGAATCTCCAACTAAAAGGTCAAAAGTCTTACCTTTGTTATTTAGTTCGTTAAGCATTCTGTCAGCGTAGCTAGTCCAATCCACGAACTCAAAGTTCATTTCAATACCTGTTTCTGCAGTAAATTCTTTACTTAGCTCTACCAAAGCATTTGCTGGATCCCATGCGGCCCAACCAAGAGTTAATGATTCAGCTTTTACGTTAGTTGAAAACATTAATGCAAAAAAAGGCAATAATATTAATGAAATTATTTTTTTCATTTTATTTCCTCCGTTAATTAACCTTATGAATATTATTACAATAGTCTTGATAAGAAAATGATTATTTTGCATAATCTATACAAATGGAATATTATTAGTAAATAATGTCTATTAAAGGACCAGGTATTTTTTTAGCACAATTTGCTGGAGACAATAAGCCTTTTAACTCTCTAGAAGCCATTTGCAAGTGGTCTTCTAGTTTAGGATATAAAGCTGTACAAATTCCAACTTGGGACGGAAGACTGTTTGATTTAAAAAAAGCATCTTCAAGTAAATCTTATTGTGAGGAAATACTTTCAACATTAAAAAATCATAACCTGGAATTGGCCGATTTATCCACACATTTACAGGGTCAACTCATTGCTGTTAATCCAGCTTACGACTCTATGTTTGACGGTTTTGCCGCTGAGGAAGTAAGAGGAAACCCAAAGAAAAGGCAAGAATGGGCAGTTAATCAATTAATGATGGCTGCAGAAGCTTCAAAAAACTTAGGACTGCACAATCATGTGACTTTTTCTGGAGCTTTAGCTTGGCCTTATGTTTATCCTTGGCCTCAAAGTCCAGCTGGGCTTATTGATAATGCTTTTGATGAATTAGCAAAAAGATGGTTGCCTATTTTAAATAAATTTGATGAGTGTGGAGTTAATGTTTGCTATGAAATTCATCCTGGTGAGGATCTTCATGATGGAATAACTTTTGAAATGTTCCTTGAAAAAGTTAAAAATCATAATCGTTGTAATATGATGTATGACCCTAGTCATTATGCTTTACAGAATTTGGATTATTTAGCACATATAGATATTTATCATGAAAAAATAAAAATGTTTCATGTTAAGGATGCAGAATTAAACCCCACTGGCAAACAAGGAGTTTATGGAGGATATCAATCTTGGAAAAATAGAGCTGGTCGTTTTAGATCTTTAGGAGATGGACAGATTGATTTTAAAGGAATTTTTTCAAAATTAACAACCTACGGGTTTAACAATTGGGCAGTTTTAGAATGGGAGTGTTGTTTAAAACACCCAGAGGATGGAGCTAGAGAAGGATCAGAATTTATTACAAAACATTTAATTAGAGTAACCGAAAAATCTTTTGATGATTTTGCAGGATCAGGTATGGACAAAGCCGCTAACAAGAAAATTTTAGGTATTTAAGTGAGAAGGCGACTTAGGCTTGGCATGATAGGTGGGGGTCAAGGCGCATTTATAGGAGCTGTTCATCGCATAGCATCAAGAATTGATGATCACTATGAGCTAGTTGCAGGTGTTTTTTCATCTGACTTAGAAAAATCGAAGTTATCAGCTAGTGAACTTAGAGTTGATCCAAGTCGCTGTTATAGCGGTTATGAAGAAATGGCAGAAAAAGAGTCTACTAGGGAAGACAAAGTAGATGCAGTAGCAATTGTTACACCTAATCATGTTCACTATGGGCCAGCAGTTTCTTTTTTAAAAAAAGATATAAATGTTATCTGCGATAAGCCACTTACACTAAATTTAGAAGAGGCAGTTTCTTTAGTTAAAGCTGTAGAATCAAGCAATGCTATATTTGCGCTTACTCATAATTACACTGGTTACCCAATGGTTAGACAGGCAAGGGCAATGATTAAAGATAATAAATTAGGAAAAATTAGAGTTATACAAGCTGAATATGCTCAAGATTGGTTAACTACTAATCTTGAATCCAAAGAGGGTGAAGACGGTTACAAGCAAGCATCATGGAGAACTGATCCTAAGAGATCCGGCGCTGGTGGCTGTATAGGTGATATTGGCACACACGCATTTAACTTAATTTCTTTTACTACTGGTTTAAATTTAAAGGAACTTTCTGCAGAATTATCTACTTTTGTTGAAGGAAGAGTCTTGGATGATAATGTTCAAGTAATGTTAAGGTATGAAGGGGGTGCAAAGGGCTCAATTTGGTCAAGTCAAGTAGCGCCGGGAAATGAAAATGGATTAACAATTAGAATTTATGGAGAAAAAGCAGGTCTTTCTTGGAACCAAGAAAATCCCAACTATCTAAAATTTTCTCCACATGGAAAGCCTAGTGTGACTCTTACTCGCTCTGGAGCAGAAACTCACCCTGATGCTAATGCTGTTTCAAGAATTCCTCCGGGACATCCAGAGGGTTATTTAGAGGGGTTTGCTAATATTTATTCCGATGTTGCAAATGCCATTTGGGAAAAAATAGAAACAGGCAAGGCAACTTCTCAGTTTATATTTCCAAGTGTTTATGATGGATTGAATGGTATTAAGTTTGTAGAAAAATCCGTTGAGTCAAGTAGACATAACAGTAAATGGATCTCTTTCAGCTAATTTTTATAAAAAATATTTTTAAGAATGGCAGATTTTTTAATAAAATTATTACCTAAATGTTTAGCCCCTTTTTTAGTCAAGTGACCACCATCAAAAGTTATTAAATAATTTTCATCAGTAAAAATTTTACATGTTATTTTGTCCTGACAAAATAATTCTTGAAAATCTACAAAATTATCAAAATTATTTTTTAAAATTTCGTTTATTTCTGTGTGTCTTTGATAAACTTTATTTCTTTTATTTAATCTTTGTTCTGAGTTTAATTTCAATAATTTTTTAAATTCTATATCACCAAAATTTTTATTGCCTACTATTATAACTTCAGCTTTAGAAAGTTTATTTATATTATTTATGCTTTCTTGAAGCAGAGGTATAATCCATTTCCTCCAAGCAGATACCAAAATAATGTAATCAGATTTGATGATTAATTTTCTTAGAACCTCATTATAATACCTGTCGGTATTAAGACATCTATTAATATCGGCTTTACTCATTTTAGGAACTAAGTAATCATTTTTCAAAAAAAGATTACCACAAGATCTACTTATATAATAAGTTGATAAATTAATATTACCCGAAAGATTATTTTCGTTAATTATATTAACGAAATCCATGGCTATGCTATCGCCAATTATTAAAACATTTGAAAGTTTATTGTTTTCAAATTGATTTAAAATAAGACTATTAAATTTCTTTTCTACAAAAACTTCAGCTTCTTTTAAATCAAAATTTGCAAGGTATTTATCTTTATCATCATACCTGTTTAAAAATCCATCAGTTTTATTTATTGTCAGCCAAATAAAAACAGAAAATAATAAAAATATAAAAAAAACTATAAATGTGTTTTTTGTTGATATTATCTCATTTTTTCCTCTTTTTCTAAATGGCTTTTCAATATATTTCCATGATAAATAAGATGTAGGCAATAAAAGTAAACTTATTATATAAATGAAATAGTTATAGTTTCCTTCCAGGTTTGATAATCTAATAAAAGCAAATAAAGGTTGATGTAAAATATAAATACTAAAACTTATCAAACCAACTTTAACTAGAGGATTATATGAAAGTATTTTTCCTACAATTGTCTCATTAGAACCAAACAATATAATTAAAACAGTACCTATTACTGCCAATAGTGAATATTGTGATGGAAAAGGATAACTTGAGTCTAAAATAATAAAAGAAATAAGAATTATAATTAAACCAAAACCTGATATCAGATTACTAGATACATTAAATTTAATATTTTTTTTAAATATACATAGACTTCCAAGTAAAATTTCCCAACCCCTTGTAGGCAGTAGATAGAAAACAGCTTCCCTAGAAATTTCTGATTTATAAAGACATATTAAATTAATAAAAAAACTGATTAATGCAAAAATTATAATAAAATAAATTATCTTTTGTTTTAATTTAAATAAAAAAAATAAAAATATTGGAAATAAAATATAGAACTGTTCTTCAACTGACAAGCTCCACATATGAAGCAAAGGTTTAAGTCCATCAATTCCTCGAAAATACCCATCCTCTCTCCAAAAATAAAAATTAGATGTAAAAAAACTAGATGTTATAAAACTGTGAGAGTAATCTATTAATTCAGAAGGTATCATTAGAATATAAGCAAATGGCAAAGTAATAATCATTGTTATGAGTATCATTGGAAGAAGCCTTCTTATTCTTCTCTCATAAAAATTTATAAAACTAAATTGATTGGTTGTTAAATCTTGGTAAATAATATTTGTTATTAAGTATCCACTGATAACAAAAAAAACATCTACTCCTAAAAATCCACCACTAAAAAAATCTAATTTTAGATGAAACAATACTACCGCAATAACAGATATTGCTCTTAGCCCATCAATTTCAGATCTGTAAATCAATTAAATTTAATTGTATTTGACTTTAAATATTTTTAAATAAAGCTTTTTGTGCAATTTTAAGAGCGCCTATTGCATCGTGCTTAGACTGTGCTTCTGATAATGCTTCAATATCTAAATCTTCAAGTGCTTTTTCTATAGATTTTAAAAAATCAATAGCATGGTCGGCTGTTTCTACACTGTCTTCACGAAAAGGGAATTGATCAAGATTCCAAACACCTTCCCAATTATTTTTTTTCAATACATAGAAAAACTCAAATAGTTCTATCGGGTGAAGACTACCTGCAACTAAATCATCATCCCAAGATCTGTAATTATCATTAACGTCCATTCCAAAAAGCCGTCCATAATCTATAGCTAGTTGAGCTGAATCGGCTGCGGATTCACCTCCATAAATTGCATGACCAAAGTCGAGAAGTATTCCTATATTAGGTAAGCCAATTTTTTCAATTCCAAGTAAGGTTCTAGCTACCGAGTCATAGTTCATATGTACACGAGGTTCACGAGGCTTATACTCTATAACAAATTTTAAATCAGGGTTTTCGCTCGCAAGTTGTCCAACGCCATCCATTGAATTTTTCCAAACTACTCCATGATCAACTTGAAAAGGATAATCCCAACCATCTTGCCCAGGCCAAAGCTTTACATAAGAAGCATTAAAGTAACGTACTGCGTCACAAGCTTCAGTTATAAGATCATGAGCTCTTCGCCTTACCCCTGGATCTGGATTAGTAAAAGCTCCTTTGGAAAATTCTCTGGTATAAATTTCAGGTGTAATGCCAATTACACCTAAACTTTCTTTATCAAGTGCTTTTTTAATATCTTCATTACTAAAACTACCACCAAAATATGGATAATTAATATCTACTACAGATAAGTCTCGAACTTTTCCAGCAAGTGCTATGGCATCTAATACGCTCCTTGGTTCGCCATAACCATCAGTGGCATACCTATCTAAGTATGTTGCGAAGTGCCATATACCTGCTCCGAATTTTTGTTTTGTCATTTTTTAATTAATCAATTCTATAATTGTGAATAATTTTTCCAACTTATATAAATTATATTATATCATATATTTTTCACCAACAAACAAAACCACCATCAACTACTAAATCTATACCTGTGCAGAAAGATGAGGCATCAGTTGCTAAAAAAATTGCTGGGCCAACAATTTCATCGGGACTTGCCATTCTTTTCATAGGTGTCTCATTCTCAAATATTTTTACTTGGTCAACCATCTCTGGTCTTAAATTCATTGGTGTTTTTGTATATCCTGGACTAATAGAGTTGACTCTAATTCCATAATCTACCCATTCCATTGCTAAACTTTTAGTCAAATGAATAACCCCTGCTTTAGAAGAATTATAATGTACTTGTTTTAAACCTCTATTGACTATAGATCCTGACATAGAAGCTATATTTATTATAGATCCTTTTTTTCTTGTTATCATTGCTTTTGCTTCTTCTTGACAAGAATAAAAAAGACCAGAAAGGTTTATATCAAACATATTTTGCCATTGGTCTTTAGATAAAGTCTCAGCAGGATTTGCATTAGCTATCCCTGCACAATTAATAGCAATATCAATTGGCCCAATATTATTTTCAGTTATTTGGATAGCATTTCTTATTTCATTTTGATTTCTTACATCAACCTCTAATCCTTCAAATTTTTTTTTATCACCAAATTTTTCTTTTAAAATTGATTTTGTTTCATTTACTCCTTCTGTATTTTGATCACAAATAGAGACATTTGCTCCACATTCCATA
Source organism: Pelagibacteraceae bacterium (assembly GCA_002705265.1). Taxonomy (GTDB): domain Bacteria; phylum Pseudomonadota; class Alphaproteobacteria; order HIMB59; family HIMB59; genus HIMB59. The sequence goes on along the minus strand of PAHR01000004.1, from coordinate 49,312 downwards.
AATCCAGTAGCCATACTTTGACCTATGCCTCTACCCCCACCAGTAATAAAAACAACTTTATTTTCTAAATTAAATAGACCATTAAAATTCATACAAAATAATTTATCTTTCCTTCTTTTTGAAAGTATCTAGAGCTACTGCAAAGACTATAACAGCTCCTATTACTACACCCTGAACAAAAGGAGAAAACCCTAAAAGGTTTAGACCATTTCTCAATACACCAATAATAAAAACTCCTACAATTGTTCCGGCTATGCCCCCAACACCACCATTTAAACTTGCTCCACCTATAACAACCGCAGCAATAACATCTAATTCATATGTAAAAGCAGCGTGAGGTACGCAAGTATTAAGTCTAGCAGTAAGCAAGACCCCAGCAATACCACTTAAAAAACCTGAAATAGTATAAACAACAATTGTAGTACCTTTAACATTAATACCTGACAATCTAGCTACTTCTGGATTACCACCTATAGCATAAAGATTCCTTCCTTCTTTTCTGTATTTAAGTAATACCCAACAAATTATAGTTAAGGATATAAGAACTAACATTGTAACAGGTATAAAACCAAAATGTCTTACCACAGATAAATTTGTTAACCATTCAGGAAATCCATAAATCTGCTTACCGTCGGTAAATATATTTGCTAACCCTCTAGCTGCTGAAAGCATGGCCAAAGTGGCAATAAAAGCTGGTATTCTCAAATATGAAATCAAAAGACCATTAATTAATCCTGCAACTGAACCCATAAAAATTCCAATTATACAGGCATAATGCAAAGGGACTCCAAATGCATCCCAAACCCATCCGGTTACCATCATTGAAAGAGCAAGAATGGAAGCGACAGATAAGTCTATACCACCGATAATTATGACGGCAGTCATTCCCAAAGCCATAATTCCTAGAACGGTAACTTGATCTAAAATATTTATAAAATTTCTAGCTGAAAAAAAATAAGGGGAAGCCAAGGAAAAGAAAACAGTTAAAATAATTAGTCCTAAAAGAGTGCCCTGAGTTCCTCTAAAAACTTTTTTTGTAAATGTGATTATATTTTCCATATTTTAATAATTTTCCTAAGAAGCTTAGGACATAATTAATCCCCCATCAACATTGATTGTTTGACCAGTAATGTAATTAGCATCTTCTGAAGCTAAGAAAGATACAAGAGAAGCAACATCTTTTCCAGTTCCAACCCTTTTCATTGGTACATTTTTTTGAACCCAATCGTTCATTAATTCACCTTTTTTATATCCCCCAAGAATTTCTCCCCATTTTGTATCATTGTAAGTCCACATATCAGTATCAATTATACCAGGGCAAATAGCATTAATATTAATGTTTTCTATGGCTACTTCTTTAGCCAAACTCTGAGTCAATCCAACAACTCCAAATTTACTTGCAGCATAATGAGGAGTGTAAATAAAACCATCGCGTGCTTGTCCAGAAGCCATATTGATTATACTACCTCCTTTACCTGAAGCCCTCATTTTGGAAATAGCTTGTTGGCAACATAAAAAAACACCTTTGGTATTTACATCAAGATTAAAATCCCATTCTTTTTCAGTTAGATCTTCAACTTTTGCAATTGTTATAACCCCAGCATTATGAACGGATATATTAATTTCTCCGTACGTTTTTTCCGCAAAGTTAAATAATTCTATAACTGAATTTTTATCACTAACATCTGCTTCAAAAGAAGAAGCTTTTAGTTCCATTTCATTAAATTCCTTACAAGTTTCATGAACTAATTTTTCATTTGAGGTTAATATTACATTTGCTTTCTCTTTAGCAAATCTTAAAGCAATTTCTTTACCAATCCCTCTACCAGATCCTGTTATAATTACTGTTTTATTATTAAATCTTTCCATAAGTATCCTTTCAATTTGTTGCTTGTTTCATTATTTCAACTCGAGAAATATTCTCACTGTTTGTTAAAATATTTTTTTGAACTCCACGACTTAAAATTAACATTCTGTGTGATAACCCCACAACTTCTTCTAAATCCGAACTAACTACAATAATAGAAATTCCCTTCTCAGATAGTTGCTTCATTACTTGATAAATGGAGTGTCTTGCACCAACATCTATTCCTCTAGTTGGTTCATCAAAAATTAGTACTTTTGGATTACGTGATATCCATTTAGAAATTAGCAATTTTTGTTGATTGCCGCCTGATAGTTCATTAGCATTTTGTTCAGGTACTCCTTTAACACCCATTAGATCTATTCCTTTTTGTGCAAAACTTAAAACATCGTTAGGCCAAACCCAGCCGTTTTTTAAAAATACATCAAAATTTGATATTGATATATTTTGTGAATTTGATTGAGCTAATAATAACCCTAAACTTTTTCTATCTTCCGGTACCATCACAATACCATTTTTTATTGCTTCCTGAGGACTACGTAAATGAATTTTTTCATTATTAATATATATGTCCCCTGATAAGGTTTTGTCAGCCCCGCAGATAGCTCTAACTAATTCAGTTCTTCCAGCGCCAACTAGTCCAGCAATTCCAAAAATTTCACCTTTATTTATAGAAAAATTAATATTTGAAAAAGAACCATCAAATGAGTTTAAATTTTCAACCCTTAAGATTTCCTCATCAAATTTATTTTCAATTGTTGGAAAAATTCTATCAACATCTCTGCCAACCATATCGTGTGCAATTTGATTTATTGGAATATTTGCATTGTCATATGTAGAAACAAGATAACCATCTCTTAGTACAACAATTTTGTCAGCTATTTGTTCTATTTCTTCAAGTCTATGGCTTATATATATAAAAGAAACACCTTCTCTTTTTAATTGTTTAATTTTATCAAATAAAAACTTTGTTTCAGATTCCCCTAAAGATGAAGTTGGCTCATCCAAAATTAATAATTCAGAATTTAGAGTTAGTGCCTTAGCAATTTCAATTTGTTGCTGAGAAGACATTTTTAAATTTTTAACTAATTGTTTTGGTGAAATTTCAAGACCTAGTCTTTTTAATTGTTCACTGGCCATTTTATTCATAGTTTTAAAATCTACTATCCCATTTTTAGTAATAAGTTTCCCCACGAATACATTTTCAGCTACTGAGAGTTCTTTTAATAGTCTTGTTTCTTGATGTATTAGTCCAATGCCATTTTGAATTGCATGTCCAGGTGAAGAAGGATTATAATCTTTGCCTTTCCATGACATTTCTCCCGAGTCACGATTAACAGATCCAGCAATTATTGATGATATGGTTGATTTTCCAGCACCATTTTCACCGAGTAGAGCGACCACCTCTCCTTTTTTAACTTCAAAAGAAACTTCATTGAGAACTTTGGCATTACCATAGCTCTTAGAAACCTCTTTAACTATAAGGCCTTGGTGATCGCTCATTATAAAATAATTTTATAAAAAATTATTTTCTAAATTAAAATTATGGATGTCCTTCACCCATAAATTGATCAACATTGCCTGGAGTTGTTAGAGTAGATCCATACAACATTTCACTAGGAATATATCTGCCCTCAATAGCATCAATTGCAAATCTAACAGCATTTCTTCCTATAGTTAGTGTTTGTTGAGTCATTGTAGCAGCTAACAAAGTATTATTATTTTTCAAATCTTGTAAAGCCGCTCTATCTCCATCAAAACCAACAACTAAAATGTCATCTCTACCCATAGCTTTTGCAGCTTGAGCAGCACCTTGAGCTAGAGCATCACATCTTCCGAATAGAACAGTAATTTCTGGATTTCTAGTCAATAGATCTTGAGCAATAGAAACACCTTCGTCTCTACTCCACATTTTACTTGCTTGTTTTTCAACTGTGTTTAGGCCAGGGTATTGAGCAATTGCATTTTCAAAACCAGTATCTCTTGCGATTTCTGGAGTTGAACCTAATTGACCTTGGATAACTCCAACAATACCTTCTCCACCAGTTTGTTCTGCAACCCACATACCCATTTCATATGCAGCTACTTCACTGTCTGATGCAATAAAGGAATCCCCTGGAGGGTTTGTTGTGTTTCTATCAACAGTTATTACTGGTATGCCAGCTTCTTTTGCTTTTCTGATTTGTGCATTACCATCAGTATTACCGGAGATAATTAGTACTAAGGCATCTATTTGCTTAACTAGTAAATCTTCAATTTGACTTACTTGTTTTGCATCATCACCACCTGAATCAACAACAATACTGTTATGACCAAGTCTTGCAGTTTCTGCCTCAACAGATTCTTTAATGAAGTTAAAGAAATCTGCTTGAAGGTTTGCAGCCGCAAAACCAATTGTATATTTTTTACCATCATGAGCGAAAGCACTTCCACTAAACAAAGTGGATAAGCTAAAAGCAATAATAGTAAAAATCTTAAGAAAGTTATTTCTCATTTCTTATTCCTCTCTACTTACGTTTTACATTTTTAATTTTATCAACTTAGCTGTTAATAACAACATTGTTTGTGTTAAAGGTGTTGATATTAGCTAAATATGCTTGATTATTTATGTTTTTATAAAATGATTATTAACTACTTTTTTCCATGCTTGAAAATTTTTATATGCTTTTTCATTATTTTTTGGAGAGTAAGTATCATATTTTACTAAAAATTTTTCTAAGTCGCTAAAACTTTTTGAACCTAAACTTACAAGCATTCCCATTAATAAAGAACCGTAAGCTGACATATCTGCAAATAATGGAGTCAAAACTTTTTTATTTGTTAAATCAGATATCAATTGCATTAAGAAATGATTATTAATCATTCCTCCATCAATAATGATTTTTGGAATTTCGATATTTTCTTTTTCTTTTATATATTCTAGATAAGCTACTATTTGATAAGCAACTGACTCCAAAGAAGCTCTAACAAAATGTTTGTAATTTGTTGAAGCTGTTATTCCATAAAACATAGCTTTTGCTGAAGGAAGCCAAAATGGAGCACTTAATCCTGCAAAAGCCGGTACTAGATAAACACCCCCGCTATCTTCTAGCTCTAAAGAAATTTTTTCAGTTTCCTGAGGGCTGTCAATAATCTTTAAATTATTTTCTATCCAAGAAATTGTCGCTCCAGCAAAAGCCGTTAAGCACTCATAAGAAAATTGAGGTTTGTTGTCATGAACAAAAGAAAGTGCTGTAAGGGCATTTTTAGAAGAAATGAGTTTAGTACCTATATTAGTTAAAGTGCAAGCACCAGTACCTAGAGTAATTTTTGTATCACCTTCTTTAAAACATTGATTTGCAACCATAGAAGCCTGTGAGTCACCAATTACACCAAAAATTTTTATGTCTTGATCATATAAACCTTCAAATGAAGTTGAGCCAAACTCACTGGAACTTTCTTTTACTTCTGGTAATGATATTTTATCTAATTGAAATATTTTTTTCAAATCATCGTCCCAATTATTATTTTTGCAATTGAACAATAAAGTTCTCGATGCGTTAGTGGAGTCAGTTAAATAATTCATACAATTAGTTAAACGGTAAATTAAATAAGTATCAATTGTTCCAAATAAAGCATCACCATTTTCAACTTTTTCTTTAATTTCAGGATGATTATCAAAAAGCCATTTCAATTTTGAAGCTGGAAAATAAGTATCTAACTTTAATCCAGTTTTATTTGATATTATATCATTTACTTTGCTGTCTTGAGCAATTAAGTCACAAATTTTTTGACCTCTTCTACATTGCCATACAATAGCATTATAAAGTGGCTTACCGGATTTATCAAAAACAACAAAAGTTTCTCTTTGATTAGTTATAGATAAAAACTTTGGTGGTAAAATTACAAATTCCTTTAGTTCCTTCATTAAATCTAGAAGATTTTTATAAATTTCATTGGGGTCATGTTCAATATATCCTTCACTCGTATAAATTTGTTGGTGTTTTTTTGAGATTTTCTTTTTAATCGTTAAATTCTCATCAAACAAAAATACTGTAGTAGAGGATGTGCTTTGATCTATAGTTAAATAACTCATTACTCGATCATAGATTTTGCTAAATTTGTAAGTTTTTCTGGCGACATTCCGTAATGATCTAAAACATCAGATTGAGAGCCATTAACCATATATTCATCAGGTATGCCTAAAATTTTATAATTTATATTAATTTTTTCTTGAGTAATTACGCTTGCGCACATTTCACCAAGCCCGCCATATACACTGTGTTCTTCAAGAGAAATTAGTACTTTTTGATTTAAAATAGCTTCCAAGAAAGTTTCTTTATCAAAAGGCTTTAAAGTGTGCATACTTACAACTGTTGATTGAATTCCTTCTTTTTCCAAGAGTTGGCTTGACAAATACGCTCTTTGCACTGTTTCACCAGTAGCAATAAAAACTAAATCACTACCTTTTTTTAATATATTGGCTTTCCCGATTTTAAAATTTTGTTCTTTTGAATATAAATTTAAAAGAGGTTTTTTTCCGTATCTAATATACAAAGGCTTCTCGTAATTTATAGATTGCTTAATCACCTCAGACGCTTCAAAGTTATCGGCAGGAGAAACTATGGTCATATTGTTGATTGTGCGTAAAGTTGCATAATCATGTATCGAATGATGGGTAGCTCCTAATTGTCCATAACTTATGCCTGCACTAATTCCAACCATAACAGCAGGACGATTTGAATAAGCAATATCATTTTTAATTTGTTCTAAAGATCTTGCGGTCAAAAAGCTGGCAGGAGAGACTCCAAAAACTTTCTTTCCTCCGGCTGATAGACCAGCACAGACTGCCACTAAATTTTGTTCAGCAATTCCAACTTCAATTAATTGACTGGGAAGTTCTTTTCCAAAATTAACAAGTTTTCCTGATCCTCTTGAATCACTAGTAACTACTATAATATTTTTATTTTTTTTTGCTTCGTTTAAAAGAGTATCCGCAAAAATTTCTAGATTTGGTTTACCAATTGTATTATTCATATTTTTTTAATTCTTTTTCTAGTTCTGACATAGCTAATTTGTATTCTTTTTCTGTCGGAACTCTGTGATGCCATGAAACTATATTCTCCATAAAGCTAATTCCTTTTCCCTTTATTGTATTAGCAATTATTAAATTAGGTTTATCTTTTTCAAAAGGCGTTCCATTTAAATTTTCTTTTAATGCACCAAGGTCATGTCCGTTTATTTCTTTCACAGAAAAACCAAAAGACTCAAATTTTTGATTAAGAGGTTCTATTGGATTAACCAATTCAGTATCACCAGTTATTTGTAAATTATTTCTGTCTACAATTACATAAAGGTTATCAAGTTGGTATTTATTGGCCGTAGTACAAGCTTCCCAAACCGAACCTTCTGACAGTTCACCATCCCCAAGTAAAGTAAACACTTTAAAAGGATTTGCATCAATTCTATAAGCTAGAGCTATCCCAGTAGCAACTGAGAGACCGTGACCTAGGGCACCTGTATTATGTTCAATACCAGAGACTTTTCTTGTCGGATGTCCAATAAAATGGGAGTCGAATTTGTTTAAAGTATCCAGTTCTGATCTGCTAAAAAAACCTTTATCACAAAGAACAGTATAGAGAGCTTCTACTGAGTGACCTTTGCTTTGTATATATCTATTCCTTTCAATTGAATCAAAATTATCAGGAGATATTCCTAATACATCATTATAAAGTACATTTAAAATATCGACGCAAGAAAGACTTCCTCCAGTATGACCGGCACCAGAATTGTATATAATTTCTAACAGGGTCTTTCTGTATTCAATTGATTTTATACTTAGCTCATTGATATTCATAAAATTTAGCATCTTTAATTTAAACTAACAAAACAGATATATAAAGGTGGTTTTAATTATTTTTTAATATATAGATCCCAGATGAAGCAATAATAATACCTCCTAAAATAGTAAATAAATCAGGAATATCATTATAGAACAAGTATCCAAAAATTATTGCCCAAAAAATAAGTGTGTAATGAAAAGGTTGAACAACGCTTGCTCCAGCTTTACTTAAAGCGATTATTTGTAGATAAACGGCTAATGAGTAAAAAAATCCTATACCTATAAAAAAGGGCATAAACTCAATACTAATTGGCTTCCAGTAAAATATGCATAAAAATCCCATTAAACTAATTCCAGTAATGCCATTATAAAATAATGATGTTTCATTTTGGTCTAACTCGGAAACTTTTCGAGTTACAACTTGATATAGCCCTAAAAAAAAAGCTGCAGCTAAAGGTATTAATGATTTTGTATCAAAAACTGATAAACCAGGACGCATAATTACCAAAACTCCTAAAAAACCAATAAATATTGCTACCCAAATTTTTGGAGAAACTTTTTCTTTTAAAAATAAAATTGAAAAAATCACAACTATTATGGGCGTAGAAGCTCCTATCGTATGAGCATCGGCAAGACTTAAATAGCGAAACGCTAGTACAAAGAACCCAGATTCTAAAATTGATAACATGCATCTTAGTAGCTGTAACTTAATATTTCTTGTAACGTAAAATTTGGAATTTCTTTTTCTTATGGCTTCTATTAAAGAGAGACTTAAAGTGAAGATATACTTTATGAATAATAATTGGAAAGCAGCGAAGTATATAATTAAATTTTTTTGAATTGAGTCTAACAAAGAAAAAGAAAGATATGCAGCTATAGCAAAAGCAATTGCAACACTTTCTTTTGATTTAAATAAAGATGATAACAAGATTAAATATTGATTTAAATAAGCCAAAATGCAAATTAAATTATGAACATTAAATATAAAAATAAGGAGAAATTAGATGAAAGTGCTAAAAATTCTAGAAGAAGTCAAATTAATCATTGTAGATTTAGAGGTAAATTTAGGTAAAGAGACTAGATCTGCTCCTACTTTATGCGCAAGTTATAAAGAAAAAATAATACCTTTAAGCACGGCCCATGATGGAAGGCCTATTGTAATGAATAAAGAAAATTCTATTGAATTAATTTAATTTAAATTAAAAGTATTATACATTTATAAATGTGAAATTTTTACTGGTAATATTTTTTTTATTTTTTACAAACATTGTCTATGGGAAGTCAATCATAGATAATGACTTAAATGATTATTGTGCAGGTTATTTGGGAGAGCTTTATTGGACGTTGGATCCAATAGAAGAGGAATCTGTCAGGGAAAATATAAAAGATTTTTTTAATGAAAATTTTGATGAAGCAATTAATTTAAATTATAATTTTTATTATGATTCCAAATCAGGACAGTTTTTAACTAATATTAATAATCAAGATTTAACTAATTTTAAAAAAACAAATTATCCAAACTTTGAAATTATTATATTAAATTCCTATATAAGTAACTTCATTTTGAATAATCCTCATGGAAATTATTGTCCTGCATTTGGTGATGAGTGCACTAGTTCTTCTTTGGATTCATATTTCGAAGCGGCCGAAGAATTTTCAAAAAGTTGGAATAGTTATGATGATCCTTATCAATACTTAAATAAAGGTTTTAAGAATAATAAGTGTTTTGATTTTCTACATACGAATATAAATGAAGATCAATTTTTAATTGATTTAAATCTCCTAATAAAAATCTTGCTTGATAAATAAATGTATTTTTTTACATTTAGATTCGTAGAATTACTTGATTAATTAAAAATATAATGCAAATAACACATATCTTAATAAATCCTGATTAAAAAAAACCTTTAAAATATTGATTTTTTTTTATATTTTTTTTATTTAAATATTTAATATGCATAATTTACATATTATATATAATTCTATAAGGAAACGAGGGTATTAGTATGAGTGATTTAATGATGTTTGGGGGGTATTATCCCTTTATAATTATGGCCATTTGGCTAGTAGCTGGTTGGCTTGGTTCTAGAATCTAGCGTTTAAATTATTTTTTCTTCTATTATATATTTTGGGGGCTCTTCAGAGCCCCTTTTAAACTGAATTATTTTATAACTATAAATTTATCAAATAATAAAAATTTGTGGTGGAGGATAGGAGGATCGAACTCCTGACCTCTACACTGCCAGCGTAGCGCTCTCCCTGCTGAGCTAATCCCCCACAATTGTATTAGTAAGCTTTTAAACTAAATTCTTTAATATGTTTAGCTAATTTTTTTCCGGCTAACCAAGCATCTTGCATAGCTGGACCTTCGCACCAATCCCCCAATATGTATAACTTGTGGTCAACAGACTCTATAAAACTCTTGCCTATTAATTCTCTTAAGCTTTTTTTAGTATTAGCATACTTCCATCTGTGTGATTTTTTAAAAATAGGTCTGGCATCCGAGTCAAATATTTTTTTTACTTCATTTGCAACAAAGTCTTCTAAAACATAAGATTCAATTTGATAATGTTTATCAGTCCAATCAGATCTCATATTAAATACCCAGTTTTCCTGATCAAATTGCTCATGTTTAAAATTTTGATTCATAAAAAAACTTATTTTTTCATTTAAATAATATCCATACTGAAGATCTGTGCCTAATCGCTTATCAAATCCTAACATTACAGTCCAAATAGAACTAAATGTTGGTTTTGGGTAATTATTTAAATCTATATGTTCTTGAAAAAGGGGTATTGCCTGTTCAAAAGGAATACATGAAAAAACCATATCAAAAGGACCAAATTGATTATCTTCAGAGTGTAAGAAATAAGAATTTTTCTCTCTTTTAATTGAGGTAATTTTTGTGGAAAAATTAGTCTTATAATGAAGTGACCGATGAATGTTCATAGGTATAGTTTCAATACCTTGAGTGCCAATTAAAATTGATTTAATTTCTTTTTTAGAATTTTTAGAGAAATTAGGTGTATAAAGTGCATCAACTTTTTTAATAGCATCTTTTTTTTCTAAAAAATCAGTTAGACCTAGAACTCCGTGGTCAATTGATAAATAATGTGCTCCGTGATCAAACTTATTTTGCTCGTGCTTTCTTGTACTAATCCTTCCACCAGGCTTCCATGATTTTTCAAAAAAAGTAATATTTAAAGGCGGTAGATGGTGAGCTAAAGATAATCCTGATAAACCAGTACCAATAATGGCAACACTTTTCATATATGGTTATTCAATATAATGATAATTGACGAAGAAATTATTTCTTAGATTTCTTATTTGTAAATTCATCTACATCCTCTGTTGGTTTTAGTGGCTTAAGGTATCTTAGTCTTAATATTACAGCTGCGATAGCAATGAGGACAATCGCTCCAGCTTCATAAAGTAATATTTCTGGATTAAGATCTTTTCTTTGTAGTATAATTAATCGAGATAGAGCTGTTATAGCGATAAATAATGGATAGGTCATGCGAACCCTATTAGAAACATAATAAACTCTTACCATTCCAATAACCTCTACATATATAAAAAGAAGAAGAAGATCTGCTAACTCAACATGTTTTAACTCAACCATTTCTAATACTTCGAAAACAATTGCAATAATTGTGCATATTAGAATTAAAAAAAGTATTAGTTTTTCTAAAAAGCTTACAAGCTGTGACAAATCTTTATTCATTTACCAATTTATAATATCAATTTCTTTAGATTCAAGAAAATTATTTGTTTTAGAAAATGGCTGACTTCCAAAAAAACCTCGATGAGAAGAAAGAGGAGATGGATGGGCAGATTTAATAATCATATGTTTTTTTTCATCAATTAATTTAATTTTAGATTGAGCATGAGAGCCCCATAGTATAAATACTATATTTTTTTTATTTTCGCTTAAAACTTCAATAACTTTATCTGTAAATTGCTCCCATCCAAAATTTTTATGAGACATCGGACTAGATTTTTCAACAGTAAGAGTGGTGTTCAGTAAAAAAACTCCTTGAGAGGACCATCTTTCTAAATTTCCATTATTTTTATCAAATGTTTTTTTTAAGTCTTCTTGCAATTCTTTATAGATATTTGCTAAAGAAGGAGGCGGCTTAACTCCATTTGGGACAGAAAAGCTTAGCCCATGGGCTTGACCTTTTCCATGATAAGGATCCTGACCTAAAATAACAACTTTAACATTTTCAAAATATGTTTGTTGAAATGCATTAAAAATCAACGAACCCTCTGGATAAACAATTTTATTACTTTTTTTACACTCAATTAGTTTTTTCTTTAGAGACAGCATGTAGGGTTTAGAGAATTCCTCTTCTAAATGCTTTAACCAGCTTTGAGGAAGTTGAATAGAATTAGATACCATTCAATAATTTTAATCTAATTTAAAGTTGTATCTTGATTTCTGCCATATTTTTCAAGTTTATGAATGATTTTTTCTTTTAAGTCATGATTCTCTTCTAATGCCATTACAAGAGCCTGAGTATAAAAAAAACATGCAGCTTCGATATCAGATTTATTTTCAAAATAATTTGCTGCTTCAAAATAAAGTGAGCAAACTTTTTTCATCTGTTTCTTTTGAAAAGCTTCTGTAATATCTGTGTCTAATTTAGAAATATCATCCATGAGTGGTGACAATATCAAATTTTTATATAAATACTATTCGTAAATAAGTATTTTAAATTCAAATTATTTAAGCTTCCAAAAGCTTTCTTGCATACCAATCATGAAATACATGGGTAGGTAAGTCCATTACTGGTGAAAATTTTCCTCCGTCAAAGCCCTTTGCGTATCTGCCTTTTTGCATTCCTTCAACAACAAAAATATCTTCTTCAAATACAGTTTTCCAAAGATTTGCATTTTCTAACCTTGTAGACTTAAAATTTTCATTTAGCATCTCTGGATCAGAGTAATATATTTCTATACTTTCCTTGATTTGTCCTGTTGCAATTGGTTCTATAATTAAGTTAAATAAATGATCTTTTTGAGCTCCTAAAATTAAGTTAGGAAAAAGGACAATATACTCACCTTTTGAATCCCATTCAGAAGTTAAATTTTTAAAATTTTTAAAATTTTTAGCAGTTGAATATGAAGCTTTGTATTTATGACTAATTTGACCTGAGTAATGCCCATAATTTACAATATTTTCATGGTCTTCTAATTTTGAATAAGAGTTTAATCCAGGATGAATCCAAGGTAAATGATAGGCTTCTAAATAATTTTCTACAGCTAATTTCCAATTTCCATTTACTGTTAGATTAAATGAAGACTCACTATTGTCATTAAATATTGGTTGATCAAATAACTCCCATCTTTTTAAGATAGATTCATTAACCTGTTCAAAGTTTTTTGCTTTTCCATCTAAATTTACAAATATAACACCTCTCCATATAAAGGATTTAACCTCAATTAAATTTAAATCTTCTTTTGAAATGTCTTTATGAAAATTAATTCCAGGGCCACCAATATGAGGAGTTGCACAATTTTTTCCAGTTTGACTATAACACCAAGAGTGGTAGGGGCATCTTATAGCACCTTTAAGAATAGTTGGTTCTTGAATTAACTTCATTCCTCTATGAGGACAAACATTTTGAAAAACTCTTATTTTACTATCTTCTTTACTCCTAATTACAAGATAAGGAGTATTTAGAAATGTAATTGGTTTCACTGATCCTGGTTCATTTAAATCTTTAGTAAATCCTATTGCTACCCAATTTTTATCAAAAATAATTTTTTTTTCTAAGTCCATGCATTTTTGATCAATATAATATTGATTTGGAATGCCATTTGCTTTCTCAATATTTAAAATTGCCTTTTCCAATTCTTTTTTAAAAGGTATTGGTTTATTGTTGTTAAATTGTTGCTCAATAGTTAATTCAGACATAACTAAATTTTGAACTATTAATATAGATCAAGCAATCAAAAAGTATCTTTGGCAGCCCTCATTTTTTTAAATATTTCAACCGGATTAGTTGATTTGAAAAAATTTTTAAAGTATGAATTATCACATCTTAAAAAAGGATTAATTTTCAATTCACTTTCTAGACTAGCAGGTACCGTAGGTCTGGAATCTAAATATTGTCTCTCAACCCATTTACCATATTCAATAAGATCAGAATTATTTGGGTCAATTGATAGAGCAAATTTAACATTACTTTGAGTGTATTCATGACCAAAGTAAATTAATGTTTTATTATCCAATAGTTTAATTTTTGATAGAGATTCCCAAAAAAATTCAGGAGTTCCTTCAAACATTCTTCCACAACCAACACTAAATAAAGTATCGCCAGCAAACAATAAATGATGATCTTTATTATAATAGCAAATATGCTGCATAGTATGACCTGGGGTAGAAATAATTCTATATTTAGAATTTAATATTGATATTTCTTGATCTGTCTTGACCTTTAAATCCAAACTCGGTAGTAGTTCATCTGATTCATTACCAATAACAGTACAATTATATTTTTTTTTTAAGTCACTTACGGCACTAATATGATCGTCATGATGATGTGTAAGGAGTATATAGGTTAAAGAACAATCATTAAGTTTTAAAATTTTTTCACACATTTCTAAATCAGAAGGGTCTATAATAGCACCTTCATTTTCATGCGGATTTTTAATCAAATATCCATAATTATCTGTTAGTTGGGGGAAGATATATATGTTTGGTTTTTGCATTCAAATAGAATCTTAAGAAAATTAAATGTAAAATACAACCATGGAAATTACAACTTCTTCAATAAATAATTTTTACAACTCTAATATTGGGGAAATTGTTTGTAAGGAAACTATAAAAAAACTTTCTGAAGCATTAATTGATCAAAATTTAAGTAAAGTTTGTGGATTGGGATATACTTCTCCATACACTAAATTTTTTCAAGAATTAAACCATCAAAGTGATATACATGAAATGGTTCCCGATTTCCTAGGAGGCATTATAAAATTTAATTCAGAACTTAAGCAGGAGGTAGTAGATGAATATGCTCTACCAGTTGAGCCAGATACATTTGATGTGATATTTTTATCTCATATACTCGAGTTAGTAGAAAATCCTGAAAAAATTATTGAAGAAGCTCAGAGGGTTTTAAAGCCCAATGGAGTATTAGTTTCAATAGTTCCGAGAAGATCTGGTTTATGGACTAGATATGATAATAATCCATTTGGTTTTGGAAGATCATTTTCTAAAAAACAAATAAGTTATCTTTTAGATCCTTATTTTTACTCTGAAAGAAGTTACTATTATTTGTTTACTCCCCCTTGGAAGCATTTTATAAATTATAAATCTTCTCCGTTTTTGGAAAAAATTGGACCTCTTACTGTGCCTTTTTTAGGTGGTTTAAAAATGGAAATTTCAAAAAAAATAATCTATGCCAAAAATTTAGAAAACAAAAAAAAGAAACAAAATATTCAAAGGAATTTTGCTCCAATCTAATAATTAATAAACTTCTCTTAAATAAATATTTAACTATAATACCTTAATCTTTATGGATTTAAGTTATTATTTAATTGTATCCTTTTGTGTATTGCTTTTTTCAATTTCAAAATCTGGTTTTTCTGGAGGAGGTTTGGCTTTAATTTCAGTTGCTGTTCTTTCAATAAACTTTGGTCCTCTTCGAGCTATTTCAATTCTTTTACCTTTGTTGTTAGTTTGTGATGCCATAGCTAGTTTTTTAAATAGAAGATATTTCGATAAAAAAAGAGTGTTAGGGCTCATGCCATATACTTTAATTGGAGTAATTATAGGAACAATATTATTTAAAAATATAGATTTAAATATTATCAGCATATTTATTGGATCATTGTCTTTAGCTTATGTTACTTTTAATTATTTATTAGAAAAAAAATTTTTAAAATCAATTCCATTTTATGGAAGTAAATCTTTTTGGGGTTCTTTAAGTGGGTTTACAAGTTTTTGTCTCCATTCAGGGGGGCTACCGATGAATACATATTTAATAAGCCAATATAAGAAAAAAACAGAATTTGTAGCCACTTTAGTTTTTAGTATGGCTTTCATAAATGTGGCAAAAATATTACCGTACTTTTATTTAGAAATACTGTCTTTTAAACAAATAATTGAGTATTTGATTTTTTCTCCCATAGCAATATTTGGGGTAATCTTAGGTCATTGGATGAACAGTAAATTATCTGACAAATCTTTTTTTCTAATAATTAATATTTTTATCGTTTTAGCTTCTTTAAGACTAATATATCAGGGAATTATTGGAGTTTAGTTTTTTCTTCAAATAATGTTATTAAATCATCCTGATCTTGTAATTGTTTCATTGTGGCTGAATCAATAATTATTTCAAAATTATCATCAATTTTTTCAAGACAAATAGGAAGGTCATTTTTGAATTTTTCTAATTTGTATTTAACTAGATCTTCAATATGTAAAAATAAAAATTTATGAGAAGAATTTTTTAAAAAATTCTTCCATTTTTCTTTCATTTTAAAATTGTAAGTAATCATACAAAGGGAACAATTATAAGTTGAAGGCGAAGTTTTTTTATGAATAAAATCAAGAATTTCATTAAATTTACCTCCTTTAGCATTATAAATAAAAAAAAATTCTCTCATATTCAAATATTTATGTATTCAAACTAAATAAAACTTCTTTGCAGAATATATTAGACGGAGTTTTAGGAAATTTAAATCTTCTATTATTTTTTACATCAAAGCTTTCTATAATATTAAAACCTAGTTGCTTTGCTAAAATAGTAAAATCCTTAATGCTACATGGATGAATATTTGGAGAATTAAACCATTGTTCTTTATTTGATTTTTGAAGTAATTTATCGAAACTTCCCTTAAAAGCAAATTCAATAACCCTTTTATAGTAATTAGAATTATCAAAACTAATAATAATATTTTTACCTACTTTTTTTAAAAGTTGTAAAAGCTTATCTGGTTGATTTACAGTTTGAATTGTTTTTGTTAAGAGACAATAATCAAACTGATTATGAGGAAAATCCTCCAAAATTTGATTGATGTCACCTTGTACAACATCAAGTCCATTTTCTAAGCATTTAACTACTTTTTCTTGATTAATTTCAACTCCTTGAGTTTGAATATTTTCCTTTTGGTTCAAGAGAGATAACAGTTCTCCTGAGGAACATCCAATATCTAAAACTTTTGAATTAGAAGGGATTAAATCAAATATAATTTTGTAATCATTTCTCATTTTAAATTTTAATTCCTTCCAAAAATCCTCTTATTATTTTAAATTGTTGAGGCACATCAAGTAAAAAACTATCATGACCCCTATCAGATACTACCTCTGCCGAACTTACAGGAGAACCAACTGAGTTTAGCAAAGATACTATGGATCGTGATTCTTTAGTTGGGAATAACCAATCACTAGTAAAAGATAATACTAAAAACCTAATTTTGTTTGAAACAATAGTTTTTTTATTCTCTATCAGTTGATTTGAAACATCAAAATAATCCATAGCTCTTGTCATGTAAAGGTAACTGTTAGGATCAAATCGATCTACAAAGCTTTTTCCTTGATAGCGCAAATAGCTTTCAACTTGAAAGTCTATATCAAAACCAAAAGATAAATCTTTTTTTTCTTGAAGATTTCTTCCGAATTTTTGTTGAAAAGCTGCGTCAGATAAATAAGTAATATGAGCTATCATTCTTGCCACTGACAAGCCATTTTCGGGTTTAGTTTTTTCATTTAAATAATTCCCATTTTTCCAATTAGGATCAAGCATAATAGATTGTCTACCTGCTTCATCAAAAGCAATATTTTGTGCGGAGTGTTTTAAAGCTCCTGCTATAGAAATTGCTGACCTAACAGAATTGGGATAAGTTGCTGCCCATTGAAGCACTTGCATAGCACCCATTGAACCTCCAATAACTGAAAGCAACTTATCAATTTTTAATTCATCAACTAAAATTTTTTGTAATTTGACCATATCCTGAATAGTTATTGTAGGAAAATCTATTCCATAAATCTTATTATTTTCTGGATTAATATCATTTGGACCTGTAGTTCCCACACACCCCCCTAATACATTAGAGCAAATTACAAAATACTTATTAGTATCAATAGTCTTACCAGGGCCAATCATTAAGTCCCACCAACCTGACTTTTTTGTAATTGGGTTTTTTTCTGCAGGAAATTGATCTCCGGTTAGTGCATGGCATATTAGAATAGAGTTATTTTTTTCCTTATTTAATGAACCATATGTTTGGTATGCAATTTTGAAATCTTTAATAATTTTTCCACTATCTAAAATTAGCTCTTCATTGCATTGGAGAACATAACCAGGATAATCATTATTTTTAACAATATTTCTCATTTTCAATACTTTTTATTTATTTACGACCGAAAAAATTTCTACATTTTGGGGAAAAGAAGCGCTTTAGCTGTTTATCACCCGCAAGCTGAAATCAAATCGGTGTAATGGGAGATAATCGCTAAATTCAATATTTTGTCAATAGATAAATAGTGATATTTGACATTAATTAGTTTAATTATGTCTAAATATATGGGAAAAATTATGAATAAAAATAATACCTATCAAGGAGGCGCGGAGAATTTTAAAGGGTTTATTCGCCTTTCGTCGAATGAAAATAATAATGGTATTCCAGCTAAAGTAAAAAAAATAATATCTCAAAATGCGAAATTTTCTCATATTTACCCTGAGTTAAATAGTCAATCTCTCATAAAAAAAATAGCTGATTATAATAAAATCAAAGAACAGAATATAATTATTGGCGCAGGTTCAGATGAAGTTCTTCAAATGATTTTTAATGCGTTTACAAAGCCAGGCGATTACGTAATGTATTCAAAATATTCATTTGCAATGTACAGGGTTTTTGCAAATAATTTTAAATGCAAGTCATTAGTTTTTAACGATAAAAATTTTAAATTTAAATTAGAAGATTTTAAAAAAAAATATAATTCAAAAGTTAAGCTCATTTTTTTGGCTAATCCCAATAATCCTACAGGTTCAATTTTTTTGAAAAAAGAATTGGTTAATTTTATAAAATCAATAAATGAAAAAACAATATTGGTTTTAGATTCCGCATATAGCGAATATCTTTTAAATGCAGACTATACTGATGGTATCCATTTGGTAAATAAATTTAAAAATATTATTGTTACTAAAACTTTTTCCAAAATATTTGGGCTTGGAGGTTTAAGAGTGGGGTGGGGGTATGCTCAAAATCAATTAATTCAAAAACTCTATCAGGTGAAAAAACCTTTTAATGTCAGTAGGATCGCTTCAGCCGCGGCATATAATATTTTAAATAAAAATTGGGTCAAAAAACAAGCTTTATTAAATATTTCTAATAAATCTTATATTTTATCTCGACTAAATAACTATAATATTGAAATAATTGATACAGATGCAAATTTTGTATTATTAAAATTAGGTTCTGAAAAAAAATCCAAAATGTTAAATAATTTTGCTATAAAAAACAAAATTACTGTTAGGTCTTTAAAATCCTATGGCTTGCCTAATTTTATTAGAATGAGTGTTGGAACTAAAAAGGAAATTAAAAGAGTAGTTGAAGTATTAAATAATTTTAATGTTTAAAAATATACTAATTATAGGTTTTGGATTAATAGGTTCTTCAATTGCTCGAGGAGCTCTTAAAGCAAAAATTACAAATCAAATTTTAGTTTATGATAAAGATAAAACCGTTAAGAATAGATTAAAAAAGGCAAAATTTAAAAAAGTTCAATACTTTTCATCAGTTTCTGAAGCTATAAAAAATGCCAATTTTATTGTTATTTGTACCCCTGTTCTTCAATATGAGGGAATTTTCAAGTATTTAAAAAATAATAATAATATAACTACAATTGTTACAGATGTTGGCTCAACAAAATCAAATATCGTAAAGTTATACAATGATAGTTATAAAAATGATTTTAAATTTGTTCCTTCTCATCCTATAGCTGGAACAGAAAAATCAGGATTAGAACATGGATTTGCTGAGCTTTTTCATGATCGTTATAATATTATTTGTCCAGTTGGTAATAAAAAAAATAAAAGCATAACAATTGTAAAAGATTTTTGGCGTAAACTCGGAATGCAAGTTGATATAATGTCAGCAAAAAAACACGATAAAATACTTGGCCTAACTTCTCATTTGCCGCATTTGATAGCTTATTCATTAGTGCTTACTGCAATGAAAAAAGAAAAAACAATGAAATCAAGCATAGTAAAATATTCTGCTGGAGGATTCAGGGACTTTACAAGAATAACAGAAAATAATCCTAATTTTTGGAGAGATGTTTTTTTAGTTAATCAAAATATAATTCATGATTTTTCAAAATCATTTATCTCAGAAATGAAAAAATTAAATTTAGAAATGAAGCAAAAAAAGTCCTCTTTGCTCCTTTCAAAATTAGAAAAAACAAGAAAAGTAAGAAAAAGTATTATTAAAGCTAAAATGGCAGGAAAATTTATACCTAATGATTAAGAGAATTTATTTCTAATTTTAGCTTTAATAAAAATTCTTCTTTTGATAGACCTGGTTGAATTGGATCTTTAAATTCAATTTGCATATTACCTAAATTCATTTGATTACTCTTAGGCCAAAATTTTCCAGTATTTAATGCAATTGGTATAACAGGTCGATTTAAATTTTTATACATAGAATATATTCCAGGTTTTAAATCTGGTTGATCGCCAAAAGAAGTTCTTGTACCTTCAGGAAAAATCACAATTGGTCTATGATCGATTAGTTTAGCCGCTTGATAATTAACAAGTTTTAAGCTTTTTATTCCTTGTTTTCTATCAATAGCAATCATACCTAGTTTTTTTAAATAAGTCCCAAATAGTGGAATATTAAGTAACTCTTTTTTCAAAATATAAACAGGGTTATAGAATAAGCTATTAAAGTAAACAGTTTCAAAAATAGATTGATGTTTAGAAGCATACAAATAACCATTTTCTAATTTATTTACTGAATTTTTATTTACTTGTACGTCTATATTGCATATTTTTTTTAGTGAAAATGTCATATTTTTAGTAAATAAATTTATAAAAAATCTAAATTTTTTGTAAGACATAAATATTCCAAGAATTGAGAAAATTAGAACTAAAGCGCTGCTAAAATAAAAGAATAGTAGAAATTTATATTTCATATTTTTTAATGAATATTATCCTAGAAATAAAGTACTTAATATACTCAGAAAATAATTTTTCTAAGGGTATAACGGACTCTTTATAACTAACCGGATAACTTTGTATCTCCAAATTAGTGATTTGGTGAAAAAGAAATAGAGATCTTTGCATGTGTAAATCTGTTGTTATTAAAGTTATAGATTTTATATTGTTTAATTCTGCCCAATATCTAGTTTCTACAGCATTTTGATATGTGTTCTCAGCTTTATATCCAAACTCTATACAACAATCCATTTTACTTTCTTCAAAACCTAAAATTTTTTGAAGTACAGTTTTTGAACCACCTACACCCGATATGAACATTTTTGAGTCTTTTGTTTGATCAATAAGTTCATACCCTTTCTCTAATCTTTTACCTCTATCTCCTGTTAATACTACGACAGCATCTGTTTGTTTGAAAGACATAGGTTCTTTAGGTATAGAGTTTTTAAAATTTAAAAATCCTATAAAAAAAATTAATATAATAATAAAAATAAAAAAATTAATTCTTTTAAAAAGAGTAAGCACAGTTACATAATTTCATTATTACATAAGTCTTCTAAAGTATCTTTAGACCTAATAACTCTGTGGTCATTATTTTTAAACAAAATTTCTAAAGGTCTTGGTCTACTATTATATGTAGAGGACATCGAAGATCCATAAGCGCCGACATTTTTAAAAATTAGAAATTCTCCAACTTCTAATATAGGCAGTTCTACATCTCTTAAGAAAAAATCACTTGTTTCACAAACACCACCAGCTAAATCATATTTAATTTTATTTTGCGAATTATTTTTTAAAACTTCTACCATAGGATTAATATTATAAAAAGCTGGTCTTATATACTCAGAAAAAGAACTATCTAATAAAGCAATATTTTTTGAACCTGATTTTTTAATATAATTAACTTTAGTTACTAAACTTCCTGACTCAGCAACTAAAAACCTACCTGGTTCAAAAATTATTTTATAATTATTATTTTTCATTATTTTGTTTAATTCCTCGGCCCACATTTTAAAATCAAGACTCTTATATCCTTCTTCTGGTATTGAAAACCCACCACCAAAATTAAGTGTTTCTATCTCAAAACCTTTATTCTTTAAATTATTTGCTAAATCAATTAATGCTATATAGGACTCTATTAATTTATTATAATTTGTTATTTGACTTCCAATATGGATAGATAGGGCCTTTAAATTAGAATAATTTAATTTAGCTAATTTTTCAAAATCTATTTGTTCTATCTCAATTCCAAATTTGTCACCAGTTTTACCTGTACTAATCTTATCAATTGTTTGTGCATCAATTCCAGGATTGATTCTTACTCCAAAGTTTGTTTTTAAATTTTTTTCTTTTGAATAAGATTCAATAAGATCTATTTCTTGAATATTCTCAATATTTATACAGTTAATTTTTTGAGTAATTGCATACTTCAAATCAAATTCATTTTTACTTGATCCATTGATAACTATATTTGATGGATTTATTCCAGCTCTAATAGCTTTAAATAGTTCACCGGAAGAAACCACAGTTGCCCCAATATTATTTTGTTTAAAAAAATTAATAATTGCTAAATTTGGGTTAGCTTTTACTGAGAAGTATAAACTATAATTGAAGTTTAAATTAAGTGATTTTAAAAAATCTATTTTACCTTGTATAATTTTTTGATCATAGCAATAGAATGGAGTTTCATATGTTTTGGTTAAATCTTCGATCATATTTAATTATTATCCTTTTTATTTGGATCTGGGGGATAGACATAAGTTGACTTATCAATAACTCCCATTGGTAACTTATTAGGCTTGTAATTCCCACAACCATTTAAAAAAATAATTATAAAAAAACATATAAAAAATTTTATTGGGATCATTATTTTTTATTTAAAAATCTTTCAGCTCTTTTGATGGCTAATTCAACTTTTTTTGGATTAGTGCTCATCGGAGTTTTTTTTCTAAATATACTTTTGGATATATCAATATAATTGTAAATCTCTTGATCGATTTTGCTATAAAATTTTTTAAATTCATTCAAACTAAGCTTAGCAAGGGTTTTATTGTTATTTTGAGCAAATTTTACAATTGAAGCTATTATTTTGTAAGATTCTCTAAAAGGTAATTTTTTTTTAACAACTAAATAATCTGCTAAATCTGTTGCAGAAGCAAAGTTATCATCACAAATAGCCAGAGAATTTTCAGTATTAAATTTAGACTCTTTTATTATTTCTGTAATAACTTCTAAGCATAATTTTGTTGAGTCATAGCTATCAAAGACTATTTTTTTATCTTCTTGAAAGTCTTTAAAATATGTCAAAGGTAAATTAGCGACTACATTTAAAAAATTAGAAGATTGGTTTCTTGTTAAATTTGCCTTACCTCTGATTAATTCTAAAGAATCAGGATTCCTTTTTTGAGGCATAATTGAACTCCCTGTTGAATACTTATTGCTAATTTTGAATAAATTGAATTGACTAGAAGACCAAAGTATTAGTTCTGATGATAATTTACCTAAATGAAGATTTATTAGAGATATGCTTTGAAGGAAATAAATGCAAAAATCTCTATCACTAACAGCATCTAAAGAATTTTTTTTAGAATAAGTGAAACCTAATTCTTTATTTAGTAAATTTATATCTAGATCATAGTTACTTCCTGCTAAAGCAGCACTACCTAGTGGATTTTCATTAGTTGCTTTTTCTACAAAATCTATTTGAGTTAAATCTCTTTTAAACATTTCATAATAAGCTAATAAATGATGAGCTAATGTCACGGGTTGAGCAACTTGTAAATGAGTAAAACCAGGAATCAAATTATTTTGATAGGATCTTGATTTCTTAACAATTTCAGACATTAATTTTTTAATTTGTTTTTGCAATTTTTTACAAGATCTTAAGACCCAAAGTCTAGTATCAGCTGAAACCTGATCATTTCTTGACCTTCCTGTGTGAATTTTAGATGCTGTTTCGCCAATAATTTTATAAAGAAAAAATTCTATATTCATATGAATGTCTTCATTTGATTTATTAAATTTAATTTTTCCTGATTTATGTAATTTTGAAATTTTATTTAATCCTTTATTAATTTTAATTAATTCGCTATTAGACAAAATTTTGAGTTTATGTAATGCTGCTGCATGAGCCCTAGTTACTTCAATATCTTCGTTAAATAATCTAGAATCGATATCTATTGACGAATTAATTGACTCCATTAACTGTGAAGTTTTGTTATTAATACGTGTTGATAATATTTTTTTATTTTTTTCAGCCATGAATTTAATATTTTATCTTGAAAGATATATAATTGCCGCAAAAATAATTACTGCAATTCCTTGAAATAAGACACGCATTCTCATTAATTTGTTGCTATATTTTTTATTAAAGTTACCATTTTTAGCCATTGCTAATACTCCTATGACTACTACAATTAGAGCAGTAAACATGCAAATAACTAAAACTAAAGGCAAAATGTTGCTTTCTAACATAAGCGGACAATATCAAAATAATTTGAAAAGTCGAATGAATGATGAATAAATTAGTTTTATTTCTTCATGGTTATGGAGCTAATGGGTCTGACCTTTTAGGTCTAAAAGACTACATTAATGATAAGAATGGTAAGATTTTGTTTGAATCACCGAATGCCCCAGAACCATGTCCTATCAACTATTTTGGTTACCAATGGTTTGATTTAATTGAAAGAACACCCCAAGAGATATACAAAGGCCTCATTAAATCTTTTATAAGTTTAGACACTATAATTAAAGATCTCAAAAATAAACATAAAGTTAACTTCAAGGATTTAGTTTTGGTTGGTTTTTCTCAGGGCGCAATGCTAGCTTCTTATTATGGCTTGAAAACAAAAAATAATTTAGCGGGTATTATTTCTTTATCAGGTGGTTTGCCAAATTCAATTTTAAATGAATTAAAAGAAATTAATGTTAATCAGAATTATTTAATATTTCATGGTAGGTCTGATAGTGTAGTTCCATATGAAAGATCAGAACAATTAACCCAATATTTAAATAATAAAAAAATAACTAATGAATTAATAATTCAAGAAGATCATGATCATGGTATTAGTGAAGAAGCGATAGAAAATATGAAAGTTAAAATAAATCAATGGCTATAATAATTAATTAACATTTTAAGTTTAAATGTTATTATAAACTGTGTTCGATTAAAATAATTGTCCATCTCTTGTTTTAAATGCTGATTATAGGCCTTTAAGTTATTTTCCTTTATCAATATGGTCCTGGAAAGATACAGTAAAAGCCGTTTTCCTAGATAGAGTAAATATTGTTAATGAGTATGATCAATATGTAAGTTCACCAAGTTTTAAGATGAAAATACCAAGTGTTATATCTCTTAAAGATTATATACCCCATAGTCATAAACCAGCATTCACAAGATTTAATGTATTTTTAAGAGATGATTTTATTTGTCAATATTGTAATAAAAAATTCCAAACTAGAGAATTAACTTTTGATCATTTAACTCCAAGATCAAAGGGAGGAATTACGAGCTGGGAAAATGTTGTCACATCTTGTTCATTATGTAACTGGAAAAAAGGTAGTAAATCTCTCAAGGAAGTAGGATTTAAAATATTAAAAAACCCTCAAGAACCATCACAATATTCATTAAGAATTAAGAGTAAAAATTTTCCTTCTAATTATTTGCATGAAAGTTGGAGAGATTACTTATATTGGGATAGTATTTTAGAGAAAAACTAATACTTTTTTGTAATTTTAATAGCTATATAACATGCCTGCTTAATAGCTTTACTAAGATATACATACCCCTTTGTCATTTCTGCATGATGATTTACACCTGTATCGTGATGTTCTAATTCATCCTCTCTAAATTTTTTAACTATTTTAAGCAAGTTTGAATCAATTTTTTTTGTTTTTAATATTTCAGCTTGTTCTTCATAATGATGGCCGATAACTTCTTCAACAGCAACTGTGCAAGCCATGGCTGCCTTTTCTCCCAATAAAGCTGTGCCAACACCCAGTAGATATCCAGCAGCATTCCAAAAGGGAAATAAAGCAGTAGGCTTTACATGATTTTTTACAATTAATTCATCAAAGGTTGATTTATGAATTTCTTCTTGCTCAGCCATTTCTAATATCTTATTCCATATAGGGGATTTTTTTTTAAATACTGATAATTGTCCTCTATATATTTGAGTAGCACCATGCTCACCAGCATGATCAACTCTTATTATTTCTTCAATTATTTTTTTTTCTTCAGAGGTTAGGCGCTTTCTATTTTTTTTTGAATGCATTTATTGAGATTGATAACAGAAATATTATTGAAGTAAAGACATTATAGGCAGATAAATAAATTCCAAATATTTGCTTATTTGATTCCTTACAGTCTATGATCAAAGTATTATTTTCAAGCGCATTTTTTAATGAATCGATATTATTAGGTAGATTCACCGATCTAGAGCAAGACCCCAATTCAATAATTCCTATAGAAACAAGTGTATGATAAGCTGAAATCCCAAATTCAAATATTAAACATAAAAAAATAATTGTTGTTATAAAATATTCTTTAACCTTAAAAAAGATCTTAAATAAGAATACGAAAATAATTATATAATAAGGTATTCTTTGAAAAATACATAATTCACAAGGAGCTAGATCAAAAAAATATTGTAAAATTAAAGCAAAGGATATAGCAATTAGCGAAAATAAAAAAATAATTAAATTTAAATTTTGTATGTTAATTAATTTTTTCATTTCATTATTTTTATAATTAAAATAATTATTAAAAATGGCAATAATACAAATATATATAACTTGTATTTATTTAAAAAGTAAAACCCTTTTTCTGAAAAATATTTTATAATTAATCCCACAATTAAAAATCTTAACCCTCTTGCAAAAATTGAACTGGCTATGAATAATGTAAAATCAAATTTCATAAAACCACTTGTTATTGTAATGACTTTAAATGGTATAGGTGTAAAACCGCCTATTAAGACAGATAAAACTCCCCAATTATTATAGAAATCAATATATTTTGTAATTTTGCTTTCATCTAGATAAATAACAATTGATTCGTATAAGAAAAATCCTAAAAAATAAGCAACACATCCACCCAATACAGAAAATAATGTGCAATTTATAATTGAAAAAAATATTTTATTCCTATTAAAAAAACATATTGGTAGCAAAAGTAAATCTGGAGGTATAGGAAAAAAAATACTTTCAATAAAAGCTATAAATCCTAGCAACGGTTGAGCAAATCTTGATTTAGACTTGCTTTGAATTAGTAATTTTAATTTATGAAACAAATTTTAAAATATTATTATTTAAACAAAATAATACCAAAGATATGCAACTATAATAGCCGGAATTGCACTATATAACGTGGCTAAAATAGCTACTTTTGGTGAAATAGCTAAAGCAGGAAAAAGAGCATCACCATCATTAGATATTGAATTACCTAATTGTGCAGACAAGGGTATTTGCCCACTAATGTACATTGAAGTAATCATAATTTGAGGACCACATCCTGGAATAAAGCCAATTAAAATTGCAGCTAAAGGAACAAAAGGTCCAAGAAATAATAAATAATTAAACATATTGCCATTTGTCATTAAATTTATTATTTCAAAGCAAGCAAATGCAGTAATAACCCAAACAGTAACAAAACAAGTTGTATCAACTGTCTTACGTAATGAATTTTCATTAATAGAAGCCATTTGAATATCTGTTAAAGGATTAAATACCCACATAAACAAACATGAAATTCCTCCAAAAAAAGCAAATAAAGTAATTAAATCTATTTGAAGAAATAGAAATTCATAATTTAAGTTAAAAGCATTAACGAACCCAAGAAATACAGCTGGTATAATACAAGACAACCATATTTTATAAAATAAATTTGGTATTTTGTTTAAAGGTAAGTTAAGTTTTTCAATATTTTTTTTAATGATTGATGGAGCAATTTTATAAGAGATAGGTTGTGACAAATATCCAGTTAATATACCAACCAATAAAGTTATAGGTAAAATAATCATAGCCGCTTTTGGATTTGAAGCTAAAAGCAAGAAGGCAGCGTCACCCATTGTACTAATTAAAGTTGCTAAAACAGAACTAAAAGACACAACCCCTCTTGTATAAAGACTCATTACCATAATTGCCCCGCCACATCCTGGGATAACTCCCAAGAAAGCACAAATAAATATTTCAAATCTTCTATTATTTTCTATAAATTTTTGAATATTAAATTTCTTTTTTTCTAACGAGTAAAAAATTATTAAAGTTAAGGCTACAAAAGATGTAACAGCAATGTAGGCATCTGCAACTGATTGAATAAACAAATACCTAGTTTTCTCAAAAAGTAAAAGAGAAAATAGAACTAAAGACAGTATCATTTTTGAAATCCTAAAATATTCTAAACGCTTACCAAGATATAAAATTAGTTCTGTCATAATTTATTAGCCTTGACTAACTTATATAGTCATATCTAACAAATACAAACTATATTTTGCATTATTTTTATTTATGAATATGATCGATTTTAAATGTCAAAAAATAAGTATAAAAACTCAAGGCAATATTCAAAGATTAGAACCCAAAATAAAAAAGAAATTCTTGAGGATTATGTAGAGGCAATAAGTGACTTAATTAAATCAAGAGGAGAAGCTAGAAATACAGATTTAGCTTCACATTTTGGTGTATCGAAACCGACAATAAATAAAAATATTAAACGCTTAGTAAGTTTAAAATTAGTAGATGCAAAGCCGTATAGATCAATTTTTTTAACTGATAAGGGAATGATTTTAGCTGAACAGTCAAAAGACAAACATGAAATTGTTTTAAATTTTTTACTCAAACTAGGTATTTCTAAAAAAATAGCTCAAGAAGATAGTGAAGGAATAGAACATCACGTAAGTTCCGAAACATTATCTATTATGAAAAAATATATAAAAAAGTAATTTATTTTTTACAAAATATTTTAGATTAAAACTATAAATTAATTTTTTTAAAATTATAAAAAACTCATAATTAATTTGTGTACAATATACGCAATAAATATCATTAAAATTCCAATAAAATACATCAACCAAAAGTTCATGTTAAAACTTTTTGATAAAAAAAAAGGTAAAAAAAACAAATAAGAAATTGGCACTCCTATTGCAATGCTTTTAGCAAATGTAATACTAGTTTCAACATTTTTATGTTCCAAATATGAAAAAACTAAAACAATTAAACTTGTG
The DNA here is from genome assembly GCA_002705265.1 of Pelagibacteraceae bacterium. Classification (GTDB taxonomy): domain Bacteria; phylum Pseudomonadota; class Alphaproteobacteria; order HIMB59; family HIMB59; genus HIMB59. The sequence continues at coordinate 20,236 of PAHR01000004.1, read as the reverse complement.
ATTGGTAATGCTATTATAAATCCTGCTAGCTCTGGTTTTTTACCAGATAACCAGCTTGCAAAAGCAATTATTATGCCAGCAACAATAATTTTTGTTATAAACATATAAATAATTATAAATAAAATTATATATTTATATACATTTGAATTTAAAAAATTTTCATTAATTAAATTATTTTTTAGATTTTAATATTAATTTCTTATCTATAACTTTATCCAAAAGAAAAATAGCAAAAGTTAAAAAAGCAATAATAGCAATGGCATTAAGAGAACCCAATTCAACATCTTCATTTGAAGAGTAAACGTATAATTCTGTTGCCAAAGTATCAAAGCCAAAGGGTCTTAAAAGGAGAGTAATTGGTAATTCTTTCATAGTATCTACCATTACTAAAAATATTCCCGCAAATATGCTTAAATTAATTTGTGGTATAATAATTCTAAAATAAGTAGTTGAGTATCTTCTTCCAATCATTCGTGAGGCATCATCAATTGATTTTGAAATCTTATCTAGTCCTGAATCAATACTATTATTTGATAAAGAAATTAATCTAATACTCAAAGCCAATATTAAACCTATCAAAGTAGAGCTAATAATAACCTTATTTATTATTAAGTAGTCTAGAATTTGATCTAATCCCATGATAAAAAAAATCACTCCTAGGGCAATTACCACACCAGGTATGGCATAACCTAAATTAATTAATTTTTTCATATATATAGAAAAAATATTTTTTGAAAATCTTTGAGAATAATTTATTATGATTGATATAAGAGAGCAAACAAGCGCTACAATTCCACCTAAAAATAATGTGTTAATTAAACTTTCAAAAAAGTTACCATAATCTATTTTATAGATATTAATTATATATGTATAAATCATGTATATTGTTGGAATAAAATAACCAAACAATACTGGCAAAATACCAACATATAATGCAGAAGCAGCTTTTTTATTAGATAATTTATATCTAGTCCAGTTTAAGAATTCATAATTTGAATTGCTATAACTTTTTTTTCCTCTTATTTTTTGCTCAAAATAATATAAGACAAACATTAAAATAATTATTGTTAAAGATAATACAAAAGCAGCATCAAGATTATTGAGAATTGATATGTAGTTATAAACTCCAATAGATAAAGTATTAATTGCAAAAAACGAAGCAACACCAAAATCATTGATTGTTTCCATTAAAGCTAAAGCTAATCCCGCAATTATTCCAGGCATACTCATGGGTACGCCTATTTTAAAAAAACAATCCCAAGGAGATTTCCCTATAGTTCTTCCTGCTTCTATATATCTAGCTGATAGATTTATTATTGAAATTCTTGTTAATAAATAAACATATGGAAACAAAGACAAAGACAATATTAAAGAAGCAAAATAAATATTTCTGATTGAGAAACCAATAAAATTTATGCCTAAATTATTTAATACTATGCTTAAAAAACCTGCAGGTTCAAGAATTTCGGCGTATGAGTATGCTGATATATATGCTGGAACCGCAAGAGGTAAAATACATAAGATTTGAAGAATTTTTCTTCCTTTAAATTCTGTCATAGTGGTTATCCAAGCAAGCGGTACGCTTATAAATAAAACAATTACAGATACTAATAAAATAATGCTTAAAGAACCAAAAAGATATCTAGTTAAATAAATTTTTTCATTAATTTCAAAAATTGAAAATAATCCTTTTGAAAAAATTAAAACTATTGGTGTTAAAAAAACAATTCCTATTATAAAATTAATTATAAATCTAAAATTAAAATTTATCATAGAATGATCATGATTATACATATTGCTAAAGCAACAGCCATAAATCTATTAAAAATAATTATTTTATTTTTTTCATCTGCAAATCTTTTAAATAAGTGCCCTATTAATGCCCATGTAATACCACTCGTTATAGTAGAAAATGCGAAACATGAAAATATCATAAAAAATTCCATTTCGTAATTGAATTTACCTTGTAAAAATAATGAAGCTGAAGAAACTGTAACAAATATAACTTTTGGATTAATTATTTGAAAAAAATAAACCTGAAAGAAACTTAATGGCTTTGTCTTTTTATCTTCAGAAAAACTTGATGAAAAAAATATTTTATAGGATAAAAATAACAAAAATATGGAAGATATAATTTTCATTATTAAAGTAAGAGAGGGGTATAATAAAAAAATTTTTCCAATACCTAAAAGAGCTAAAGAGAGCACGGTTAGAAATCCAAAAAAAACTGCTAGTATTAATGGTATAGTATTTTTAAAGCCGTGATTGATACTGTTATTTGATAATATTATATTGTTGGGTCCAGGAGTGAATGCCATAATATTAGCGTATAAAAATATTGGCAAAATATAGGAGAAATATATCAAAGCACTCAGATATTAGACTTATTTGTAAATAATAAAATACTTCAAATCATAAATTAATAAAAATAAGAAAATGGCATTTCTATTAATTTAATATATATAAAATCATATGAAAAAACTAAGGCGCTGTGGTGGAATGGTAGACGCGCCAGACTCAAAATCTGGTAAGGGAAACCTTGTGAGAGTTCGAGTCTCTCCAGCGCTACCAAAAACTTAGAATTATGAAAAAAAAAGATTTTTTAGAGTCACTCTCCAGATTTGCAACTGGTATCACAATAATAACTTTAGGTAATATATCGAAAGGATTCTACGGATGTACAGTAAATTCATTTACAAGTGTGTCTCTAGTCCCATCAAAGATTTTATTTTGCATAGATAATAAAAATAGTTTCCTAAATAAATTTAAAAAAAATACTTATTTAAATATTAGTATACTTTCTGATAAACAAAAAAAATTATCAAATAAGTTTTCTTCCAATCCAAAAATAAGATGGAAAAGTACAAGTTACATTCTTTCAAATAAAGAAATACCATATTTTAAAGAATCTCTAGTAACATTAGAATGTATATTAGAAAAAAAAATAAATTCTGGTGATCATAAGATTATAATTTGTAATTTTAAAAAAGTTATAAATAAAAATAAAGGTAATCCACTCATCTATTTTGATAGAAGCTATATTAGTTAAGACTTAATGGAATATTTTGATAAAAATATTGAAGATTTAAATATTACAAAACCTTTAGGTTTAACTATTGGGAATTTTGATGGAGTTCATTTGGGTCATCAACAAATTTTAAAAAGATTAAAAATTTTTTCCAAAAAAAGAAATCTTTTCACAGGATTATTAAGTTTTAATCCTCATCCAATTTCATATTTTAAAAAAGATAAAGGGTTTTTAATTGACTCAAGTGATACTAAATTAGATTTATTAAATAAAATAGGACTTGATTTTTTTATATCAATTAAATTTGATAAAAATTTTTCTAATTATTCTTATGAAGATTTTGAACAAAAAGTTTTATTAAAATGCATAAATCTAAAATTATTATTTTCTGGATTAGATTTTAGATATGGCAAAAATAGAAAAGGGGATATTAATTCTTTAAAAAAATTTTCAAAAAAAAATAATATTGATTTATTAACATTTGATGATTTTTTGGAAGTTAATTCTTCAAATAAAATTTCATCATCAATGATCAGAAATCTAATTAAAGAAGGAAATGTTTTGAGAGCCAATATCTTGCTAGGACGGCCTTTTGAAGTTAGTGGTAAGGTAATTAAAGGTGACCAAAGAGGAAGAACTATTGGAATCCCAACTGCCAATATATTATATAATAAAAACCAAGTAGAATTATCTGAAGGTGTCTATAGTGTTAAAGTATTGTTAAATAATAAACAGTTTGAAGGTATTTCGAATTACGGTATGAGACCAACATTTAATAAAAAAACCCCTTTGCTTGAAACTCATTTATTTAATTTTAATAAAAATATTTATGGACAAGAAATCAAAGTTAAATTTGTTGCAAAAATCAGAGATGAAATTAAGTTTAATAATGTTGAAGATTTGTTAAAACAAATACCTTTAGATATTTCTAAAGCTAAAGAAATTTTAAATAATGGAAATTAAGGATTCAATTTTATTACCGAAAACTAATTTTTCTATGAAGGCAGATTTGCCTGCAAAAGAACCTGAGATTATAAAAAAATGGTACGAAGATAATCTCTATGAAGAGTTAAGAAAAAAATCAAAAGATAAGAAAAAATTTATTTTACATGATGGACCTCCTTATGCTAACGGTCATCTTCATATGGGACATGCTTTAAACAAGATTTTGAAAGATGTTGTTGTTAAATATCAACAAATTTTTAATAAAGATTCTATATACGTTCCTGGTTGGGATTGTCATGGATTGCCAATTGAGTGGAAAATAGAAGAACAGTATAGAAAAAAAAAATTAAATAAAGACGATGTGCCAATTTTAGAATTTAGAAAAGAATGTAGAGATTTTGCAAATAAATGGATAGATATTCAAAGAAAAGAGTTTAAAAGACTCGGTGTTATTGGAGACTGGGATAATCCATATACTACTATGAATTTTCATTCAGAAGCTCAAATAGTTAGAGAACTTGGTAAGTTTTTGGAAAGTGGTGGATTATATAAAGGTCATCGACCTGTGTTATGGTCTGTTGTTGAAAAGACAGCACTTGCTGATGCAGAGGTAGAGTACGCGGATCATAAATCGACAACAGTTTATTGTAAATTTCCAGTTGCTAAAACAGATGTTAATAAGTTAAAAGATCACTCAATTGTTATATGGACTACAACGCCCTGGACAATACCAGGAAATAGAGCTTTAGCTATTAACAATGATCTTGATTATATATCAATCACAATTAAAGAAAAAAATTTAGAAGATAAGATATTAATTTCTCAAAATCTTAGTGAATCTTTTTTAAAGGAAAATATAATTAATAATTACAAAATTAATTTTTCAATTAAGGGAAAAGATCTTCTGCAAACTTCTTGCTTTCATACCCTTTATAAGTCTGGATATGAATATATAGTTCCAGTTTTACATGGCAATTTTGTTACTACTGAACAAGGCACAGGAATAGTGCATATATGTCCAGTACATGGCGTTGATGACTTTTTACTAGGTAAAGAACATAATTTAGAATTACCGATGACAATAAATGAAGCAGGTATTTATTATGATCATATTCCAATTTTTGCAGGTAAACATATTTTTAAGGTCGATAATGAAGTTTGCGAAGAAATAGAAAAATGTGGAAATTTAGTTTCAAAAGGTTCCTTAACTCATAGCTACCCTCATTCTTGGAGATCTAAGGCACCTCTAGTTTATAAAAATACCTCGCAATGGTTTATTTCAATGGATGCTAACGATTTAAGAAAAAAAGCACTAAAAGCAATTGATGAAACAAAATTTTACCCAGCTCAAGGTCAAAATAGATTGAGAACTATGATATCTGATAGGCCAGATTGGTGTGTTTCAAGGCAAAGAGTTTGGGGAGTCCCTCTACCTATATTTGTCAACAAGAAAACAGGCGATGCTTTGAGGGACATCTCTGTGATTGAGAGAATTGCTAAAATTTATGAATTAGAAGGAGGGGATGCTTGGTTTAACTCTGAACCTTCTAGATTTCTGAATCCAGATTATGATGAAAACGACTATGAACAAGTTAAGGATGTAGTTGAAGTTTGGTTTGATAGTGGCTCAACTCACTCCTATGTTTTAGAAAATAGAAAAGATTTAACCTCACCTGCTTCAATGTACTTAGAAGGATCAGATCAATTTAGGGGATTTTTTCATTCTTCTTTACTTGAATCATGTGGGACGAGAGGCAAAGCTCCCTTTAAAAGTATTCTTTCACATGGTTTTGTTGTTGATGGAAGAGGAAGGAAAATGTCTAAATCTATTGGTAATGTTATATCTCCAGATGAAATCATTAATAAATATGGAGCAGATATTTTAAGGTTATGGGTTATAGCTTCAGATTATTCTGAGGATATAAGAATAGACAATAAAATACTAAATTTTCAAATAGACTCATATAGAAAAATCAGAAATACATTTAGATTTTTATTAGGCAATTTAAATAATTTTAGTTTGGATAATAAAGTTGTATTTGAAAATATGCCAGAATTAGAAAAATTGATGATGTCTAGAATATCTACTATGCACAATAAATTAAAAAATTTTATTGAAAAACATGATTATCACTCAATTTATGTTCAGCTTTTAAATTTTTGTACTATAGAATTATCTGCTTTTTATTTCGATATTAGAAAAGACAGTTTTTATTGCGATTCCTTAAATGATCTAAAGAGAAATTCTTCTTTAACTTGCTTACATTTTATATTTGAATTTTTGTCAAAATGGTTTTCTCCCATTTTGTCTTTTACTAGTGAAGAAGCATGGAAATCAAGAACATATAATAATTCTGAAAGTATTCATTTACAAAGCTTAAATGATAATGACTATATTTATCATGATGCAAAATTAGAAGAAAAATGGTCTGAAATTAAAGAAATTAGAAAAACAGTTACAGCTGCTTTAGAGTTAAAAAGAAATGAAAAAATAATTGGATCAAGTTTGCAGGCCAAAGTTATTATGTATTTAGCTCCAAATTTAATTAGTAATATTAAAAATATTGATATGTCAGAAATATGTATAGTTAGTAAAACAGATATTAATAAATTAGAAAATAAAAATAACTCTTCAATCTCTTTTGATAATGATCAAATTTACGTTGATGTTCAATGTGCTGAGGGCGCAAAATGTGTTAGATGTTGGTGCATTAAAGAAGAGGTAAGTAAAAATGAACTCCAGTTATGTAACAGATGTGATGATGTTTGGAATAAAGTTAAAAAATAAAAAAACAAATTTACTAAATGCTATTACCATTTTTTTTTTAATAGTATTTGATCAATTTTCTAAATATTTAATTGAAAACAATTTTAATTTATATGAGTCTTATGAATTAATTAGGTTTTTAAATATTACTTTTATAGTCAATTACGGATTTGCTTTTGGAATATTTAATGACCCTAACTCAAGTCAGGTTTTAATAATGATAATAATAATGATAATAATTATTTACTTAATTTTTTTATTAATTCAAACACAATCTACTATTATAAAAATTTCTTTTATATTAATACTTTCCGGGGCAATTGGTAATTTTATTGATAGATTATTAAGAGGTTATGTAATTGACTTTATAGATTTATATATTTCCAATTATCATTGGCCTGCGTTTAATTTTGCGGATAGTTATATTTCTATTGGTTTCATTATCATAATGATTACTATCTTATCTGGGAAAAAAATTTGATGAAAAATTTGATTATTATATTAACTCTTAGTTTTATCATTGTTGGTTGTCAAAGAGGAAAACTAAATGAATTATCTGTTGATTTTAATAAAACTTTAATTATTCCACCAGTATATGATTTACCTGAGCCGGGGCAGGTTGATGGTATTGATGAAAATCAAGTGCAAGATATAATAATTGGATCTAATGAAAAAATATTTTCAGATCAAACATTAGTGCAGGATATTCTTGATAAAACAAATTCTAAAGATGCTAATTCAGATATCAGAGATCAAATAGATTATGAAACAGGATATAAAAATGAAGATGGTTTTTTTGAGTGGCTACTTAAGGGGAAGAGTAAAAGAGAAAATAATAAAGCATTAGGAGATACTATAGATCCATTTGAAGAAAATTCAAAAAATATTTCTGAATAAATAAATGCATTTATCTTTAAATAATAAATTAAGTACAGATAAAATACATTATAAAAATTTAGAGAAAAAAAATTATTTCATTGAAGAATTTGAAAATCATTCTTTTTTTAAACCGATTTTTGATAAAAATTATTTTAAAAGATATAAATTTGAAAAATTAGTTAATAAAAAAAATAAAATTCATGTTTTTGGTATGGGTGGGTCTTCATTAAGTTCCAAAATGCTTATGCAATTTTTAAAACCAGCAAATATAGACCATAGACTTTTTATTTATGATAATCCCTACGATGAATTAATAATAAAAAAACTCGATAACCACAAAATAAGTAACTTTGATAAATTCATATTTATATCTAAATCGGGAAAAACATTAGAAACAAATTATTTTTTAGAATTTGTATGCAAGTATCTAAAAACAAAAAAGATAAAAAATTTTAAAAAAAATTTTATTTTTATAACTGAAAATTCAGATAATTTTTTAAAAAATTATGCAATTAAAAACAATATCTTAACTTTTGAACATGATCACAATATTGGTGGTAGATTTAGTATATTTTCTATTACCGGCTTGTTACCATTAGCGTTATTGGGATACCCAATCAAAAATATTATTAAATCATCAAAAAGTGCATTTGCCGAATTTAGAAGAGATAGAGAAAAAATATGTAAATATTTATTTAATTTTTATTTTTATCAAAAAAAATCAAAATCAAATATCTTTGTAGGATTCTCCTATAATGAAAAATTAACTACTCTAAATGAATGGTATAGACAGATTTTTGCAGAAAGTTTAGGAAAAAATAAAAATTCTATAACTTATATATCTTCTTTGGGATCCATAGATCAACATAGTCAATTTCAATTATATATTGATGGTCCAAATGACAAATCTTATATTTTTTTTATATTAAAAAATAAAAATAAACAAAAGAGTTTGCTAGATATTCTTCAAAAAGGTGCTATTAAAACTCTCAGTGAAAATAAACCTATAATAGGTGAAATAAGCATAGATAATAATTTAAAAGATTATACTAAATTAATTATAACTTTAATTTATGATATTTTTCTTAGAGCAAAAATTGAAAATATTAATTTTTTGAATCAGCCGGCTGTGGAAAAATTAAAAAAAAATACAAAAATCAAAATTTGAATTATTTAATAAAATTATTTAAAGCAAAATCTTTTTTTCATTTAATTATAATTTTTTTTGTTTTTGGTATCAGCGGTAGTTTGTCATTATTTTTATCTGGCCCACTGTTAATTTATTTAAATCTTCAAAATATTATTAAGTTTTATCCTCTTTATATAATTCTAAAATTGATCATTATTTTTCCTATATATCAAATTGTTTTAATAATTGTTGCAATTGTATTTGGTCAATTTAGTTATTTTATTGAAATTGAAAAAAAAATATTTAGACGTTTAAAAATTTTTTAATCTTTTTACTACTATAAATTTTAATATATTTATTTTTATACTTCTTTAGAAATAACTCCTCAATTTTTTTGAATATATTCTTATTACTTTCAATAATTAGAATTGTATTATCTTTAATACTAAAAATATTTTGTTTAATGATTTTTTCTACGTCCATTTCGTAAGGTGGATCAAAATAAATGATATCAAATAATTCCCATTTAATTTTATTATTCATATTTTCGATATCTTCATTATGGCATTCAAAACTTAAATTATTAAAATTTTTTAAAAAATTAGTAATTATTTGTAATGATTTTTCATTGATATCGTTAAAATAACAATGTTTAAAACCTCGAGATAAAGCTTCAATTCCTATTGATCCAGAACCACAACTAATATCTCCAAAAATATCATTTTTTAAATCAATATTTATTTTTGGACTATGTAGTAATATATTAAATATATCTTCTCTAATTCTTGAAAGAGTAGGCCTATAATTTATAGATTTTTGTATATCTATGTTTTTGCCTTTTAGTATTCCAGATATTACTTTCATTCTATAGTCATATTTCTATAAGATCCTAAAGGTATGTTCTTGAGATGATATTTTCCAAAGCTAACTCTTTTTAGATTTATAACCCGTAAATTGAATAAATCGCATATCTTTCTTATTTCTCTATTTTTACCTTCTTTTAATTCAAACATAACTAAACCTTCATTTTTTCTTTGGTTAATTATTTTAATATTAGGTTTTTTATATGTAAATTCAGAATAAATTTTTTGATTCATTGATTTTAACTTCTTATCATTTAAGGACCCCTCTACTTTTACTATATACCTTCTTACAATTTCTGATTTTGGATCTTCAAGTTTTTTTTTTAAATTAGTATTATCTGTAAGAAGTAAAAGTCCTTCAGAATTAAAATCAAGTCTACCTATATAATGAAAATTATTAAAACGTTTGGGTAGGAAATCATAAATTGTTTTTCTTTTTCTTTCATCATTTCTAGTAGTAATACATCCCTTAGGTTTATTAAAAATTAATAATTGAATTTTTTTTACATTAAATTTTTTTTTTATTTCTATAGTAGAACCATCTAGGATTTTTATAAAAGGTCTTTTTTCTTCAATTTTATTAACTAAAATAAATCCTTTTTTAATAACCTCTTCAGCTTTTTTTCTTGAAATTTTAAGATGTTTTGAAACTTTTTTACTTAATGTTAAAAGTTGCATTTTTTACAAAATCTTTAATTAAATTAATATCTAGTTTAGTTATTAGAAACTCTGGGTGCCATTGAACACCAACACAATAAGGATGTTTTTTATGATAAAAAGCTTCAATAATTCCATCTTTGGATTTTGCACTTAGTTCTAAATCTTTTCCAAGCTTATTAACTGCTTGATGATGTGCGCTATTTACTTTACCAATTTTTTTTTTATAAATCATGCTAATATAAGAATTTTTAATAATTTGAATTTCATGGCTTGTTTCATTTCTAGGATTTTTTTGTTCATGATTTAAATAGCTTTTGATGTCTTGTATTAATGTACCTTTTTGAAATACGTTTATAAGTTGTGCTCCGCCACAGATACCTAGTATTGGTTTATTTAAAGCAATAAATTTTTTGATGAGTTTTAATTCAAAAATAGTTCTCTTAGATTTTAATTTTATTTTTTTAGATTTTATTTTTTGACCAAAGTATTTCGGGTCTATATCAAAATTACCCCCAGTTATAACCAAACCATCTAATAATTTTAAATTCATAATGTTATTTGATAAAGGCAGTATAACACAATTCGCGCCTAATTTTTCTAACGATTTTACGTAATTTTCTCTTAAAGCAAACCAAGGATATTTAGAATAACTTTTATTGTTATTTTCATAGTCTGTTGTTATTCCTATTAATGGTTTATTATGTTTAATCATTGAAAAATACATTAACAGAATTTTTTAAAATTGTATTGCAACAAAGTAAAATTGCGCAAAGTAAAAATGAAATTCCAGTTGCAGCTTTAATATTCAATCCCAATACATTTGAAATTATAGCTTTTGATCATAATAAAGAATTATCAAATAATGATCCAACTGCTCATGCAGAGATTTTAGTGATTAGAAAATCATGTCATATATTGAAGCAAAAAAGGTTAGACGGATTATCAATGATAACTAATATGCAGCCTTGTAATTTATGTTTGGAGGCAATTAAATCTTCAAGAATTAAAGAGGTACATTATATTTTTGAAAATAAAAATCCTTCTAGAAAAAACATAAAAAATCCAAAATTAATTCAACACAAAATAGAGGCAGATAATTCGATTAAAAATTTTTTTAAGATTAAAAGAATATCTAATCAATAAGACCAATATCAAGTCGAAAATATTTTTCTTTCCAATCAATTTCATCAGCTATTTTATAAACTTTGTTCCTACAACCTTCGTAATCCTCATTTATAGCTACTAAAGAAAGAACTCTTCCTCCATTAGTTGTAATTTGATTGTTTTCTTTAACAGTAGCTGCATGAAATATAAAAAAACTTTCGTCATTTTTAAATTTTTCTAAATTTCTAATAACGGTACCTTTTGGATAACTATTTGGGTAACCTTTAGTGGCAAGAACTAAACAAATTGCTTTTTGGTTATCATAAAATTTAATATTTGCATATGAAAGTTTATTTGTTGAAACAGAATGAGCGGTAACTAAAAAATCTGATTTTAATCGCATAGAGATGGATTGTATTTCAGGGTCACCAAATCTTGTATTGTACTCAAGAAGTTTTGGCTCACTAGTAAGATTATCAACAATTATGCCTAAAAAAATTACGCCATTAAATACTAAAGATTTTTTATGAATTCCCTTTACAGTTGGTTCTACAATTTTAGTTATAATTTTATTCTCTAATTCTGAGTCTAAGATAGGAGCTGGGCTTAAAGTTCCCATTCCACCTGTATTTGGACCAGTATCATTATCTCCAATTCTTTTATAGTCTTGAGCAGAACCAATTACTTCATAGCTTTTGTTGTCAACTAATACAAAATAGCTCAATTCCTTACCTTCTATATATTCTTCAATTATAATTTTATTTTGATCAGAAAATATTTTATCAACGAAAATTTTTCTACATGCTAGTCTAGCATCTTCAATATTTTCACACACAAAAACACCTTTACCAGCAGCTAGCCCATCATATTTTACAACTATTTTACCTTTTTTATTTTCTAAAAAATTTATGGAATCATTAAAATTATCAAATGTTTTAGAATAAGCAGTTGGAATTTTAAATTCATTACAAAATAGCTTCATATAATCTTTTGATGATTCTAATTTGGCTGCTTCTTTATTTGGACCAAAAACATTAATAGATTCTTTTCTAAGTTTATCAGCCAAACCTTCATCCAAGAATTTTTCTGGACCAATAACAACCAAATCAGGATTTATTTCTTTACATTTTTTAATAATTTGTTCAGATGAGCTTAAATTTATACATTCTGCAATTTTGCTAATTCCATAATTACCAGGCAAGCAGAAGATTTTTTCACATAATTTTGATTTATTTATTAATCTACATAGAGCATGTTCTCTTGCACCTGAGCCAATTACTATTACAATCATTATATTGAATTACTATACACTGAAATTATGAATAATGTTCCTGAATATTCTGTAACTGAATTAAACTTAGAAATTAAAAATACTCTAGAAAAATCTTTTGAATATGTAAAAGTTAAAGGAGAAAGTGGGCCAATTACAATAGCAAAATCAGGTCATGCTTATTTTTCTATTAAAGAAAAAGATGAGGTTCTTTTATGTATTTGTTGGAAAGGAAATCTAGACAAATTAGAGATTAAATTTGAGGAAGGCGTCGAATACAATTTTTTTGGTAGAATCACCACTTATGCAAAATCCGGAAGGTCTTCTTATCAGCTTATTATAGATCAATTAGAATATAGTGGTGAAGGATCTATATTAAAATTAATAGAAGAAAGAAAGAAAAAATTTCAAAAACTTGGTTATTTTGATAAAGAAATTAAGCTTAAAATTCCAACTCATCCAGAAATAATAGCTATTATTACATCTCCTACAGGGTCTGTTGTCAGAGACATTATTCAAAGAGTAAATTCTAGATATCCAATAGCAAAATTACTTATATGTCCGGTAACAATTCAAGGAAAAAATACACACAAAGAATTAGTTGAATATTTAGATTTATTTATGGATGAAAAAAATTCATTAAGACCATCATTGATTATATTTGCAAGAGGAGGAGGGAGTTTAGAAGAAATGATGCCTTTTAACGAAACTGAACTTATAGAAAAAGTTTTTTCAATTGATATACCTAATATATCAGCAATAGGTCATGAGACTGATTATACTTTATTAGATTATGTTTGTGATTTAAGGGCGCCAACACCTTCCGCGGCAGCAGAATTATGCACACCTAGTCAAATTGAGATACTTTCAAATTTAGATAAAATTAATTTAGATTTAAAAAAATCTATTAAATTAATATATAAAAATTATTCATTTAGGATTAAGCAATTTCATAGTGGCTTAAATACATCTATTAATCAAAATTTTATAAAAAATGAAAAAATTAATTTTTTAATTAATAGTCTTACAAATACATTTAAAAATATAATTGATTCAAAAAAAGAAAAAATTCAAATTAATTACAATAAATTAAACCAATCAAATCCTTTCAATAGAATAAAAGCCCATAATATTTTTATTAATAATTATTTAATTAATATTAAAAAATTTATAGATATTAAAATGAAAAATAAGATAGAAAAAGTATCTTTTTACAAAAGATTGATTGAATATTCATCTATAGATAAAAATCTTAGCAAAGGATACAGTTTGATTTTAGACAAAAAAAAAATAATTAAAAAGAAATCTGATTTAAAAAAACTAAAAGGATTTACTATTAGATTTAAAGAAGGGGAACTATATATAAAAAAAAATTAAGTGCCCCATCTTTTATGAGCCCATAACCATTGGGAAGGGTTTTCTAAAATCCATTTTTCAATATAATTTTTGTATATAAATTCTGTAAGTTCAATCTCAGATTTTTCTTTAAAAGTATGATAAGCAATAGGATTATCGATAATTATTTCAAAACTCCCATCATTTTTTCTTAAAGACCTAATTGGACAAATATTTTTTTTATATTTTAAGGCTAAAGAGGCAAATCCAGTATTAGTCTTAGCTTGTTTGTCAAAAAAGTTAATATCATCGCCACTGTTATCTTTTTGATCAATTAGTATTGCCAAATGGTTATTGTTTTTAATTGCCTTAATCATATTTTTAGCACTTTCTTTACCTTTTTTATAAAAATATGACCCAGACATTTTTCTAATATTTTGTATTTCATTTTCAATGAATTTATTATTTGCATGTCTATATATAGAATGAAGATTAAAACCATAGTTTACCAAGTAATTCCTAGTTATTTCCCAGTTTCCGTAATGAGCCGATATAAATAAATATGATTGATTTTCATTTTTAATTTTTTTTAAAACATCTTCATTTGTGACTTTTGAAATTATATAATTTAAATTATTTATTAAAAAAAATTCAAAAAAAGTTTTTCCAATTTGTTCTAAATTCTTATTTACTTCTATTTGCAATGTATCTTTATTATTAGATATTAAACTCATATTATTTTTTATAATTTTATTATATTTAGTATAAGGTCCTATTATTTTAAATATATAACCTCCTAAAATTGAAGTTTTTTTAAAACCTATAATATGGAAAATTTTTTGAAATATTTTAAAAAATAAATATTCTATAAAATGATTTATATTTTTAAGCAATATTTTTCTTCAATTGCTGTATCAAATCATCTTCGCTTTCTAACTCAATACGTCCTTTAATAAAATTAATAGATTTTTTAAAATCTTTAGGAATTCTAATATGGTCTTTTTCTGTTGTTAATAAATGAGCATCAATTGTATTTGCTATATCTAAGAGACTATATATATCTTCTACTGAATATTTATGATGATCAGGAAAATCTACAGTTTTTATAACTTTAAATCCGTAACTCTTAAGTTGATCGAAAAATTTTTTATTAAAACCTAATCCTGCAAAAGCAATAATGTTTTTATCTAATAAATGATGTTTTTCTTCAAGTTTATATTTTGCAAAACATTGAAATTTATCTTTAAATTCATTCATAACTTCATCTTCATTTATTTGGAATACTATAGAGCATTTAGATAAAGCTTTTTTAACATTCTCTCTTAAAGGTCCAGCTGGTACTAAAAATTTATTTCCAAATTTTTGAATTCCATCAAATACATAAATTGAAAAATTTTTTAATATACTTGAATTTTGAAGACCGTCATCTAATACGACTACATCTGCTCCATCTTTTTCAGCCATTCTACAACCTTGATATTTATTTTTTGCTACCCAAGTAGTGTGATAAGATGACATCATTAAAGCCTCATCACCAACTTCTTGATAAGTTAATTCCTTTGTAACTTTTTTAGCTAGAGAGTAATATCCCCCGTACCCTTTAGAGACTATATGAGCATCTAATCCTATCTTTTTAAGTAAATCACAAATAAATAAAACTGTTGGTGTTTTGCCTGATCCACCAATAATAGCACTTCCAATGCTAATTACCGGGATACTTACTTTTCTTTTTTTTGAAATTAATTTTTTAACTAATCCTCCAAATATCCACAATATATTTAAAGGCAATAAAACTATTGAAAATATACTAATATTTTCTTTGTACCAAAATTTGGGAGCTTTAATCATCTTTAATTTTATCAATAATATTGTTTAAATTATTAAGTTTGCTATTAAATAATTTTTCTATTTTATCTTGATTCATTAATTCTTCTATTGACATTAAACCCCCAATATAACTAGCTAATAAATCATTGTCACCACCTTTAGAAATATGACAAAGATTTTCTTTAATTAGTTCTTGATAAATTGAATTAAAATTATGAATGTACCCTCCACTTATTACATAAGAACCACAAGAAACTGGCTCTAACGGGTTCTGTCCACCATGGTTAAAAAAAGATCCCCCCATAATGGTAACTTTTGATTTTTTATAACTTTCTATATTTTGACCAATTTCTTCAATAATTTTAATTTTAGAATTTTTCAAATTGCTTTTAATCATTTCTCCTTTAAGTATTCTAGCATTAATTGGGTGCCTTGGAATAATAATTACTTCATCAATTTTTTTTAAATTAATATTTAAAATAATATCAATGATATCTTTAAATTCCTGATGATGAATACTTCCAAAACAAATTATATTTTTATTTTTTTTTGTAATATTAGTTTTTTGATAAAATTTTAAATTGCCGTAATAAAAAATATCTCTTTTAAATAATTCACTAAATCTATCTTGATCTTGTTTACTTGAAGCAAATACCTTCTCGTATTTAGAGCCAATTATACTAATAAAGTTTTTAAAAAATTTCCATCTATTAAAACTCTTTTTTGATATGCGGGCATTAATAAGATAGGTCTTTATGTTTTTTTTATTTAAGGCAAAAATATAATAGGGCCAAATTTCAGAGTCTATCCAAATAAAAACCTTTGTTTTATTTTTTTTTAGAAAAATATTCGTAATTATAAACATATCAATAGGTAAAAAATAAATATCCTGATTAGGGTACTTTGATTTTGCAGAATTATATGAGGTTAGTGTAGAGCAGGTAATAAGTATTTTTTTATTAAATAAGAGATGTTCGTATAAAAAGTTAATAGAATTTAACTCTCCTATACTTGATACATGGATAATATAATCATATTCTTTAATTTCTTTTTGACTGCAAAACAATTTTTGTGATAAAGAATTATAATTTTCTTTTTTAATTAATATCCTTATTAAAAAATAAAAAATTAAAAAAGGATATGTAACTAATTGAATGGTATTATAAACTAAAATAGTCATCTATTATTTTTTTACCATTATTTAAATTTTTAATAATTGTCTCATTAAATTCTTTTTCATTATATTTTTCAGTTGAAATTATTTTACCCCAATAATAATAACCCTTGCTAAATGGCATAGGGAGTCTTAGCCTATCCCAGGTTTTTAAAAATATTTTTTTATTTGTTTTAAAAGAAAGGAATATGATATCTGCTTTAATTTTTTTAGCTAAGTTAAATATATTTGAATTAACATTATATCTTGGGCCATGGGGGCCATCTGGTGTAATAAATATACAGTCATTTTTTTTTCCTATTTCGATTAATTTTCTAAAAATAGTAGTTGGTTTCTTTGATGATCTTTCAATAGACTCAAAACCGTATTTTTTCTGAACTTTTGCACTTAGTTTGCTATCTGGGTGATCGGAAACTATATTATACAATTTTTTGTTTATGTTCCAACAGTACGGTATTCCAATAATTTGATTATGCCAAAGTAATATTATTAATGGTTTTTTTTTGTTTGCTATTTTTTCTATAACTTCTGGATTGATGGTTTGCCAATTACTAAGAATCTTAATTAAAGATAATAAATAATACAATATGGAAGCTATAATTTCTTGAATACAATTTATTCTAGTAACTTTTTTTAACACTAATCTTTATTTTGTTTTTGAAATAATTTGTAATAATCTTTTTTATTTTTCATAAGAATGCTATGGGTACCAATTTCCTTAATTTCACCATTTTGAACGAAAACTATTTTATTAAATTTTTGAATTGTAGAAAGTCGATGAGCAATCACTACAAGAGTTGTATTTTTTAATTTGTCTAAGTTTTTAAATATTTCAGATTCTGTTTTTAAGTCAAGGTTTGAAGAAGGTTCATCTAAAAGTATGACATCTTTTTCTTGAATAATGGCTCTTGCTATTGCTATTCTTTGTCTTTGTCCGCCCGATAATTTAATTCCATTTTCACCAATTTTAGTATTAAGTTTTTGAGGAAGATCTTTTATAAAACTTTTAATACAAGAATATTCAACAGCTTTATTAATTTTTCTTATGTTTGCTTTGGAATTATACCTTATATTTTCTTCAATAGTTCCATCAAATAAAACTGTGTCTTGACTAACTAAACTAAAAAAACTTCTCAAGTTTTTTAATTTTAATTTTTCAATATTATAGTTATTCAGAAGTATTTCTCCTTTTTCTATGTCAAACAATCTTATTAACAAACCTAATAAAGTTGTTTTACCTGATCCAGAAGGCCCCACAATAGCAATTTTGTCTCCTTTTATTATTTCTAAACTAAAATTTTTAACAGTATATTTATTTTGATTTTTATATTTAAAAAAAATATTTTTATATGAAAGTTTTTTAAATTTATCTTTTATAAATTTTTTACCATCTTTTGTTTCATTTTGATGGTCTATTATCCAAAAAATTCTAGAGGCAGCTCCTAGGCCTGTCTGCAAAGTTACATTAAGGTTAATTAGGTTTTTTAAAGGTTGATAAGCTAGCATAAGACTAACTAAAAAACTTGTAAGTTGCCCCGCCGTCATACCCTCCTTTACAACAAATAATCCTCCTCCAAAAATTGCTAAGCTTGCAGCAAAAGCTCCCAAGGTTTCAGTAAAAGGCCTAGCCCTAGCAATAACTTTTTCTTGTTTAAAGTTTAAATACCTTACATTTTCTATCTCTTTTTTGGATTTGTTCAATTCAAAGTCCTCAGCGTTAAAAGATTTTACATGTTTAGCACCTTTAAAAATTTCTTCTAATATTGAAGCTAATTCTCCAACTTGATGTTGTAGATTTTTTGTAACATTCCTTACTTTTTTTCCTAAAACTCTTATTGGAATAGAAGCTAGAGGAAAAACTATTAGAGAAATTATTGAAAGTTTCCAATTCTGATAAAACATATTTCCAGTTAAAACAATTAACGTTAAAGAGTCTTTAATTAAAGCGGTATAAGTTTTTGCCATGGCGCCATTTAGGTAGTAAGTATCTGTAGTTATTCTAGTAATTAGAGATCCAGTTTTATTTTCAAGAAAAAAACTGTAATGAAGATTAATTATTCTTTGAAAAACCTGAATTCTTAAAAGTTCGATTATTTTTTGACTCATAAAAGTTAATGAGGTTACCTGTACATAGCTGCATAAACCTTTTATAATTCCTGTAATTAAGATTGCCGCGGGAATAAAATATAAATAAAATTGATCTTTATTAATTAGTACCTGGTCTAGAGCTGGTTTTACTAGCCAAGCATGAAATCCTGTACAAATAGCTGCTATAATCATACAAACTATAGAAATAAATAATTTAAACTTATAATTTAAAAAATAAGCTGAAATTCTAAAAAAGTTTTTTTTATTTTCAGACATGTAAAAAGTTCTTACTAATTAAAATTATAATTAAAATTATTAATCCATATAAGTTATTTCTTTTGAAAAAATCTAATGATTTTGTTTTGGAAAAATCCCACATGAATAACAAGTCTAAGACTATAATAATTCCTACTATGCTTATAAGTAAAGAATAATAAACACCTAAATTGAGATAACTTCCAAGTAAATTTAATAAAAAAAACTGTATAAAGATCAAAAAAGCTAAAATTGGCTTTTTATAACTTCCAAATAGAATTGCTGAGGAGTTGAGATCTAAATATTTGTCATCTTCTATATCTTGAGTTGCATATACCGTATCGTAAATTAAGGTCCAAGATACACATGAAAAATAAAGAATAACTACTTCATTAAATTCGATTTTTAAACCCATAGTGCTCCATCCAATAAAAACACCCCAATTATAAATCAAACCTAATATTAACTGGGGCATAAAAAAATATTTTTTTGCTAATGGATATAAAATAACCAAAGGAAAAATAATAAATCCAAGAATTATAGAGTTTTTATTTAATGAAAATAGAATTAATAAACCTAATAATAATAATAAAAACAATATTATAAAAGACTCTTTAAGTTTAATTGATCCGGAGGCAATTGGCCTATCTTTAGTTCTTGATACTTTAATATCGATTTTTCTATCTATTAAATCATTGATCACACAGCCCGCAGACCTCATAGTCACAGAACCAATAAAAAATATAAAAATATAATATAAAAAAAATAAATTAAATGTTGTAGAGTAAGCCATACTAAAAGCTAAAGGATAAAAAAGTAGCATAAATCCAATTGGCCTATCTAATCTTAGAAGAATAATATATTTATGAAGACTTACTGGTAAAAGTTTAAATATTATTTTATTCTTATTTA
>PAHR01000053.1 GCA_002705265.1 Pelagibacteraceae bacterium | reverse complement strand
CTATAATATCTTTAAATTTTGATTGATTAAAATTTTCATAAGAATGAATTTCAATTTCGTATTTTTGGATTGATAATCTGTTATTTTCAATTTTTATATATTCTTTTGGCAATAAAGAATTCACATCCTCATAGGCAGATATTTTTGATGGAAAATAGTTTAAACAAAGATACAAAAAAAAAGCATCTTTTGACTTTTTGAGTTTGAGAACTTTTTTTAATGAAAATAAACTTGAAGCGAAATATAATGAATTTTTATCATAGTAATAATATAAAGGTTTTATTCCAAATCTATCTCTATAAATTAAAATTTTTTTTTTTATCTTGTCAAAAATACATATTGAAAACATTCCAATTAATTTGCTAATAAATTTTTCTCCGAATTTTTCATATAGCTTTAGTATTACCTCTGTATCTCCATTAGTTTGAAAATTAACACCATCACTCAGTAACTGTTTTCTAATTTCAATAAAATTATAAATTTCTCCATTAAAGATTATTGAAATATTTTGACTCTCATTGCTAATTGGCTGATTACTTTTATCTATATCTATTATAGACAGCCTTCTCATAGCCATTCCAAAATTATTTTCTAACAAATATCCTTCCGCGTCAGGACCTCTACTTATCATTTGGTCATTCATAATCTTTAATTCATTTTTACTAATTTTCTTTTGGTTAAAATTATAAATTCCACAAATACCGCACATATTTAACCCTTTATTTTTAAAGATGATTTAGTTCTATTTATATTTGAAAATTCTACAAGCAATGTAGTACCCTCATATGATAAGCCGTAAGATTTATAAAAATTTTTTTTTATAAATTTTTTTTTATTTTTTATTTTAGAATTATGAATTAACTCAATATATTTATTCTCTTTTAAATTTTTTTTGTTCATATTTAAATTAAATTGTATTTTAATATTTGATTTTTTTTTTGTAAAAATTTTATCAATAATTTCAATATAATCATTTTTTAAATAAATTTCCCTAATGGCTGTAAAGTTTTTTTCTAATGATCTTAATTTAACAAAATCTCTATAATTGGTATTTACATAATATTTACAATTTTTTATATTTTTTAAACCCAATTTATATAAAACATTATAGATTAAATAATCATCATAAATTGCTTTATTATTTATAAAAATAGAGTTGTGTGATTTTCCTGAAATATCTCTTTTTAAACTTTCAAATGAATAATTTTCTCTTCCAGGATCTAAAATAATTTTTTTGCCTTTATAAAATAGTACAAAATTAAAAAAATCATTGTGACTATGATTAAAATCAAATCCAACTAATTTAGGATTTCTTAAAAATATAGAAAATTTTTTATTTTTTAATTTTATCCATTCTTTAGACCTTATATTTTTTTTACTTGATCCAAAATTTAAATTTTTCCAATAATTTTTAAAAAAATAATTTTCTTTTTTTTCTGAAAAAAATTTTATAATCCAATTATTTTCAAAGTCAGGGGAAATATTTCCAAATAAAGGAATAACTTTATTTTTATTTTTATCTACTTCAATAAAAAAATTTAATACATCTAAAATTTTAACTAATCTTCTTTTTATTTTGTCTTTTTTTTTTTTTACAGTTGAAAATAAATAAATATCTAAAAGCCATTTAGTAAAAATAAATTGATAATTACTTGATCCAAATTTAAAAAAATAATTTTTATCTAAAAATTTTGTAAGTAAATAATCTATAAATTCAAAAGAATATTTTTGAATTTTTTTATTACTTGTAAAGACTGAAAATAAATAAATTGCTCTAAGATTATTTAAAGCATGATTTGATAATTTAAATTTATAATATTCTATATTTTCAAACAAAAATAAAAATTGTTTTTCCAAATTTTTAAGTATGAAATTGTTTGGTTTTAAAATTTGTAGCTTAATTAAAATTAGATAATTGCAAATCCTTTCAGAAATATTATATGGTTCAAAAATAATATTTTTTTTTTCTATTTGAGTATCAATATGTTTAACACACCAATTTATTAGAGAATCTTCTATAAATTTTTTTTCACTTAGATTTGTAACTTTTTTTTTAGAAAGTAATTTTATTGCCCAAGACCACCTATGAAGACTTGAAAGATCCTCTCTATCTTTAAAATTTTTTTTTTTCCAAATATTACTAGGATTTATTTTTAATCTTTGAGATGCTAAATCAATAACAAAATTTTTTTCATTTTTGATTAAAATTTCATTTTCAATATTAGAAAAATTTTTTTTAATTTTTATTTTTTTTTTAAACTTTTTTGGATAATATTTTAATCCATAGTTATTATAAATTTTTGAAAAAATTTTTTTACTAGTATAATGCATAATAATGTTTAATTTTTAAAATTTTATCTTTTAATAAATTTTTTGATTAAACTATTTATAGCTTCTTTTTCCATCGAATTTCTCAGTTCTAATGAATATCCACTTATATGTGGTGTAAGTATGGTATTCGTTAATTTTTTTAGTCTACCTTTATAGGGTTCTTTCTCAAAAACATCTAAACAAGCCATTGATTGTTGATTTTTGGAGAGAAAATTAAACAAGTCTTTTTCGTTAATTATCTGTCCTCTAGAAGTATTTATCAAAATAATTTTAGATTTAATTTTTGTAAAAACTTTTTTATTAATTACTTGATTTGTTTTTTCATTATATGGGAGATGTATTGTAACAATATCACAACACCTGAAAATTTCTTTAATTGATTTGAATTTAATATCAGGATATCTGCTTTTAATCTTATCATGATAAAAGTAAGTCAATTTAAATGGTTTTGTTAAATTATAGATTTTTTTACCAATTTTACCAAAACCAATAATACCAATTTTTTTTTTATATAGCAGACTGGTGTATTCTTTTTTCCAACTTGCATTTTTAATAGAATTATCGAATTTACATGTCTTTTTTAATGCTGCAAAAATTAAACTCAAAGTTTGTTCTGCCACTCCAATAGAAAGGTCTGTTTTTGATGTCAAAACTTTTATCTTCTTTTTTTTACAACAATTTAAATCAATATTGTCAGTCCCTACGCCTATTCTACAAATTAATTTAAGTTTTTTTGCTTTATTTAAAATATTTTTATCATATTTCTCAGTGCCAGCGATTATACCATGTACATTTTTAATATTTTTTTTAAGAAAATTTTCTTTAACTTTTTTTCCACTTTTATTTATTATAAATTTTATTTTTTTTCTATAATTAGAATAATCCAAATTTTCAATATTAAATGTGGATGTAGTAATAAGAATTTCAATCATACTTTATATTTAGACTTAAACTCATTTCTTTCACTCAAACCTTTATCTAAATCATAAACTATTTTTTGATTTTTATCTTGGGTAAGATAAATACTTTTGATCCAAATTTCTATATTATCAAGGTCTTTTACTTTAGCAAAATATGGAAAAAATTTTCCAATATCTTTTTTATATTTATTAATTTCAAAAAAGTATTCTTCCGAGGAGTAATAAATATAATATTTTATATTAAAAAAAAATTTTTTTTTTATAAATTTAAATTTTTTAAAATCTAAATTATATTTTTTAGATAAATTTTGTAAAATATCATCTGTAATAATCATTACATTTTACAATCTCTACAAATTTTTAAGTCTAATTTATAGTCGTATATTCTTTTTCTCAATTTTATATTTTCTGGATCAAACCAAATATCACCAATTTTTTTATTCATAATATTTCCGAACATATATTTGTTATGAAAATCTTGACAACATAATATCATATCACCATAAGTGTTAATTACAGGATATGTTGCATATGAACAGTTAACTGGTGCTTTCTTATTATTTCCTTCATCCAATCCAATTGATCCACCTCTATTTGTAAACATTTTTTGTTGCTCATAATAATCGTTATAAAAATCATGGACTAGAACATGTTTTTTTAAAACATCCTTATCTAGATCATCTAATAATTCTCTACATGGTTTTTTCAGTGCTTTAGCATGTTTTGAAATATAAAAAATATCTACGCCAACGTTAAGATATTCATTAAAGTTTTTTTTATTTAAAAAATCCCCATTAGTAACAATTTTTAATCTTGATTCTGGTAATTCTTTTTTAATGTGTTCAGACCATGATAACATTCTGGGATCTGACATTGGTTCCCCATACAAATGTGGAGAAATAAGACCTTTAAAATTTAATTCTGATAGCTGTGAAATTAAAGTTTTGAAAACCTCCTCTCTCATAAAAAATTTTTCTTGGTCACCAAATCTTTCAAAATCAACATTGGGACAATAATTGCATTTTCTATTACAATAGGCTGTAGTTTCAAATTCAATGACTTTGAACATTTTATTAAAAGGATTCCTGATACCCAAACGAGATAAAGTGAGTTTAAGTAAATCTTTAGAATTATATTTTTTTAAACTATTCAACATTATAGATCTTTTATAATTTTTTTTTTTTGCTTTTGAAAATGCTATTTCTAACAATTTAATGTGTTTTTTATTAGACAATAATTCTGCATATAATTCAATTTTTCTCTTCAAATCATCATTGTTAAAGTACATAGAGTATAATTTTTTTGGAACGAGGTTAATTAAAGGTGAGTCATATATAAAAAAAGAATTAATAGGACACAAAACAGGTACATAAAATAATATTGACTCTATCGATGTAGTGCTTGCACCAATTATACTCAAATTAGAACGTTTCATGGTTTCTTCAAAATTTTTTTCACAAATAAATATATTATTATCTGATAAGTTCGAATATTTTCTTTTAAAATCAATACTAAAATTTGGATGGAATTTTAAATAAAAATGATACTTAAATTTACTTTGTTTTTCAAATTTTAGTTTTTTAATTTGATCTAAAATTTTGATGCTTTCATCTTGCTGAATTGGAAGAAAAACTGTTATATTAAATGTTTTATTGGCTCTCTTAATTTTTTGACTTTTAATAAATTTATATTTTTTATACCTAAAAGTATCAAAGTTAACCTTAAAATTTTTATAATGACTACTAAAGTCTTTTAAGTATAGTTTGTTTACTAACATATTCTTAATTGGAACTAAATTATTTAGGACCTCATATTTAAGAGGAATTCTTGAAAAGGAAAATTGATAGTTAATAAAATAATCACAAATACCTACAATATTTATTTTGGGAAAATATTTTTTTGATCCAAGTACAAATCCTTTCCCTGCTGATTGATTTTCAAATTTATGAAAAATATTTTTTATTTTAATATCATTTCTTTTTAATCTTAAAAAAAAATAATAATTTGTAACTCCAATAAAAAAATTAAAATTGCAAATATTGTTCAAATTATCATGAAATACTAAATATTTTAAATTTTCATTATCTAATTTGTAATAAGATAAAAAATCACATGTGGTGACTTTTTTTAAAGAAATTAAATAATCAAAAAAATTTAAGAAATCAAATCTGTATATACAATTTATCTTTTTTTTAGTTAAAATTTTTAAACAATTTGAAGTCTTATTAAATAGTAAGTTTTCTGGACATAAGAAATTTTTTTTATCTTTAAATAATTCATTTTGATAGTATCTATCCTTAAAATAATTTTTATCAAAACAAGAATAAGTAAAAGTTGTATCATATAGATTAATATGATTTTGATTTTTTAAATTTTTAGCTCTTCTTTTTGATCTGTTTAATAATTGCCAAAATATAAAATTTAAAAGATAAAAAAATTTAAAAAAAATTTTAAGGTATAAAGTAAGTTTTGTTGTCCAGTAACTTTTGCAAATTATATCTACTCGTTTGTTATTTGAAAAATTAGCTTTTAAACTCTTATATAAATAAAAATTTGATATTTTTATTTCAATATTATCTTTAGTTGTAGCAAGATGTTTTTTAATAAGTTTAATATGGCAAAAACCAATATAAGAAAAATTAGAAAAAATATCTTTGCTTAAAAAATTTGATAAAAAAAAAAAAATTATTTTCTTTTAAATTTTTTTTTAAAAAAAATTCATATTTTTTTTTATTTTTTTTAAAAATAGTATCCAGTAAATTTGTTTGTTTTTCATTTAAGTTATCAAAATCTATAAATATCATAAACTTTCTAAGACCTTATCCAATTTTAATAAATTTCTAATTTTCCTTTTAAATCTAATTTTCTTTTTTATATTATTGCCAACCTGTATAAAATTTATTTTTGTTTTCTTTGTGGCATCAAAATCATTTAAAGAATCACCTATAAAGATAAATAAATCATTTTTTCTAAATTTTTTTTTAATTTCTTTAATATGATTTTCTTTTGATTTAGGTGAGCCATAAATTTGTTTAAAAAAACTATATATTTTTCTTTTTTTACAAATCAATCTTAATTCTTTTTGTGGTGTTCCAGATGATATAAATAATTTGTAAGTTTTGTTTTTATTAATGAATTTATATGCTCCACTTATATAATTACATTTTAGTATTTTTTTAAAAACTATTTTATTAAATTTTTTTGATAGTAATAGTTTTGTATTTTTTGATAATTTTTTTTTAAAGTAATTTTTATAAAAATATTCAAATTTTTTTTCTCTTGATATACCACCATTTTTCAAATGATAATTAACTATTTTATTTTGAATAACTTTTGACTCCCTATTAAAAATTTCTTTAAAAGCTTCAGTTTTAATATTTACTGAATCTAAAATAACACCATCAAAATCAAGAATTACTACTTTTGAAGTCATAAAAAACTAATTGAATAAATTAAATCTATTTATTTTTTTGCTTAAATATATATTCACAAAATCTAAAATCATGAATAAAATCTATATCCCATGATGTAAGTTGTGGTAATTTAAAATAATATGGTTTTTTTCCAACACAACTTTTCCATTTAATCATATTTTCCCTTTTCAAAATATTTATTGCAAAACTTAAGGATAAAAGACCCTGAAGATCCTGAGATCTTGGCCAAGGAGTTCTTTTAAAATTTATTGGTTTATTTTTATAAATAAAATAGTCTTGAATTTCAAATACACTTAAAAGACAGTCAAATTTCTTTAAATTTAATGATTTAAATTTTTTTGCAGCCTCATCATATTCTTTACTCGAAACCAAAGGATTTGTTACATTTATCCAAGCAATATTTTCACAATCTATTTCTGAAGCTACATTCTTGTAAACATCACTCATCGGAACAGTATCTGTTGAAAATTTTTTATCTCTTTTATGAATCTTAAATTTTTTTTTTTTAGCTATACTTAATACTTTTTCTGACTCTGAAGAGACGATCATCTCATCAAAATTTTTACATTTGGATAGCTGATCCAATTTAATCTCATACAAACTCGATTTATGAAATTTTTTTAGATTTTTATTTTTGATTCTACTTGATTTACCTTTTACTGGGATAATTGCGGTTATTTTAGTCATATAAATTTATTTATAGAGTTTAGAAATTTTATTATTTTTTCTACCTAATCTTTTTGAATCAAGCACTTTATTTACTAATATTGTCTTTTGTTTTTCATCTGAAACATAAAATGAGTTCAAAAATTGTATTGTTTTATAACAATCTTTTTTATCCATAGGAAATTTTTTTAATTTTAATAAATCATCAGAAATGTCCTGATATAGCTTAAAGTGACCATACCCGTAAGCATCAGGGATTTTTTCACTATACTTTTTGCATAATCTTGGGTCAGGAGTAAAAACTTCTAATTTGTTAGCAGCTAGGCCACCTATTTGAGCAAAACCCTTGGAACCAACAATCGATATTGTTGCACCATAATCATCAGGTCTAGCTGATGTAGTGACTTCTAATGAACCTACTGCCCCCGACTCATATTCTAAGTTAGCAACAACTGTATCTTCTACTTCAATTTTTGCACCGAGTGTTTTCATTTTGGCATTTACTTTTTTTATTTCACCAAATAAAAATCTTAATAAGTCAATATAATGAACCCCTTGATTTGTTAATGCGCCTCCATCATGTGAGTATGTTCCTCTCCAGATAGAAAGATCATAATACCTTTGAGGTCTACACCACCTTAACTGCAAGCTTGCTAATCTAATTTTACCCAATTTATCATTTTTTATAAATTTTTTTAATTGAGAAATAGATTTGTTATATCTATTTTGAAAAATTGGGAAAATTTTTTTCTTAATTTTTTTTGCTGATTTATATAGTTGTAAAATTTCAGTTGTTTTGAGAGAAGTAGGTTTTTCAATTATTACATGTTTCTTAAATTTATGCAGGATATCAAGTGCGTGAGAATAATGCATTCCTGATGGAGTTAGTATAACAACTGCATCTAATTTTTTTTCTTTTAAACACATATCTTTATAATGTGAATAAAATCTTAAATTATTTTCTATAGCATATTTTTTTGCTTTTAAAATATCCAAATCACAAATAGCTTGAATTCGAAAATTATTATTCTTTTTAATAGCCCTGATATGGTGTCCAGTAATTCTTCCAGCACCAATCAATCCTAATTTAATTTTTTTTTGCATAATTTTTTAGCCAAAATTTCAATGAAGGCATTTGCCAATCGTAATCTAAATCGAAGCCTCCTACAGAAAAAATGGGAGCTATTTTTTTTCCCATCCATTTTTGAGGTAACAGATTATTTGTCATATTTTCAAGACAATAAGGTCTTACTACTGAAACTGACATGTCAGCATAATAAACATCTCCTTGAGATCCTCTATCACAATTTAATTTTTTTACATTTCCAAATGTCTTAAATGGAACAAAAGGTTTCAAGCAACCAGTCTTTTTATCTAATTTTCTTGCTCTTATAGGACTCCACATATTATAAATTGATGTTGAAACTGCAGAGTCGAAACTTTTATCATTTCTTAATATTTTAATTCCATTATTAATCATTTCAGAAGTTAATGTGGCTGCATTTGCAAATAAAAGAACCACAAACTCTATTTCTTTTGAATTTAAACCTAAATCTTTTTTTGCTTCAAAATAAGCATGTTGAAATACTTTTTCTCCTAACACTTTATCTGTGGTAAGTTTTTTTGGTCTATTAATAATCTTAACTTTATGGTTTTTTGAAATCTTTTTAATTATATTGCAGTTTGTAGAGACATAAATTTTATTTATAAGTTTAGATTTTTTAGCAGCTATTAATGGATATTCACACAGATGTTTGCCAAAAACTTTTTTTATATTTTTATTTTTAAAACCTTTGCTACCAGATCTGCCTATCATTATTGCTAAAATCATAAGATATATTTTATACTATATTATATTAAAATTATTTAACATTTTTCTTAACCTCAAATCAACCTAACTAATTTTTGACTTTTACCATTAATTTTTTTCTTCAAATAAAGGTCTACAATCTTATTTTTATAATAATGATACACTATATTTAAATGGTAGGGTTTAAAATTAGATGCATAAAAAGTTTTACCACCTTGTTTTAAAACACCATTTATTTTTCTTTTGTTTAAAATATTAATTAATTTAACAATTTTTTTAGCCACAATTTTTAAAGATTTATTAGTAACATCATGCATATTATCACCCATATTAAGTTTCGGTCTAACTTGAAAAATTATTGGACCTGAGTCTACTTTTTTAGTTAAAAAATGAATAGTTGCTCCAGCATTATTTGGTTCTAAAAAATAAAAAGCCCAAAAATTACAAGCATCTCCCTTAAATCTAGGGGTAATTCCTGTATGAATATTAATGCTATTTTTTGGCAAAATTTTAAGTATATTTTTTTTTAAAAAACTAACTCCATATACAATAACAATATTAGGCTTAATTTTTTTAATAAATTTTTCTACCAACTTAGAATTTATATCTTTCTCATTAACATTAATTTTATTTATATTATTAAAATTAATCTTAATTTTATTAAAAAATTTTTTTTCAGAAGTATCTCTCTCATTGAAATGCCTAATAAATAATTTCTTCTCATCTTTTGAAATACTATTTGGTAATTGTTTAGTCTTTTTTGATCTATGTTGATAAACTATTCCATCTATAAAATATTTTTTCATAATTTCAGAGCAAATATAATTATTTCTTAAGTCTGATCCAATCATAAGTAAAATTTTTTTTTTAATTTTTTTTTTCATTTATTTTTAAGTATTCTTGAAATTTTTTTATAAAAATTTTTGTTATTTTTTTATGACCTAATGAAACTCTTACACTAAATAATTTTTTATTTTTAATCTCATATTTTCTTATTCTGACTAATATTTTTTTATTTCTTAAAAATTTTTGAATTTCCCTACACTTTTTTTCTTCAAAAAAAATATTTACAAAATTTGTATCACTTTCAAGATAACTTAAATTATTTTTTTTACAAAATTTATACAGCATTGATTTACTATAATTAATATTTAAAATGTTTGTTTTTACTATTGATCTATTTTTTAGTAAAAAAGAAGAAAATTTAATTCCAATTGAATTTATGTTGTGTAAAGGTCTTACTTTGTTCACTTCAATAATATTTTTTGGATTTGACACAATATATCCAACTCTCAATCCAGCGGAGCCAAACCCTTTTGAAAAAGTTCTTAAAATAAACAAATTTTTATATTTGTTAACAAGGTTCAAAACACTCCCATGTTTTGAAAAGTCTATGTATGCTTCATCTATAATGACTAAACAATTTTTTTTTTGGGATAAATCAATTATATTTTTTAAATATTTTTTTTTTAAACTTGTCCCTGAAGGTTGATTTGGATTTGCAACATAAATTAGTTTTGGATTTTGATTTATAATATCTTTTATATCTTTTAAATCGACGTTAAATTCTTTATTATACAATATTTTTGATATTTTACATTTATATAACTGACAGTAAAACTCAAACATTGCATATGAAGGACTAAGAGATGCAACGTTTGTTTTTTTATCAACAAAAGTTTCAAATATATATTTTAAACCTGCATCAGATCCAGGGGTAATCAAAATTTTATTTTTTTTAACTTTCAGATATTTTGCAAGTGAATTAATTAAATTCTGCTCATTCGGATAATTAACAATATCTTCGCTTGTTAAGTTTTTCTTGAATTTATTTATAACTTTTTGACTATAATCATCTAATCTCTCATTTTTATCCATTCTCAGATATTTTTTAAATTTCTCAGTAATCAATCCCCCTACTCTCGATACATGTGCTGTATTGGAAAAAATTTTCATTAATCTATTTATTCTTTATTTCTTTGATTAAATTTTTTATTCCTAATTCTAGATTATATTCATTCTTGGGGCGTATCGTTATACCTTTTCTAATTTTATAAGTAAAAGGATTTTTTTTATAGTTATAGATCATCTTCTCATTCTTAAAAACAACTTTTAAATCTGGTATAAACTTTGTAATTAAAGATATAATTTTTCTTACTGAAGTTGCTTTATTACCAATGATATTAATATATTTATTATCAAATTTTTTCTTCAGTACATCTGTACAAATTTTTTTTAAATCATTTACATGAATATAATTTCTAATTTCTTTACCATCAGAAAATCTAACTATTTTTTTTTGCTTAATGGCTTGAATTATAAAATTACTGATTGGATTAAAGCCGTTAAACCTCGATCCATATAATGACCCAAATCTTAAAATAACAAATTTTAAAGGATATTTTTCACAATATCTCTCGATAATCATTTCAGAAGCAAGTTTAGTAGTACTATAAAATCCACCTTGTTGGCTTCTTGCATAAATAGAACTAGCAAATACTATTTTTTTAACTTTTGATTTAATTGCAGCTTCTAAAATATTAACTGTACCAAATATATTGGTCTTTATAGCACTTAAATGATCTCTATTAGCCTCTTTTAAATCAGCTACTGCAGCAAAATGATATATAATATCAACATTTTTACATGCCTCACTTACTTTAAATGAATTCATAATATCACCAATTATAATCTTTTTATTTTTTTTTAAATATGGAGATTTTTTATAATCAAAAATTTTTACTTCATATTTTTTTTTATTCAATTCATCAAATAAATGACTGGCAAGAAAGCCTGATCCCCCAAATATTAATATTTTTTTTTTATCTTTTTTCTTATTCATATATTAGTTCATAAATTCATAAATTTTTTGACTACAATTTTCACTATTAAGACATAAATTTTTTAAATTATCATTACCTTCTGTTTTTAAATTTTTTTTATCTATTAATAGATTTTTAATTACATCTTTAAAATTTTCATAAGATTTTATTCTTAAATTATATGAAATATCAATATTACCTAAAAATTGATGATTTCTAAAACCTGGATCAAGATAAAAACAATTTTTCTCCAATGAAAGTAACTCAATTACCATTGATGAGGCCCAACTACAAATTAATTTTGAATTGTTTGATATCTCGTAAGAATTTTTATTTTGATTGATTATCTTTATATTTGTTCCATTTAAGAAATTTTTCTCAAAATTATTTTTATTGTTTGCATGATGCATAAAACCTATCGATAAATTTGGGTATTCTTTTGAAATCTTTATTAGCCAATTAAGATGCTCGATATAGTCTGTTCTGTGATATTTGGTTCTATCATTAGCACTATTAGGGTAATGTTCGTTTCCACCCAAACACATGATATCATAATATTCTTTTGTGTGAGATGGTTTAGTATAATAATAATACTCCATAAAAAAAGATCCTATAGAAACTTGTTTGTTTATTTTTGAACTGGCGTTTTTATTAATATTTATTAAATCACTATATGTAAAAATCACATCTGCGTGATAAAAAAAACTTGTTTGATTTTTTGAATTTATATTTTTTTGGATTACAGTTGATACACCATTGCACTTTGATTTAAGTAAATAATTTTTTATATTATCAGTATTATAATGAGTATGAGTTAATAAATATTTAAAATTAAATTTAGAAAAAAGCGTATCATAAAATAGATAATCGTCTAAAAAATTTAAGAATATATATAAAAAATTTATATTGAGCTTAAATGATAAAATAAAACTTAATTTAATCATTTCCATAAAAAAATTTAAAAAATTTTTTTTGAGTTTATAATCAATGAATCTTTTTTGATAGAAAACAAAACAATTTTTGAAGCTCATTTCTGAATTATTTGATTTCCTAATTGCAATACAATTTTCTTTAAATAGACTCACAAGTTTTTTATATCTATTTAATTCTCTTTGACTTTTTAAATCGTCAATTAATAAGTGAAAATTTTGAACATCTTTAATCTTTTTTTGTCTAAAAATATTTATGATAACAAAATAAACAAAGCTCATAAATAAATAGATTGGAAAAAGAAAAAAAGACATTTTTTTTTTTAATTTATTATTTTTAAAATCATAAGCATTAAAAATATTTTTTTTGACAAAAAAATTAATTTCCTCTAAAGGTATATCTAAGTATGTATTTATCTTCATAGACCATTTCTTAAACGACTCGTCGAGTAAACTTTTATCTATTTCTTTAATTAGATATTCACAATTTTTTTCTATATCAAAACTATCATTTGATTTAAAAAAAAATTTTCTCATTAATTTAAATATTTTTATTATTGATAAAACGTATTATGAAAAAGTGTTTCTTTAATGTCTTTATTTTTAAAAATATTTCTGAAAATACTTTTAAATCTTGGTAGAAAGTAGAAAAATAATCTCAAAAACCTTTTAAATTTAGATCTAAAATCATTTTTTTTTATATATACATTATAATTTGCATATAAATTGTCTAAATCATAATTAGGAAGAAACTCCTTATTAAAATTAAAATTATTATTACTATCTGCAGGTATAGTATTAATTAAATTTTCATGTCTTAGATGGAAATGCATTCTTTCCTTTTTTGAAAAACCTTGATGTAATAAAGCTGCTTCAAAAAATAAAACATCTCCGGCTTCTGCCTCTATTACATCAAACATTTCATAAGGCAATTTTCCTCTGAGCTGTGAATTTTTTTTTGGATTATCTTTAAGAGGATAGTCATATTTTTCTAAAAGATGATTTTTATTTTTAGGGACTATTCTAAAACCTTTTTCATGTTTTAGATAAATAACCGATTGAATTTGATTTGGGGTAGGAAATGTTGAACCATCTCTGTGCCAAAAGCCCTCATAATTAAAAAAATTTTCGAAAACATGTAATCTAATTACTGAGGTTTTAAAATTTTCCCATTTTGAAATTTCTTTCAATTTTTTTACATAATCTAACTTGTTTATCAAATTATAAATATTTTTGTTTAATTTTTCATTTAAAGGAAAATCCAATCCAAATACATTAATATTGTCTTTGAGATAAGGATAATCATTATAAACTCTTATAAAGGGCCATAAGTTTTTTTTACCCTTATCAAACATTTCTTCTGTTTCTTTGACAATTTGACTCAACAAAGATGGATTGATAGCTTTCTTAAATAAGTAATAACCTTTTTTTTCAAAATCATTCATTTTTTCTAAGTATTTATTAATTTTTAGATCACTAAAATCTATGTTTCAACTATATTATTTTTCTATTAAATAATTATTTAAATTGAACTTCTATAATAATCACTTTTTTTCATTAAATCATCGTGAGTTCCCATCTCAGATATTAGGCCATCTTTCATAATAATGATTTGGTCAGATTTATTTAAGTTTTTAATAGAATGAGAGATAACAATTAAAGTTTTGTTATTTTTTTTTACAAATTTAAACAAGTTTTCAACAATATTTTTCTCAAGATTTTTTTCAATATTACTCAAAGATTCGTCTAACAATATAATTTCTTTGTCTTGATATAGTGTTCTGGCCAATCCTATTCTTTGTTTTTGTCCTCCAGAAATGTTTGAACCTTTTTCGTTTAAAACTTGATTAATTCCATTAGATTGTTGTTTTAGAAAATTATCTAAACAACAAATATTCATTACTTCATTAAGTTTTTTTTCATCTATATTTTTTTCAAAAATTGAAATGTTATCTTTAATTGAGCCTGGAAATAGATGATTGTTTTGATCGGCATATGAAACGTCCATTACATTAAATTCATTTTTTTGAATTTTAACTTTTTTATCAATTAATATTTCACCAGATTGTGGAAATTTGAATCCAGCAATTATATCTGCTAAAGTTGATTTACCACAACCTGAAGGGCCAACTATCAAATTTGTAGAATTTTTTTTAATTATAAAATTAATTTTTTCTATACCTGATCTATTATTTTCGTCATAATTATATCTTATATTTAGAAATTCTACAGTTTCTAAAAAATTGTAAATATTTTTTTTACTTTTAATATTTTCAAAATTTTCTACCTCCTTTGCTTCAGATAGAACAATTTTTAAAGAAGGTAATAATCTTGCCACAGAAAGTGTGGCATTATTGATTAAACCAAAACTATTATTGATTTTATAAACTGATGCTAAGTAAACGATTATAGTAGGAAGATAAAGTTGAAAATTATTAATATTTTCTGTTAGATAGTAAACAAGAATAATTATTGTGAAAAAGGTAAGCGATCTTATTATTACTGAAGGTATACTAAGTATTGACTGAATTATAATTTCATTATTTCTAAATTGATAAGCAAAGTCCAAAAATTGATTTTTGAAATAATTTTCTTTTTTATTAATTTTGATAATCTTAAATGCTGAAAAGATAATATTAACTAACGAAAAAATTTTCTCTTGGTAGATATGTCTTAAATTTGTTTTTTTAATTACAACTTTTTTTCCAATAAAAAGCGTTAAAATAAATAATATTATTAAAAATAAAGTTAGAACTAATGTATATTTTACTGAAACAAAAAATAAAAATAAATAAATTGCTAATACAATTAAAAGTTCTCTTATAATATTTGATATTTCAAAAATAATACTTACACATTCTCTTGTTTGAACCAATATTTTCTGAGTAAGGTCTCCTGCCTTCGATTGATGGTAAAATTCTAAACTCTTGTTCATATAATTGTTCATTAATTTTTTTTTTAAAGAATACTCAACTTCTTCTCTGATAAATCCACTAATAAAATAAGAAATAATTTGTAAAATTGAAGAGGCTATAAACAGTGAACCAAATATCACGAAAAATAAAAATT
The DNA here is from genome assembly GCA_002705265.1 of Pelagibacteraceae bacterium. Taxonomy (GTDB): domain Bacteria; phylum Pseudomonadota; class Alphaproteobacteria; order HIMB59; family HIMB59; genus HIMB59. The sequence goes on along the minus strand of PAHR01000053.1, from coordinate 14,402 downwards.
TAAATTGATCATAACTTAAATTTATAGAAAATTTTTTATTAATAATATCAAGATATTGTAAATTTTGATTATTAGAACCAAGAAAGTCAAATAGTGGAAACAAAGATCCAACAACAGAGGTCTCAATAAATGACAAAAGAATAATAATAGTAAAAAAAATTGGAATTAAATATTTTTTTTTTTCAGACTCTGAGAGTAAAATTTTTAACTCTTTACTGGCTTCAAAAATAATCTTTAAAAACATTTTTTTTTAGAATATATACAGTATTAAATTTTGTAATAATAAATAAATTTAACTATTTTTGATCGTTGTTATCATTTTATAAAAAAAACTAGAGAATTGATGAAAATTGTATCTATTTACCCAGCACCTTTTGATGTCCAACTTAGACATGAGGCGAATTCAGCAATTCTATATAATAATAAAATCTATGCTTATGAGGAAGGCAAAATTACATCTGTCAAAAATGAACCAACAACACTCTTTCCTGAAAAAAGTTTAATGTTAGGTTTTAAAGAATTAAAGATTATTCCAGAAAATGTAGACTTGTGGGTTTTTCCAAAAACACAAAATAAATTAGATTTAAAAGCTTTATATTTATTTTTTTCTTTTTTTTTAAAAGCCTATACTGGAAATAGGGCAAAATTTAAAAATTGGATAAAAAGGAAAGTTAAGATTGTTAAACATCATGATTTACATACATATTCATCAATTGGATGTTCTGGATATAAAAATGGATTATATGTAAATTTTGATGGTGGTGGAGATTTCGGAGATACAAGAAATTGTACTTGGGGCACCTTCAATAATAGAAAAATTAATGAATACGGAAAATCTTTTGGTTTAAATAATATTGCCTGTTTTCATGCGTTTATAACTGATCTTTGTGGATTTAAATCCGATAATGGTAAAGTTACGGGAATAGCTGCTTATGGAAAGATAAATAATAATTTAAAAGAAAAATTTTTAAAAGTTTTAAAAATTACTAATAATCAAATTATATTTACTAGAAAGAGATATAAAAATTCTAAACCGAATTTAAACAATTTAGATGTAAATGAGTATGATAGGTATAAAATATTAAATCCTTTTCCAGCACATTCAAATATATCAAAAATTTGTAAAGGTTTTAATCTTCAAGATATTGCAGCAACAGCAGAAAATATAATTGAAGAATTTATAATTAAGTTTTTAAAAAATATAAAAAAAAAATTTTACAAAAGGTTACTCAGAAAATATAGTTTTTTCTGGTGGTTTGTTTTTAAATGTAAATTTAAACGCAAAAATTGAAAAATCTAAAATTTTTAAAAGGTGTTTTTTTCCACCAGCCCCTTCTGACTCAGGATTAGCTTTAGGTGGAGTATTTTCACAAAAACTTTTAAAAATAAAAAATAGTAAGTATGGAATTTCTCCATTGCTTGGCCCATCTTTTGATAGTTCTGAAATAGAAAAAAATTTAAAAAAATTTAAACTTCATTATAATAAATGTAAGAATATACATAAAGATATCGCGAGTAATATTTCAAAAGGTAAAATTGTTGGTATATTTAATGGAAAAGCTGAATATGGTCAAAGATCACTTGGCTCAAGATCAATTTTAGCGGATCCTAGAAAAAAAGATTCTAAACATAGATTAAATATTAATCTTAAAAGGAGAGATTGGTTCATGCCTTTTGCACCAGCCATCCTTGATAATCATTTTTTTAAATGGTTTGGAAACAATCAAATGCCTTCATTGTATATGCAAAAAGCTCTAAGAATTTTAAAAGATAAGGAAAAGTTTATTCCTTCAGCTGTCCACATTGATGGCACATGCAGAGTTCAATATGTAAGTAAAGATAAATACCCAAATTTTTGGAAAATAATAAATGAATTTCATAAATTAACAAAAATACCATTAATTTTGAATACTAGCTTCAACAGGCACGGAATCTCTACTATTTCTACACCAAGACAAGCAATTGAACATTTGATGGAAGGCTGCATTGAAATACTTTATATTAATGAATTTAAAGTTGAATTAAAAAAAAATAGAAAAATAAAAATTAGTGTATCAAAAAAAATTCCTGAAAAAAATTTACTAAAGCAGGAAAATAATAATTGGAAAAGAAAATTAAGGAACTATTAAGATAAAAATGCTCAAAATTAAATATATTACTCATGCATGTTTGTATATTGAAATTGATAATACAAAAATACTAGTAGATCCATGGTTAAAAGGTCCAAGTTGGGGTGGAAACATTTGGCATTTTCCAAAAAACAATTTTCAAATTAAAGATTTCAAAATACCAGATATTATATTTTTTTCACATGGTCACGATGATCACTTTCACTATCCAACAATTAAAGAAATTCCCGAAAATTGGAAAAAAAAATGTAAAATTATTTCCGCTGATTATGGTCCAGAAAATAAATGGTGGTTGTATGAATTAAAAAAAGCCAAATTTAAAAATATTAATCTTTTAAAACATAAAGAAAAATATTTTTACAACAAAAAATTTGAAATCAAATTATACCATAATGATCAAAATGAAACAGACTGCTCATTAGCTTTAAAATACAAAGGAAAAACAATTTTTTTACAAACAGACAATATAATGTCTGTTCACCAAGCAAAAGAGATTGCGCTTGAAAATAAAATTAACGTATCATTTATGATGCCACATATGACTGGTTCTTTTCCTGCTTTTTATAGATTAAAACCTCATAATCCAGAAACAATGATTGAAGGAGCAAAAAATAAAAATCTAAATTCTCTTAAATATACTTTAAAAATATCTAAAATTTTAAAGCCGAAATACATTGTCCCTTATGCTAGCGATATTGCCTACATGGGAGAAAATTTTTACGCAAATTTATTTAATATATCTGATAAAAATATTTTTAAAAATTTTATTCAAAACAATAAAATAAAGTCAAAAGTAAAAATAATGTCACCAGGAGATCAAATAACTCTAGATAGCGGTAAATTTAAATTTAAATTATCTAAATACAAATTTTCATTTGATGATTTAAAAAAATTTTATTATCAAAATATTGAAGAATACGACAAAGTTTTGGAGGAGGAAAAAAAATATACAAAACCTAATATAGTAAAATTAAGAAATATCTTTATAAAAAGTCTTCTTAAATATTACAATTTAAATAATCCTAAGATAAAATTTAATTTTATTTTTAAAATAAAAGAAAACAAAAATCAGATAATAAATTTTAAAATTACAGAAAAAAAAATTAATTACAAAATTTTAAATAAGATAAGTGATAAAAATGACCTTATTTTGGAAATTGAGTCATTTAGAATTAGAAGAATGCTGCATGGTGATTATCCAATGCAATTTCTTACTTTTCACAATGGCGGTTATCACTGTACAAGAAATAATACTTATTTAACAAAAAAAGAGAAAAAATTTTGGCAATGGATAAATTATTTTTCAATTGAAAATTAATATGATCATAAAGTGTAGAGTTTGTAATACTAAAAATAGTAAATTTTATTATTCAACAAATTCTTTACCGGAATATATTTGGCCAACAAAAAAAATTAAAATTTCTAAATCATCATGTAAAGTTTTTATTTGTAAAAAATGTGGTCACATTCAATTACAAAATTTTACTTACAAAAAAATTACAAAATTTTATGGATCACAATCATTTGTTATTAATAACTCTTACAAAATGGACATTAGAAGAAAAAAAATAATAAAACTTTTTGAAAATAAATTTTTTGAAAAAAAGGGAATAGAAATAGGAGGTGGGGTTAATCCATTTGCAAAAAACTTTAACAAAAATTATTATATTGTTGATACAAGATTTGAACAAAATATAAAAAAAAAGTTCAAAAAAAACGCCTTATCTATGAAATTTGAGAATTTTAAAGGTAAAAATTTTGATTATGCAATTTTACTTCATACGTTAGAGCATATTAAGAATCCTTCACAGATTGTAAAAAAAATAAATAAAATACTATCGCCTGAAGGGAGAGTAATTGTTGAAGTTCCCAACTTTTTTTATGATATTAAATTTAAGCCTTATTACTCAATTTTTCATCAACATTTGAGTATGTTTTCATTAGATACATTAAAAAATGTCTTTTTTATTAATGGATTTAAACTACAAAAAATTTTTACGAGTAAAGAAAACATATTTATTTGTTTTAAAAAAACCAAAAAAAAAATTTTAATAAAAAATTGTTATAATAAAAATAAAATTGCTTTGGAATATCTTAAAAATAAAATGCATAAAATTAATGGTTTTCTTAAAAATAAATTTCATAAAAATAAATTTATTCTTCAGGGTGCTGGTGGAAGTTCTAGTTTAATAATACATAATTTTTCATTATTTTTAAATAAAATTGAATTTGCTTTAGACAAAGATCCCAAAAAAAGTAATCTATATATTCCAGGAACTAATATTAAAATTTTTAACAAAAAAAGTAACAAAGAAATTAAGATAATTAATCTTGTAAAATATTTTAAATCAATTATTTAGTTGAATAAAGCAAGCCTTTAGCTATCCCTTTTTTTAAAATTTTCTCAACATTTTTTTTTATTATTACAGATTTAATTGACCTTATTCCCTTAGTTGATTTATTATTTTGACAAAAATAATAATCACGATCCATTAAATATTTTTGCATACCACCTACATCTGTAACTATTCTATTTTTATCTTTTCTAACAAAAGTTTTTGCTTTTATTTTTGTTTGTTTTAAATTCCAATCTTTATATAATCCTTCAAACGATTTTAAACATCTCCACTCAACATTATTCATTTCTTCTATATGATGATATATGGTCATACATTCTTGATCATTCAAATCAATAACTGCTACTTTGCCCTCATTTTCAATTAACCAACCAAACATTGAATCCTGTCCTAATGCACTATAATTTTTTTTTAAGATTTGATCTTTAGGCACATTTCCCAAAATGGCAAAAGAGTAAATAGGATGCCATGTTCTGTTTTTTTTACACAATTTTCTAGCTGTTTCAGACATGATACCCATTTCTGATTTAGTCTCACTTACTGAAAAAAATTTTGATGAAGTAAAATTAAAAGTAAATGTCGGAAAAATTAAAGTTGCTTTTGGTCCTAAATAATCCAATAAATTATAAATAATATCTTCAACTTTAAATGAAAATTTTTTTTTTCTTAAAAGTAAAATTAAGTTTTTTAAATTTGAATGGATAAGAATATTATCATCTCTTTTTAATCCACCTGAACTCCAAAATAAATTTAAATAATTTTTAAAATCTTTTTTAACTACTATCATCTTTAAATGATTTTATTCAATTCATCTGCATTTTGAAAAATCTGGAAATTTTCATTATTTGATATTTTTTGTAAAATTTTTCTTAATTCATAAATATTCTTTGAATTTAAAACTTTTTTATTTATCAATTTTGTTTCAAAAGATTTTTTTAATGGTGATAAAAATAATAATTGGCTAGATCCAAAATCAATTATTTTTTCATTTTTTTCATACATTTCTTCTATAAATTTTTGACCCATAATTTTTTTTTTATGTAAAATTATTTGTTGTGAATTTTTATGGGTTTTCTGCAGTTTAAAAACAAATTTAGGTTTTTTACCAAGTTCAATAACAATCTGTTCTGAAATTTTTTTCAAATCATAAGCCTTTCCAACACTTTTATAAGAGGGTATCAATATTTTGCCATCACACTTATTCAATAAAGATTTCATACAAAGATTTGCTGCTTCTTTTTGCTTTATAAAATATCTTTTTACATTAATGGGAACTCCAAAAGGTATATTGTCTAATGTTTTTTCATAAATATTTTTGAGCAAACTTCCATTAGAAAAACTTACGTTTGCAAACCTTACTGAAGAAACAAATTTTTTTGGATGTTTATTTTTAACAATTGATAAATTACTTTCCATAATTTTTTTTGTTAATCCCATAACACTAAGAGGATGAACGGCCTTATCTGTTGAAATAAAAAAAATCTTTTTTATGTGTTGTAATTTTGAAAGATCTCCAAAATTAAAAGGGTAAATACAATTTGTTTTAAACATATAAATAGACGATTCATAAGTTTCTTCTGATCTTACATGTTTAAGAGCTGCAAAGTTAAAATAATGAGAAATTTTTTTTTCTTTTAAAAAATTATGTAGGTTAATAGAATTTAGATCACAACATGTGAAATAAATTTTTTTTACTTTAGATTTAAATAATAAATTTAATGATCTTGCTAAATCAGCTAATGAATTTTCATCTTTATCTAATAAATAAATTTTTTTAAAATCAAAATTTTTTAACTCTTTAGTAAAAATTGATCCAATTGAACCTGCGGCTCCAGTGATTAATATAGTTGAATTTTTAAAATCTTTTTTTAATTCTTTTTTTTCTTTAGTTGTAAGTTGAAATCTATTATTTTTTCCAAATATTTTACTTTCTAATTTACTTATCATTTTTTAACTTTTTATAATTTTCTCTAGTTCCAAAATCATACCAGTTCTCATAGATATAAAATGCTGTAACAATTTTTTTTTTTGACAATGTCTTACTGATTAAATCTGGCATATCAAATTTTTTATTTTTTGGTATTAAATTTACAATATCTCTATTCATCATATAAATTCCTGTATTAAAATAATAAAATTTTTCTGGTTTTTCAGTAATTGATAAAATTTTTTCTTTTTTATAATCAACAGTTGCGAAAGGAAGTTTATATTTTTCTCTTTTTACTCCTACTGTGAGTGCGTTCTTATTATTGTTTTGAAAATTTAATAAATTTGAAAACTTTAAATCTGTAATTAAATCTGCGTTTATAACTATCATAGGGAAAACTGTTTTTTCATTAACTCCAAATCTAATTGGTCCTGCAGTTCCCAATCTTTTTTTTTCAATAGAATATGATATATCAGCTTTTTTTTTTCTTTTTTTAAAATAACTAATTATATTTTCATATTTATAATTTAAACATAACGTAATATTTTGAAAGCCTTCCTCAATCAATTTATCAACAACACTCTCTAAATGAGGTTTTTTTTTTATCATAAGCATAGGTTTTGGAATTTTTTTTGTGATCGGATAAAGTCTTGAACCTAATCCACCAGCTATAATGAAAACATGATTTTTATATTTTTCTTTTTTTAGTAAATGAGCATCTATTAATTTCGAAATTTTTTTATCTTTTGATATGACAGGTATATACCGAATTTGCGAACTCAATGATTTGTTTAAATCTTTTTTGTTATAGCTATTTCCAAGCTTTATCGGATTTTTATTCGCAATTTCTCCAATAAGAATGTCTTTACTAATATTTTTCATAAAAAATCTTCTTATATCCCCATCAGTCAATACGCCAAAAAATTTATTTTTTTGGGTAATCAAAATAATTTTGTGTTTTAGATAATTAATTTTTTTTAAAACATCAGATAATTTAGTATTATATTCAAATACATTTTTATGAAAATTTATCATTTTTTAAATTTTATTATTATACTTTTATTTATTACCATCTAAATGAAAAATCTTAAAATAATAATCTCTGGATATAAAGGATTTATAGGGAGAAATCTATCAAGATATTTAAAAAATAAAAAAATAAAATTATTCAATTATACTAAAAATTCAAAATTAAAAAAATCAAATAACAATGGATATTTTATTCATTTAGATTTCTTTATTTCAAAAAAAAGAAACAGGTATTTGAAAAAAAATCTTCAAAAAATGGATGAAGTAATAAATTTTTGTAAAAAAAGTGAACTGAATTTAATTTTTTTTAGTACTTCATTTATAAAAAAACCAAATATTAAATATCTAAATGAATATCAAAAAGCCAAATATTTGTGTGAAAAAAAAATTGAAAAATCTTTTTTAAATGAAAAATTAAATTATAAAATATTGCGTTTATCAAATGTTTACGGTTCTAGATTTAATAATTATGGAGTAATACCTGATCTAATAAAAAAAATGAAAAATAAAAAAAAAATAGTATTAAAAAACTATAATGATAAACGTGACTTTTTATATATTGATGATTTAAATAAGATAATTTTTGAGCTATTTAAATCAAAAAAATCAATTAAGTTGAATGTTTGTTTTGGAAAGTCATTAAAAATTTTAGATTTAGCCAAAAAAATAAAAAAAATATTTAAATATAATTGTGAAATAGTTTTGCTAAAAAAGTATAAAAATTCTTTTCAACCTATTAATTCACCATCCAATAAAAGTATAAAAAAAATTATTAAATTTAAAAAACTCAAAGATATTGATTTTGGTCTAAATAAAATATCTTCAGGATCTATCTAAAATCAGAATATTTAATCTTGTGATCGTCATTTAGATCTTTTTTTGCAATTTTGTTAATTATTTTTTTTACAAATATTGGAGATATTCCATCACCAGGTCTTTTTGCTATAATATTTTTATAAGTTATTTTTTGATTTTTTTTTATTTTTCCCAGCGTGAATATACTTCTTCGAGCATTTTTTCTTGATTTTTTTTCACATTTTAAAATTATTCTATTTTTTATTTCACCATTTATTCTTTTTATTAATTCAATATTATTTCTAAATTTTTTTACATCATTGAAATCCATTGAGTGAAAATGATCATTGTTTTTTTTTCCTTTAAGTTTATCCACAGTAAAATGTTTTTCTATTATTTCTGCTCCATATTCATAAGACTTTGTTAATACCATCATAGATTGATCTGGCATTGTATGATCAGAATATCCTATAGTTCTATGGGGAAATCTTTTTTTTAAAATTTTTATAAAATTTAAATTAGCATCAGAAAAGGAAGTTGGGTAACTTAAAACACAATGAAGAAAAATTACTTCTATTTTTGGAAAGTTTTTTTTTAAATATTTGTCTAAAAAAATAATTTCTTTAATATCGCAAGCTCCCGTTGAAATAATTATTGGTTTTTTTTTTGAGCAAACCTTATCTATTAAAGGTAAATTAGTGAAATCAGCTGAAGCTATTTTAAAAAAAGGGACCAACTTATCTAAAAAATCTACTGAATGAATATCAAATGGAGTGGATGTAAAAGTAATTTTATGTTTATCACAAATTTTCTTCAATTTTTTATATTCATCTTCACCAAACTTATCGAACTTTTTAAATAATTTATATTGACTTGTTTCTGATACTTTTTTTAAATCCCAATAATAAGGGCTATTCTTAGATGCAATCAAATCAGCTTTATAAGTTTGAAACTTTACAGCATCAGCTCCTCCTAACTTTGCTTGAAGAATCATTTTTTCCGCTTTTCTAATACTATTCTCATGATTCACTCCAATCTCAGCAATTAGGTATGGTTTTTTTCTTTGTAATATGTTTTTAAAATTAAATTTTTTCATTTCTGCTAATCCTATCAAATAAAGTTAAATAATTTTTCACTGAATTTTGGTTAAAATATTTTTTTAAATTATTTTTAATCCCTTGATTATAAAATTTATTATAACAAAGTTTATGAAATTCTTCTATAATTTTAACATTATCTCTTGATGAAAATATTTTTCCCAATCTTTTTTTTTGATAGATTAAACCTCTTTTCTTTTCTTTTGACTCATCTGAGACATAAATACATGGTATTTGTAAATATCCCAATTCGTAAGAAAAATTACCTGTAGAAGTAATTGCAATATCAATTTTTTTAAGAAAATTAAATAAATTTTGAATCTTACTAATTTCTATAACATTTCTGTTTCTTAAATGAATTTTGTTCAAATAGTTTTTATATGGGACTTTAACGAAAATTTTTATTTTTTTTGTCAAAGTAGATTTTATTATTAATGAAACAAGTTTGTTTAGGTTGTCATGAGCATCTGTAAAACCTTGACAAATAAAAAGGTTTTTATTTTTTTTATCTTTTTTTCTAATTTTTTTTCTAAAATTTTGTGGATATAAAAACCACTTAGGACCAGAGAATTTTTTATTTTTAAATTCTAAAGGATTTATATTTACAGAATTTTCTAAATACTTTCTTTTATTATCAAATATTACATAAAAATTCTTAAGTCCATTTATAAAAATATTTTTCTTATATGTTTTAAAATCAAAAACAATAATTGAATTATCATTTTTTTTTACTAAATTTTTAATCCTTTTTTGTGAAAGATTCATGTAAAAAAATTTTTTATAGTCACCATTAATTACATCCATTAATCTTTTAACTCTAATAAAATGACCTCCACCTTTTTTTTTTGATTTTTCACAAAAAAATAAGATTTTTTTATAATTCATAGTGTTTCGCATATTTAGAATTTAATTTTTTATATTTTGGATTTTTATCAACAAAGCTAATGATTTTTGATAAGTCAAAATATTTATATTTTTTATTAAAAAAAATAAATATTTTTTTTATAAGTTTGAAATCTTCAGGATAGTCTAGTGTTATCCTCAAATCAGGTCTATTATGTTTTTTCTGAGCATCAAGATTGAACCTTTTAATGTTATGTTTATTCTTTAAAAAATAATAGCAAGTATGTTCTCTTTTTTTTCCATAAACTTTTTTAGAATATTTAATAAGTTTTTTTAAACTAAATATTCTTATATCAGTTCCAATTGGAAAAGTTCTTTTAATAGAGTTTGAAACAAAATCATACTTTCCCTTTAAGTAAACTTTATATAGATTTAAAAGTATTTGAGTATCGACTAAAGGATTGTCACTAGTCAATTGAATTATGTCTGTAACATTATTTTGTATTGCTGCATCAGAAACTCTTTTTATTAGATCATTTTTATGACCCCTAAAGCATATAATATTTTTTTTTTTTACAAATATTTTCTATTTCATCATCTCTTTTCAATCTAGTTGTTGCAACAATTATCTTTTTAATTTGATTTTGATGTCTTATTCTATTGATCAAATTTTCTAAAATACTCACACCATTAATTTTTTTAATTACTTTATATGGAAGTCTTGATGAATTTGTTCTTGCTTCAATAATAATAGCAAAATTTTTTTTATTCATTTTTTTTGATTATTAGTTATATAATATAAATCTCTTATTTCTAAAGAAATGATTAACCTACTTAAAAAACTCTTTCCGATTTGTAGATCAATTACTGGTGAAGGTCTAAAAAAATCATTATTAATCATAAAATCTTCTTTAAAAAAAGTTGATCAAAATTCTTTTAAGATAACTAAAATTCGATCAGGGACCAAATGTTATGATTGGACGTTCCCAAAAGAATGGGTAATTAAAGATGCTTATTTAAAATTTAACAATAAAAGAATTATTGATTTTAAAAAAAATAATTTACATGTTGTAAATTATTCAAATCCTATAAATTTAAGAAATGTAAATTTGAAAATAATTAAGAAGTATCTTAATTATGATAAATCATTAAAAAATGCAATTCCTTACATTACTTCATATTATAAAAAAAAGGTTGGGCTTTGTTTAAGTTTTAATAAATACACAAAACTGAAAGAGGGAAAATATTCTTTAAAAATTGACAGTAAATTTAAAAATGGTTTTTCTTATTTTGGAGAATATCTTATTAAAGGTTCTTCAAAAAAAGAGGTTTTTTTTTCAACATATCTTTGTCATCCATCAATGGCGAACAATGAATTAAGCGGACCAATTATATCTATTGAAATACTTAAATGGATAAAAAAAAATTATAAGAAGACACATTATTCTTATAGATTTGTTTATGGACCAGAAACAATTGGAGCGATTTATTATATTTCAAAAAATTTAAAAAGATTAAAAAGAAATATCAAATATGCATTTAATCTAACTTGCCAAGCTGGGGGTATGCAATTTTCATTTTTACCATCAAGAATTGAAAATTCTTTAACTGATAAGATTTCTTTAAATATTTTAAAACATCATTACAAAGGTTTTAAGAAGTATTCGTTTCTAGATAGAGGAAGTGATGAAAGACAATATTGTAATCCAAATGTAAACTTACCAATGGTGAGCATTATGAAAAAAAAATATCACGAATACAGAGAATACCATTCCTCTTTAGACAATTTATCTTTTGTAAAAAAAAATCATTTAAATCATACTTTTGAATTTTATAAAAAGTTAATTTTTTTAATCGAAAATAATTTCTATGTTCAAAGTAAATTTATTTGTGAACCTCATCTTAATCGTTACTTCTTGTTAAAAAAAAAAGGAGGTCAAAAGTTAAAAGGTAATCTTAAACTAGTTTTAGATATACTGATTTATTCAGATGGTAAAAATACAATTGTAGATATAGCAGAAAAGTTAAATAAATCAGCTATCAATATTTTACCGCTCGTGCTGAAACTTAAAGATATGAATTTTATAACACTTAAGATGTGAATAAATAAAAATGAGAAAAATTGCATTTATTAGCTCATCAATTGAATTAAAATTTTTAAAAAAAAAATATAAAAGTTTAAATGATTTTTTAATAATAACTCTTGATCCAAGTATTGTAAAAAAAGATATTTTTACACTAGAAAAATTTATAGGAGAAAAAAAATTACTTCATTTAGACAATCATAAATTCAGAATTATATACTCGAATTTTTTAAAAAAAATTGACAAAGAAATTAATTCTTATTTTAATAAAAATTATAATTTTTACTTAAATTCAATTCATCAACAAACGAAATTTGTTATATATGCAAAAAATTATCATCTTTTTTTAAAAAAAATTCAAAAATTAAATCCTGATACATTTATTTATTTTAATTATTATGAAAAAAATAAAAAAATTACTAATCATGAAATATCTATTTTGGATTTGATTTTAAAGTATTTTAATAATAAAAAAATTAAGGTTGAAACTATCAAAGCAAATAATAGTTTTTTTCTCAAAGGATGTTTTGAAAAAGATATATTTCAATATCATTTCGAGGATTTTAATTTAAAAAGAAAACTATATTCTTTTGCAAGTAATTTAAAACAAGAATTATTTAGATCTCATAAAAAAAGTTTATGTTTAATGAATATGGACAGACAACAATTAAAATTTTTTTATAAAAACTATTCCGATTCTTATAATTTAATTCTTTTTAATAATTACGTAAAAACTAATAAAAACCAAAATATTCCAATATCTAAAACAAAGTTTTTTCAAATATTGACAAAAATTGAAGATAGAAAATTTTTTCAATCAATTGGTTGTGATAATTGGTTTTATAAAGTTTTAATTGAAAACTATTTTGATATTTTAAATAATTTTTATTTTAGATTTAATTTTGCTGAAAAATCATTTCATAAATTAAACAAAAAGTTTAATTTTACTAAATACATATATGGAGTGGAGCTACCAATAGCAAACTATATAAATAGTTTATTTAATGAAAAAAAAACTAAAAGTTTAGCTCTTTCACACGGAGGTACAATTGGGCATTATAAAGATTGGCCTTATGTTTTTTTCTATTTAATCAAAAACAAATATTCTTATTATCAAATATTTTCCAATAAAATTAAAAATTCACTTTTAAGAACTTTTAGACTTTACAAAAATTCATATTTTAAAAATCTATTTGTGGTACCAAGTTTTTCTTTAATAAAACTTAAGGAGTCTAGTTTTTATAAAAATAATCAAAAATATTCAAAAGAAATAAAAAAAGTTTGTTATATATGTTCAAAAAATTTTCATATCCATGATTTAAAAAAAAAAGAACACACTAATGAAAATTTACTTAAATTAAGACTAAAAATGATTGAGATATTTAAAAAAAATCCAAATATAAATTTTATTATTAAAAATTATCCTAATGAAAATTTTTTGTTCAATAAAAATAATGTTTTTTCAAAAAATATTACATATATATCAAATGGAGTAGTTAAAGAGATCAACCATGGATTTGATTTATTTATTCTCGAGTCTGAGTCAACTTCCTTAGTTGAAATATCATGTTTAAACAAAAAAGTTGTATGCTTGCAAAGAAAGCATCCAAAAATTTTAAAATCTAATTATAATCAATTTAAAAAAAGTGTATCATTTAGTAAAAAAAGTGACACATTTTTAAAAACAATCAAACATTTGTTAAAATTAAAAAAATTAAAAAAATTTTCAAAATGTAGTTTTGCTAATGACTATTATAATATCGATGATATAAACCAATTAGAGTTTAAAAAATCTTTAACAAATTTTATTAATACTTAATAATGAACTTAAATTTCAAAAATGATGGTGTTGAATCTTTAGGTCAAATATTTAATAAAAAAGATTGTAAAAAACTTTTAAGAGACATCAAAAAAACTAGAAACTTAAATAAGTTATTTTTAACTTCTAAACAATTTAGAGAAACAAATAATACAAAAGGTTACAATCCAAAACCTGGAAGAAATTTACTTGAAAAGCTTAATTCATCTTTCATTTTTGATAATAAAATTTTCATAAAAAAAATGAGGAACATATTGGGAAAATATTTTAGAATTCTTGATTATAAACTTGTGATGGGATTTCCACAATCTCATATACCTGA
>PAHR01000052.1 GCA_002705265.1 Pelagibacteraceae bacterium | reverse complement strand
CCGGCATCGGTCAGATGTTCCGCTACACCCTGCGTGACGAATCAAACCACATCGAAGTCTTCCGTAATCTTACTATGGATCTCATCGAAGAGAACGCGGATGTCTGGACGCCTGAATTCAAGGAGGAGTTGCGCGATCTCATGCGTGAGGCAGTGGATCTAGAAAAAGAGTATTCTTCAAATTAGATTCTTCAGATAACTGAATTAATTTATCTTTCTCATCTCCATCTCCGATAAATACAAACAAAAACTTTGGTTCTTCCTTAAGGAGAATAGCTGATTCTATGATAGTCTCTAAAGAATTGTAGCGTCCATGAGCGCCCAAATACATTGCAACAATTTTAGAATTAAAACCATACTGTTCTCTAACTTTATATCTAGTTTTTTCAGATGCCGAACTAAACAAAGCTTCATCCACTCCATTAGGTATTAAAATTACCTTTTTTTTGTCTGTTATTTTTTCTTGAATATTTCTCTTAATCCCCTCTGTTAGAGCAATTATTTTGCTTGAATGCCTGTAACACAAAATCTCAAAGAATCTAATTATATTGATTAGGATTCTATTTTTTAAAACCCCAGAGTGAACTGCAGCATCGGGCCAAACATCTGTTACCTCAAATACTAAGGGCGCTTTACATAATTTAGAAGCCAAAACTCCAAGGAATCCTGTGCTTAGGGGAGTAGAAATGGCATAAACAACATCAACCTGCTTTTTGTTGATTAAAAGAAACAACGCCTTGAAAAAGAATGATAAATAAAAAATTACTCTGCGAATAAAACTACCTCTTATATTAGTATAAACATTCAAGTACTCAATAGTTATTCCTTTTAAATCTTTTACGAAAGATGAATCTTCAGAAGGATACCTGGGTATTGCAGATTTATAATCTATATTGGATGTTATAACATTTGTATTAAAGCCTTCTTCGACAAGTTTTTTACAAAAGAAATAATTCCTATCAGAGCCATTATCAGAAGGCGTCTCAAAAATTTGTATTAATACAAGTATATTCATTTAGGATAATTGCTTATTACGCTTTTTATTTAGAGCTATTTATATGTTTGTTATAAATGTCCTTGCCTTATCTATAAAAAAAGATAAATTTTTCCATAAGAAATTCGGGTTAGGATATTCATCAAAGTCCTTGTTTGGTTGCCTGATTATTTGAATCAACTCTTGACGACTAAGACCAAGTTTTTTAGCGACATATTCCTGATCAGAACTAATCACACTCTCTTCTGCTGGAGGAAGAGATATTTCTCCAATTGCCTCTTCCCTAGAAAGTTGACCAGAACAAACTTCTGCTGAAAGATAAGGTTTACGAAGATCATAACCAAATTTTTCAATCAGGTAATACGCGTGAAAAAATCTAGTAAATATAGATTCATAATGTTTACCTCCGTAATCTCGCCAGCCCAGTTTATCTATCAGTAGTGCCTTTGCCTCTTGTTTGTTGAACTTAATATAATTGAGAATAGGTATCCATTTAATTTGCTTGAACAAAAGATAATAAACGTAGTCGAAATTTGTAAGTGAAGGATAGGTTTTTCTGATATTGGTGCCAAATCTTTTATGTATGGACTTAATTAATTTTGAGTCCTTTGATTGATAAAGCCATGTGGTTGGCATTGTTGATTCAGTAACAACATTATTCCCAGCAATTATNTAAGGTATNTTCATNTTGGANGCNGTNTTNATNAACAAGGCCCAAATNGCATGGTCNGTNGGTATTTCTACATTAGAAATGGAGGACTTNAGAAAGGATAGCTGAATATCTTTAAATTCATTCCAGTCCAANACATGAGTTATCANGTCTATATCAAGAATTTTCATNATATTTTCTACATTAGANACTGCCAACTCAGAATTCCACCCATTGTCTAGATGAATTGCTAAGGGGTTCAAGCCATAAACATTCTTTAAAAGATAAGCTACATATGAGCTATCAACTCCTCCGCTGACTCCGATTAAGCAGTCATACTTATGGTTTTTTCTCTTGGATTTTATGTTTTCTAAATATTTTCTAAGATTTTCTTCATCCTCGGGGTCATCATGAAGGTCTTTAGAAGACCGAATCTCGTACTCTTTACAAAAAGAACATATATCGTTTTCATCGAACTCAATCTCGAGTGCTGTAGTATCCATAACGCATTTACTACAAATTTTTAAATTATTGTGCAAGCGGTCTCCTGAATTATAAAGTTTAATTAAATAGGTCTTCGTTTTTTATATAGCTTACCAGAACAGCTTTATGAATGCCTTGGTAAATAAAAAGTGAACCCGCNGATACTCCTGAAGCACCGGCATTTATGCCATCAATGAGGTCTTGCTTCTTTCCAGCACCTCCAAGCAAGATAACAGGTAAATTTGTAATGGGGTTTACTTTTTTAATCAGCTCCAACTCGTATCCTTCCATACAGCCATCGTTATTTATTGAGTTAAGAATTATTTCTCCTGCTCCTGAGTCTTCTATTCTTCTTATATGATCCTCTAAATTAATACCTACTTTTTTAGATCCGCTGAACCTATAGAGTTTAAATTTACCAAGTATATTGCGTTTAATATCTATGCTTACCACTATGGACTGGCTACCAAATTGTTCNGAAGCTTCTGATATCAGGTCAGTATCTATATAGGAAGAATTATTAATAATCACTTTTTCTATTCCCAGCTTGAAAAGCTTTTCTATTTGTCTTAGATCTCTTATACCGCCTCCNTAGCCTATTGGCATGAAGGCCTCAGAAACTATTTCTTNTANATGACGATAATTAGGTTCCTTATTTTGTGTAGTTGCAGATATATCAATTAAGCAAAGCTCATCAGCTTCCTTATCATTAAAAAGTTTCACTATATTTATGGGATCNCCTATATATCNNGGATCTTTAAATTTGATTGTCTTTACAAGACCTCCGTCTTTAAGAAGAAGTGTTGGAATAATTCTAAAGAACTTATTCATAATAATTTAAAAAGTTTNTNAATAAGGCNTTTCCNTATTTATGGCTTTTTTCTGGATGAAATTGAACACCGAAAAGATTTTTAGATGCAAAACCAGACACAAAGTNTAAACCATAATGTGNAGTGAATATTTTAAGGTCAGGTTTATTTTNTTNAACGTAATAAGAATGTACAAAGTAGAATCGAGTGTTTTCAGGGAGGTTCTTGTGGAGAATATTATCTTCATCCTTTTGNACATAATTCCAGCCCATATGAGGAACCTTTAGATCCGAATTTTCAAAATTAAATTTTTTTACTTCGTAATCTATTAGTNCTAATCCNCTTTCGATTCCTTCCTCACTAGATTTACACATGATTTGCATACCTAAACATATGCCNAGTATAGGANTTTTNTCTTCTTTAACTTTTNTTTTNAGAGCTTCCTCAAGATCTAAATCACGAATATTTTTCATAGCTCTGTCGAATTTGCCTACACCTGGAAGAATTAAGAAATCTGAGGACTTAATTTCAGCANTATCTGAAGTAATTAAGGATTGATATCCTAAATGCTTGAGCATATTGCTTATGGAACCTAGGTTGCCCATTCCGTAATCTATTATTGCTATTTTTTTTTCANTCATACCAATGTATTTTGANGAATTTAAAGATTTTTATTCTTAGCATATATAAAACACCATATAAGAAAGAGAAGATTGATTCTTTTTCTCTTTCAGATATGAGATNAGAAAACCCTTCTTTTTTNAGAAATCTATGAAATTGATAGCACCATTTCCCTTTAATTACTCCGTGCGCATAAGGGAAAAAAGGCTCATTTNTGGAGGAGTTTAAAGCTAAAAATTTATCATCCCAATTATTAGGTTCAGAGTTTTTATCATGTTCCCANGCTGTCTTTCCTTCTAATATAAGCTTTTTGAAGGTTTTTTTATTATATAGAGAGGCTCCTATTGCGGCTCTATATTTTACATTTTTAGGTATGCTACCTAATAATTTTGTTTCATTTTTTAGGTAAACCACTGGGTAGGTGGGAACTAAAAGACAAGATCCAGCATTTTCATTTTGTGCCGTAGTCAATAATTNATCAATTCTTGTTGTATCTAATGGCTTTGAAAAAGGTGTATCTTCGAACCAGTAGANAAACCAATCAGTGGGTATTTGATCACAAATTTTTCTNAGATTTGTTCCATAGTCTCCNTCTTCNCCAATTTTGATAGTGTGAACTTTCTCAGAAGGATAGTTCAAGTGATTAGTTGCTAAATAAACTTCATAGGGGCAATCAGGCCANTACTTAAAAAAGGAATGAAAAAAAACATCCCATAAATCTTTGTATTTNTCNCAGGAAACAACNACAAANGAAATNTTGTTACTTTACTNTGCATCTTGCTNNNTCTNNANTCATTNNANACTCCTCAAATANTTNTTTTCTTCNGTAGACCAATTTAANTCNTCTTTGACTGCTTTCTGCCCGTTCTTACCAAATTTATAAGCAATTTCTTTATTCTGTAAAAGATACCTTATNGCGTCTCGTAATTGATCTATATTCCTCGGTTCTACCGTTAATCCACATTCATATTTCTCTACTACTTCCTTCCATAAAATATAGTCAGTACAAATAATTGGTAAACCTGCTTCCATATATTCAAATAATTTATTAGATCCAAAGGACCCTAGCCTGTTACCTAAATTAAGCTTATAGTCGTATACAACGATGCCAATAGACATTTTTCTGTAGAAATCGCCCAAATTCTGCCATGGAATTCGCCCTAAAAACTCCATCTTACTAAAGCCCTTATAATCGCTTAAGGAATCTAAATGTATGGGGTCGAAATATCCTGCAACTTTATATTGAACATCTATATCTGAAATTGCTTCTAGAATCTCTTCTTGATGACTATATGAGTATACAGTCCCTGTGTAACAAATCTTGTTTCCTCTTGATTGATAATCTGCATATGAAAAATCTTCTNAATTCCNTACCAATGGAAAGTTGGTAATTAAAGTAGAGTTAATATTAGCCTTCAATAAATTTTCATGAACATGATGATGTGGAGTAATAACTGCATCATACTTTTTGAGGGCCCTGTGTAAGTAAACTTCTACTATGAAAGAAAGAAGTTTCCTTAGNAAAAGAGGTAGCCAATCAAGCCATTCCTTTTCAATAATATGTCTGGGCAGNTCTTCATGGGCATCATAAATTACTTTTTTCCCTTTCTTTTTAAGAGAAAGGCCAAGTGAAATAAGTTCAGGTGAATGGCATTGAAAGATGTCTGCATCAACAGCCAAGGCTTTTGAATAAAATTGATATTTGGCAAATAGTAATACCGCCAGTCTACTGGAAAAAAATTTATCGCATGATTGAATTAAGATATCATCTAGTATTTCCTCTTTTTCTCCATCATTAGTAAGTATTGAAACCTCTATACCGTCTTGGTGTAAGGACTTGCACTGCCTCTGAAAAACTCTTGCATCATTCCTAAAATATCCACTTATTACATGGCAAACCTTCAATTTATTTCTCCTTTCCTTGGTAGGCTATATAAAATTGGTATCATAAAAATTACTCCACCAGTTATCAAAGCTATAGTTAGATTCAGGTTTAAGAATAAAAAGCTTAAACATATTGTTGTCATAAATAATACTGAAGGAGCTAAGCCCTTGGAAGCGCCATCAAGAAGTTTGAGAACCATGATAAGCAAGATCGGGAAAATAAAAGCTCCAATGTATCCAAGATTCATTATTGCATCAGAAAGTAAACCTACATTTGCTCTTGCGTAATAATCTCGATTGTGGAAGTCAGCTAAAACCATATGAAGACTCCTTTCATAAGGAGAGTCAAAGAAAATTCTTAAAAAGGACTGCCTAAAGTAATCCGGTTCAAAAATCGAGAAAAATTCAAAGTATATATAGTGATACTTTGCAGGTATAAAAAAGATTCTATATGTTGAAAACATTGAAGTTATGGCTGTATTCAATAAATAAAACTCTACTATTGAAAAAAATGTGACCAAAATAGCCCCGAATAAGAAAAACCTTTGAAGTGAATATTCTTTTATAAATAAATAACTAAAAAAGACGATACACAATAAAAGAAAAAGCTGTTTGGATGCTGTTATACCAAAATTAAGAAGAATTATTAAACCTACAAAGAGTGCAATTATCTTTTTACCTCTGGAAAAAAGATAAATCATTAAAATTGGCAATAGATTATCCGCGGCGTGTATTAGATAACCTAAAAAAGGAATACCTCCGTATTCTCTGGCCTCTAATCTTGTATCGTATATAAGCTGAGAGTCTAAAATATTAAAAATAAATCGAAATCCAGTATTCGTCCAAGATAAATAAATTACAGATATGCACATTATGAAGAGAATAAAATTATAAAAATATTCTGATCTTATACCTCTAAAGTAATCCAAATTTATCATAGGTATTTTTATACACAGGCTTAACAATAAGAACCAATAAGCATAAGAAAGGAATATGAAAGTTGCTGAGTAATAGCTGTTTGCTCCTATTAAGGATGTGCTAGGGATTAATGCTATTAGGCTTAAAAGAAATATAACATTACAAGAAAGGGTTTTTTTACGGTAGACCTTAAATATAAGAGGGAAGAGACTTAATAGAAATAACCACGAAATAATCTGAGAAATTAATGTTGGGTCGTATATAAAAGGATTTTCATAATTAAAAACTAATTTAACGATCAAGTACGATGAGTCACAAAGCAATCTAAATAACAATAATCCAAAGAACAAATACAAGTCTTCTGCTTTAACTTTAAGAAATGAAAATAAATTTTGATAAATAAAAGAATTTTCAGAGGACCTTTTGCTAGATAGAGCAGCCATTAGAAGTTAAGCTTTCGCAAAATAATAAGACAAAAAGATATACAGAAAATAGGAAAAGCTATTAGCCACAGTCATAAAATATAAAGTAACTTCCAGACTATCGTAAAGATAGGTACTTATAATTAAAGATAATAGTAGCAGAAAGATAAAAAAGAATTGCCAATACAACGCTATGTGCATTTTTTTTACAACGATAAATACATCTTTCAGAGCCATAGAAATGAAGCTAAAGAAGAATAAAGGAATCATTATCTGGGCATAATCAGCTGCCTTTATCCATTGCTCACCTAAGAAAATATTAAAAAATGGAGGAATAATCAAATACAGGGTACCAAATCCTAAACATGCAATACCTGCAACAGGTGGGAGTAATTTAATATAAAGTTCCCTACAACTACCGGTAGCATCAAAATCTTCTTTAGCTCTTTGTCTGAATACATCTTTTATTGCTGAACTAAAAACAGTGATTGGGGCATATAAGATTGAAGAAACAATTGCAACATAGCCTAATTCTGTTGCCCCAAAAAAGGCACTTATAAAGAAAACATGAATACTTCCCCCCAGATTACTAATAATTTGATCTGGCATTACGAATTTAGGGAAGTCTTTTACTTCTGAAGTTGAGTTAAAAATTCTTGACTTGGTTATGTGTCTTAATTGATCCTTATCCAGGTGTAGGAATGTTAGTGAAACATAGACCATAATGATCATTTTTCCTGCTAAATCACCCAAAACTAAGCCTCCAGTTTTGAGAGATCCCAGTAAACCTAGGGCTACTTTGCTCAGTACGTTAGTAATGGTGTACAAAGCCTTATTGAGACTTAGTCTGGAAAAATACTTGTATTTAACGAACCATTCATTTGTTAAATTAAAAAAAATGACTCCTATGCAGAGGACGGGCACAACATAAAGCCACTGATTTAATCTAGGTTCGTTCAGAAGAATTGCTATTTGATTACCGAAAAAGATTATCAACAATAAAAATAGAATTAAAATAAAAGAAGACCTTATTAATATATAGGCAGCAAGATTAATCGACGATACTTTAGATTTTGATAATAAAATTGCCCCTTCGAAAGCTCCGCTTGCGATAACAGATAAAATAGGAACAATTGAAACCACAATAGCTAAGAGACCAAATTCAGATGGAGGAAATATCCTAGCAAGAAGTGGATAAAAGATAATAGGAAATATTTGTGCTATGCCAGTTCCGACAGCAA
Organism: Pelagibacteraceae bacterium; assembly: GCA_002705265.1. GTDB lineage: Bacteria > Pseudomonadota > Alphaproteobacteria > HIMB59 > HIMB59 > HIMB59. Next base: position 1,922 of record PAHR01000052.1, on the reverse strand, counting down.
CAGTCGATATATTTTTAAATAAAAGACTTTGTGTAATGTTTTGTAAGAGAGCTCTCAAGAAATTGATATTCACTTAGATTTTAACCTTAAGCCACAAAAGTCTATTTCTTTAATTTCTGCAGATTGATTGAAATCAACAAACTCATCATGCGCTACTAGCCATAGGATCAAGTCAGCTTTTTTAGATACATCATCCAAATTTGATAATTCCAATATATCATCTTGAGTCAAATTAGGTTCACAAGTCAAAACCTCACATTGAGAGTTCAAGGTTAATTCATTCGCAATAAGTTTAGCCGGAGATTCGCGAGTATCGTCTGAGTTCTCTTTGTAAGCTATTCCCATACACGCGATGATAGGATAGCGATCATGCTTCGAACGAAATAACTCAATTTCATACTTAATCTGATTCAGACACCATTTAGTTTTATCTAAATTTCTTTCTCTAGCAGTCAAGATAAGCTGAGTATGCTCGGGAAAGTCAGAGATTAAAAACCAAGGATCCACAGCAATACAATGTCCGCCAACGCCGCACCCAGGATTAAGAATATTAATTCTGGGATGTTTGTTAGCTAAATCAATTAACTCCCAAATATCTACATTAGATTTATTTGCGATAATTGATAGCTCATTTGCGAATGCTATTTGTACATCTCGGTATGCATTTTCAGTTAATTTGCATAATTCAGCAGTTCTTGAATCAGTTTCGTGTATCGAGCCTTTTACGAACTTTCTATAAAATTCCTTCGCTCTAGATGCAGATTCTTTATTGATACCACCCACCACCCTATCATTATTTTCAAGCTCATAAATAATATTGCCAGGTAAGACTCTTTCCGGGCAATAAGAAATGAATACTGAATCATTTAAGTCTGGTCTTTTATTGAATATTAAATTTGCCATGGAGTTGGTTGTAGATTGGGAAACCGTAGACTCAATTATGATAAGGTCTCCAGATTTAAGGAAGGGTATAATAGACTCAATTGCTTCTTTAACTATAGAGATATCAGGCTTGTTTTCTTGATTTATAGGTGTTGGAACGACAATGAAGAAAACATCAGCTTCTTCGGGAGTGGTTTTCGCTATAAGCTTTTTATTCCTTACTACCTCAGCTAACATGTCTTGAAGCTGGTATTCAGATGTCTGAAAATTCTCCGAATTAATCTGTGCCACTAAGTCAGCATTTGTATCAACACCTATTACTTCAATACCCTTTTTTGCAACTATTGTTGCTGTGGGCAAGCCTATGTATCCTAGACCTACGAATAATGCTTTCATATTTTAAATAAAAATTATTTGTAAAATTCTTTAATTACTTGCCCTATATAATCTATTTGTTCATTAGTTATTTGAACACTTGACGGCAACCAAAGGCCCTTTTCACCTATTAAGTCTGAGACTGGACAAGACGCATCGACATTATAAGCCTTCTGTCTATTTAATGGAGGATACATAACCCTTGAACCAATATTATTATCTTTCAAGTAGTAAATTAATTCTTCCCTTTCCTCTACTATAGAGTCTATGAACCATGGAGCAGTATAGGTTAAATCATGATCAAATAATTTTATTGGCTCTATATCCGAAAGATTCTCTTTATATCTTTTCCAAATCTCCTTTTTCCTAGAGACTCTTACGTCAAGTTTTTTCATCTGTTCAATTCCAATACAAGCCTGCAATTCAGTAAATTTAAAGTTGTATCCTATGACATCATGGACATCATTCCCGCCACTACTTCTACCAAAATCCTTGAGCTTCCTTAACTTAGAAGCAACATCATCATCATCTGTAATTAATGCCCCTCCTTGGCCAGTTGAAATTATTTTTGGTGCTGAAAAGGAGAAGCTCCCCACTTTGCCAGACCTTCCTATATGCCTTCCGTCAGGATAAAAAGAACCTAGAGATTGAGCAGAATCTTCAAT